>JBMYQW010000021.1:0-22359 GCA_049601735.1 Spirulinaceae cyanobacterium
TTTCAGGCTTAAGTTTACACCAGTGGGCAGCGCCGCTCCCCTTGAGAATTCAGCTAGACCCGGGGGCTATGCAATGGGTAGGGTTGAAATGATTCTAGGCAGAAACCTTCTGCTTCGACCAAACACCTTGCTCGTCTTCCTCAAACTCTTCATAGATGGTCTGCCACGCCGCTTCTTCGGCACGGATCGCGCTTTCCGTATCGTCGTAGACCGCGTTATAGCGTTCCTGGAACCGCACTTGAGCCGCTTCGGAGAGGTGATTGCGCACCTCGGGGGAGAGTTCTTCCACCGACTCACAGCGCCCCGGACAAGCTCGGGTTAGCGATCGCTCGGCAATATGGATCTCTTGACCCCCCGCGTTCTCTAGCAACAGTTGGTACTCACCGGAACGCTCCGCCGAGACATCCACCATCAGCAGGAATTCTCCGGCTTGCACACGGGTCTGGTAGATGGCCGCTTTCTCCTCGGGCATCCCCAGCGTGGTGAGGGCGGAAGCTAAACCTGCACCTACACCGCCAGCGATCGCCCCGGTCGTTGCCCCGAGCAGCAGTGACGTGATCGGCCCGGCGGCAACCACTGAACCCACGAAGGGGATAAACAGCACACCGACACCCGTGAGTAGACTGAGCAATGAGCCAAACAGTGAACCAAAGATCGCCCCCGTGCGCAGACCGCCCAAGATCACGTCTTTCTTAGTGATAAAACCCGAAATGCGCGTCTGGGACTCAAAGTTGCGGCCCATCACCGAGATGCGATCGCGCTCAATCCCTCGGTCAAGCAGGCGGCGAATGGCTTGCTCCACCTGACTTTCCTGTTGGAAAATGGCGCTCAAAGTGCGTTCTTGGGTCTTGTTGATGGTCGTCGTAGACATAAGGAATAAAGTCCTCCGTAGTGAAATGTAAAGGTGAGCGTTGGGACTGTCGAACGGATATGAATCAGCAGCCTGTAACCCAGCTCACGGTAGGTGTTGCTGTGGGCATCGTGCAGGGGAGATATAGGGGAGACATCGCCCACCCCTGAAGCCTTTAACAGTCTTCAATGCCCAACTGCGCAACTCATCTAATCGGCGCAGCGCAGCCTTAGTTCGCAACAGCAGCGACTTGGCTGCGTGTGCCATCAGATTTAAGGCTTTCACCCTCCATAAAAGAGCGCAGCATCCAAGCCATCTCTTCGTGCTGACGCAGGAGTCCGGTCAAGAAGTCCGCCGTACCTTCATCACCGTGGATAGAGGCGCTTTGGGTAATGGTGTCGCGCAACTCCCGCACGATGAACTCGTGATCCAACAGCAGGCGCGAGACCATTTCTGTGACGCTCGGCAGATCACCAGGGTGCTCCCGCAAGGAGGCATAGCGAATAAAGCTGGCTGCTGTGCCCACAGGATATCCGCCCAACATCCGAATCCGCTCGGCGGTCTGGTCAATGTTTTCGGTCAGGGTGTGATAATGCTGCTCCCATAGCTCGTGCAGGGTCATGAACTGAGGACTCACAACATCCCAATGATATTTCTTGGTTTTAATCAGCAACAGATATTGATTTGCCAAAGTAGTGTTGAGCAGTTCAATTACACTCTGTCGTTGCTGGTTGTTGAGGCCAATATTTACCGTTTGCATAAATGCTCCGTTTCTTGTCTTCAATTCCTATCACACCAAATTCAAGACGAGTTTCACATCGCTCAATCGGGGGGGATTCGGGGCAGGCTGAACCGAAAACTCTCTCGAAAGGGGTACGCAGAAGGGGGAATGCTGCGGGCAGGGGCAGCCAATCTGATCTACCAATGCGATCGGCTTTATTGCTTACGAGCCAAGGGTTTAGGCTTCCGTCAGATGTTCTAACGAATCCGAACGTTAAACCGACAGAATTTGCCTGCGGTAGGGGCTGGGTTTCCCTGCCCTGCAGGGTCTTGGCTTCTGGGTGGAACCCAAACGGATTCAGGATCACAAGGGGATTAGGGCCGACGCAAGCCACCTCTACAGGTTGGCGTTTTTTGTCGTAGGGGCGCAATAGCTTGCGTCCACGCAAGCTAGATTGCAGCGTCGCTAACCCTCTTGACGAAACGAATGAATCATCACGGCTAGGAGCCAGAGACTGCCCCAAGCATTATTCAAAAATATCAAATATTTACTTTTTTATATAAATATCTTATATTTTGAATAAAGCATTGACATTTTACAGTTTCTGGTTATCGGTTCAGAATTAAGGTGTTCACTTCCAGGAGCACTCATGACAACAACACTTTCTGCACCGATACCCCCTGCTTCGACCCCGGGACGCTGTACCGTTCAATCTCAAGAGATTGGCGACCAGACGATCGCCCTTCGCTGTCTCGATTGGGATCGCGATCGCTTTGATATTGAATTCGACCTGGATAATGGCACAACCTACAACTCGTTTATCATTCAGGGCGAAAAAACGGCCCTCGTCGATACGAGCCACATCAAGTTTCAAGACCTTTATCAAGCGGCGATCGCCGAGCATTTTGATCTATCCCAGCTCGATTATTTAGTTGTCAGCCACACCGAACCGGATCACAGTGGGCTCATTAAAGACATTTTGGCCGTCGCGCCTCAGGTGACGATTGTGGGGGCTAAGGTGGCCATTCAGTTCCTGGAGAATATGGTGCACGAGCCGTTTCAGTCACAACAGGTGAAACAGGGCGATCGCCTCGATCTTGGTCAAGGCCATGAACTCACGTTTATTTCCGCCCCCAATTTGCATTGGCCCGACACCATCTTGACCTACGATGCCAAGACGCAGATTCTCTTCACCTGCGATGTATTTGGGATGCATTATTGCAATGATTTGGTCTACGACGATGAACTCGATCTGCTAGTCCCGCACTTTCAATATTATTACGACTGTTTGATGGGGCCGAATGCCCGCTCCGTCTTGAGTGCCTTGAAGCGCATGGCCAAGTTCAATGTTCAAACCATTGCCACCGGCCATGGCCCGCTGCTGCGCAACCATATTCCCCAATGGCTCAGTCTCTACCGCAACTGGAGCGAGGGGCGGATGAAAACAAGTCAATTTGCCGCCGTGTTCTATGAAGCAGACTATGGTCACGGCGAATTGCTGGCCCAAGCGATCGCCCGAGGGATTATTAAATCCGGGGTTGAGGTGGAATGTATCGATTTAGGGACTGCGGAAACCCACGACATCCGTGACCTGGTGCAAATGGCTCAGAGCATTGTCGTGGGGATGCCCGCCCAATCGAATCAAGCTAACGCCCGAGCAGCCCTCAGTACGATTCTCACGAGCCTGAGAGCCAAGCAGTCGATCGGTTTGTTTGAGTCGGGCGGCGGTGAAGATGAACCCATTTACCCGCTGCGAAATTCATTACAGGAGATCGGCTTAATTGAAGCGTTTCCGCCCATCCTGGTTAAACAAGCCCCGGATCAGTCTCTGTTGCAGCATTGCGAAGAAGCCGGAACTGACCTCGGTCAATGGCTCACCCGCGATCGCACGATTAAGAAGCTCAAGGCGATCGATACGGATCTCGAACGGGCGCTGGGGCGGCTCAGTGGCGGGCTCTATATTCTCACTGCCCAGAAGGATGGGGTTGCGAGTGCGATGCTTGCCTCTTGGGTGACGCAGGCGAGCTTAGAGCCCTTGGGAGTAGCGGTTGCGGTGGCCAAGGATCGCGCGATTGAATCTTTGCTCCAGGTGGGCGATCGCTTTGTACTCAATATTCTCGAAGAAGACAATGTTCAGCATCTGATGCGGCATTTTCTCAAGCGTTTTCCCCCCGGTAGCGATCGCTTTGAGGGCGTGAAAGTGTATCCCGCCCAGAACGGCGCCAACATCTTAGCCGATGCCCTTGCCTACTTAGAATGCCACATTACCCATCGCCTGGATTGCAATGATCATTGGCTGATTTATAGCGAGGCAGAAGTGGGCCGCGTCTCCAAGCTCGATGCGCTTACCGCTGTGCATCGTCGCAAGGTGGGGAACCACTATTAATACTGAATCCGGATTGTATGAACACAGAAACGAAGGCTGATTCTCGTGGCGGGCAAGATGTACTTCGACTCCGCTCAGTAACCGCCTGCCCGCGGAAAAACAGCAGGTTATTTCTCCCTATGCTTTGCATTTACCCTCACTTCCTGGAGAAAAAATGAATCCTCAAGAGCCATTTCTACCCAAACAATTGCGATGGATCAACCGCAGTAATCTGGTTAATTGCCTCGAATTGGTGCAAGACCTGATTGTGGTCTGCCTCTGCATCGGCCTATTTAGCTTCATGGTGTTGCAGTTACGAGATATGTTCATGTCCCTCTTGCCGCCCTTAGAATTGCAGGCTGTGACCGCTGATATTCTCTTCCTCTTAATTTTAGTGGAGCTGTTTCGCCTGTTGATTATTTACCTGCGTGAGAAGCGGGTTTCGATCGGCGTCACGGTGGAAGTGTCAATTGTTTCGGCACTCCGAGAAGTGATTGTGCGGGGAATTTTAGAAACCCCTTGGATTCAAGTCCTGGCGACCTGTGTCTTTTTAGCGTCCCTCGCGTTGCTGTTGGTGGTGCGGGTTTGGCTCCCCCCCACCTTTGATGGCGTTGATCCTGAGCAGGCGATTTCTAAACGCCGTCGCAATGAAATGAGTCCGGACTCATCCGCCCATGCCCCAGTTCCGGCCCGGTTCTAACCCTCACATCACTCAATTTCTGACCCCTAAACGCTGAACTTCTCAGCAACAAAAGCTGCATGATGGGCCGACACCCGACCCACCCCGGTCGTCGCTATGCGAGACCGCCCCTCCCGAGAGGGGATGCTGGGCTAAAACGCAGACTCCCCCACGCTCAACCCTGAACGCTGAATCCGAAAACCCTCATGATTACACCGGCTCAAAATTTACCGAATTCTTCCCAATCCGATCGCCTGCGAGATGTGCAAGTTCAAGAAATTGCGACCCAAACCTGGGTGCTCCGATCGCGCACCTGGGATCGCCTCAAGTTTGAGGTGGAATATGCCCGTGAGTTAGGCACGACCGCCAACGCCTACTTAATCCGCGCAGAACAAACGGTGTTGATTGACCCACCAGGGGCCTCTTTTTCCCAGTTGTTCATTGAGGCCTTGAGCCAAACTGGGGCCATGACCGAAATCACCTCCGTGATTGCGCAACACGTGAACCCCAACCGGATTGTCACCTTACAGTTGCTCCTCGCCCAGATGCCCCAGGCCATGATCGTTTGTTCTAAACCAGCGGCGATCGCCCTCAAGCAAGCCCGGCCGGACTGGGGCGATCGCATCCAGGTAGTGCGGGGCGGCGATACCCTCACGATTGGCCCCAACCACACCCTACAATTTTCGTTCGTGCCCAGTCCCCGCTGGGCCGATGGCATCTGTACCTACGATCATCACACCCAAATTCTGTTTACGGATAAGCTCTTTGGGGCCCATCTTTGTGGGCATGACCTGTGGGACGCCGATTGGAAGAAAATTCAAGCCGATCGCCGCTATTACTTCGACTGTCTATTTGCTCCCCAGGCGAAGCAAACCAAAGAAGCCTTAGCGCGCATTGCGGACTATCCCGCACGGATCTATGGGCCGGGTCATGGCCCCCTGATTCGCTACAGTTTGAGCCGACTCGCCACCGAATATGAGCAATGGTGTGCCGAGCAGGATCAGCAAAGTCTGAGGGTTGCTTTGCTCTACGCTTCGGCCTACGGCAATACGTTAACCGCCGCCGATGCGATCGCCCAAGGCCTGATTCAGGAAGGCATTCAGGTGGAAGGGATTAATTGTGAAGCCGTTGAGCCCCAGGTCTTAGAAACCCTGCTCGATGAATGCGATGGCATCATCATTGGCTCCCCCACCTTGGGCGGTCATGCGCCCATGCAGATTCAGATGGCATTGGGCTTGATTCTAACTACCGCCACCAAACGTAAACTGGTGGGTGTTTTTGGCTCCTACGGCTGGAGTGGCGAAGCCATTGACCTGATCGAAAATAAGCTCAAAGATGCCAATTTTCAGTTCGGCTTCGAGACGCTGCGGATTCGGTTTAGCCCCACGCCAGACGTTTTAGAAACCTGTGTTGAGTCGGGCGTTACCTTTGCCAAAGCCCTGCAAAAGAACCAGAAAGCACGGGGATTTGCCCGGCCGCTCGTCACGGCGAATGTGGATCGCACCGCTCAGGCAATGGGACGAGTGGTCGGTTCGCTTTGTGTGCTCACTTATCAAACCTCAGAAGGCTATCGCAGCCTTCTCACCTCTTGGGTGACCCAAGCCTCCTTTAGCCCCCCCGGCATTGTGGTGGCGATCGCCAATCGAGAAGGTCTCGCCGAGGTCATTGAACCGGGCAGCTCGTTTTTGCTCAATCTCCTCCAAGACGGCAAGAACCTGCGGCAATATTTTTCCCGAGACTACATTAAAGACCCCACCGCCTCCCCCACTGTGGAAACGAGCCGAACCGAACAGGGCGGCCTCATCCTGACCGATGCCGTTGCCTATCTCGAATGTAGCACCAGCAAACGGACTCTCTGTGGCGATCGTTGGCTATTGTATGCCACGGTCAACCAGGGTGAAGTTTTGGATGCAGCGGGACAAACCGCGATCTACTATCGTGCCTCGGGTCGAGAGGAGTGACGACCCATTGCCTTGGGGTGATTACGGTTTGGACGAAGTCTAAGCCGTGTCTTTTGCTTGAAGTGCTGTCTTCTCCGTCTTGAATTTTTGCAGCCCAGAGACACCCCAAAGCATTCCGAAGAGAATCATGATCTGAAACGAAATGATAAAGTTGCCATCGCTGCTGGTACTTTGGACAACGGCTACAAAACTCAGTCCAATACTAGTGGTTTGGAGAGCGATCGCTGCGATCAGGGCAATCATTGATGAGTACTTTGAGATCAAAAAGCTCAGACCTACAAAGATCAGACCTTCAAACAAAGCCCCCAAAGCAATCACTACCAAATTAGGAGTAACAAGACCAAGGTTTGCAAAAACGTCAACTCCAAAAACAGCATTCGATAGGATTAATGTTAAGACTACTAAAGTTCGAAAAAGATTGATTATTCCAGCAGACGCAACTGCAAAAACCGCTACGATATCATTCCCCTTTGAATAGTCTGATGAACCGGGAATTGGCTGACGATTACGACGAATCCGGAGACCGGCGCGAACCAGTTTGACCTCAAGCATGGAGTCATCTTCTAATGTGAAGCGAGCCCCTTTCTTCAGTGCTTTTTGATTCGCAAATGTACCAATTTCCGTATCGTCAATAGTTAAAACGGTGTTGTGCCATTTGCCTTCATGGGTCACATTGAGTCGCTTGGGGCCACCCCGTCGGAGTGCATATCTAAGCGTAAACATTGATATTTGCCTACCCTAATTATTTACCTGACCTATTTTTTGATCTTCCCCCGGCTAAACCAGCGGAAATAGAGGGAAACGCGCAACTCTTTAAGCGGAAACAGTAAATAGGTGAGGGGATTGATCGTGACGATAATATTGCGTACATCCCGCACCGCCAGGCTCACAATTTGCTGGGCCACCCAGTCGGCAGACATGACACCAATGGGGTTCAAGTTGCTCTTAAAGGGGCCCAGGATCAGCTTGCGAATCACACAGGGCGCATCCAAACGCTTGAGCGTCACCAAATCACCGATCGCCCGCTTGCTCAACTCATACAACGGGCTCACCGCTGGCATCACTTCCGCTTCGGAGGTATTGAGCCAAACCTCCTTAGTCGCAATGTCTTTGTTTGTTTTCACGGTCTTTAGGAACAGCTCTAGCCAGCGCCAATGGGAGAAAGCATTGACTTCATAGGAGCGGGCGATCGCCCCTTCATCCCGCTGGCCATGGACGTTGAGCCCATGATTGAGAATCAAAATATCAATATTCTCCAACTCAGCAGCCAACTCCGCCTCCTGGCCCACGCTCCAGGTGAAGGTGGGAATCGGGGTAGCTTGTCCGGCAAGCGTAATCGGTTCCGTGCCAGAGGTAAAAGCCGTAACCTTTGCGCCGCGATCGCTCAAGACCTGGAGCAAAGCTCGCCCCAATGTGCCTGATGCCCCGGTTACAGCAATGCGTTTGCCCTTGAGCGAAAGGGCTGTTCCTAAAATTTTGTCCACAATACTTAATGTGCCGCAATAGTAAGCGTCCTGATTATCAAAATGATGCCGCCAATGGTAGCTACGATTCACCAGCCAGGGGGCGGGTACGGCAGCAAACGGCCCCGCCTTATGGGTGAAGTCCGTCCAGTCCAACCAGCCCGAGCCCCGCGCCATCCCCGTGGCCAGAAAACCCAGCGCATAGATGATGCCTAAACTCAACGACCAGGGGGCAATGCCCAGGGGCGCGATCGCCCAAACCCAGAGCAGGGCAAAACTTAACATTACCAGTGACTCGGGCACATCGTTGTACCAATGGGCCTGACGGTAGATGGTCTCGTTCTTGACCGATAAATCAGGACGAAAGACGCGATGATGCCAGACATGGAGTCGATAGAGCAGGGGCCAGACGTGGGAGAGCGCATGATAGCTATCCCGAACCAGCTCGATGGCAACAATAGCAACCATGCCCGCCAGGGCATTCATGAGCCATACCGGGCTTTGCACCATCTCTGTTAGCTCTGCGATCGTATCCACTCTCTACCTCGTAACATTTAGCTAAGGATTGTAACAACCCTTCGATACAATAGAGACAAAAAAAGTCCTGTCCCCACCCTTGACAGGCGCACATCCGTCGCTCATTTCGGATCGCTCACCCCATTCTTGCCCGACCTACCACCCTCTCCCCACCCAATCTCTATGCCTGAACAACCCTGGTCTTCTGCCGATGCCAACTCTGAACTGGACCCCTTGAGTTCCTTCTTTGCCGACTGGGTCGAGCCTGACCCTGAAGATGAAGAAGATGAATTTCGCAGCGACTTCTTTGGCGGCAGTGGCGGCCGCCGTCGCAAGGCGGCCTTCACCCTGATGGTGATCTGTAGCGTCGTCTTTGCATTGCATCTGGTCGCTTGGGGGCATTGGCTGGTCTGGAGCTTTGCGGGGATGTTGGTGGTCTACAATCTGCGTCTGGCCTTCGCTACACCCGATCCCATTCCTGCATCCTTAACGGATGCCGAGTTGACCGCAGCCCCGACCGTTTCACTCCTGGTTTCTGCCAAAAATGAGGCGGCCGTGATCGAGCGATTGGTGAACCAGCTTTGCACCCTAGACTATCCGCGCGATCGCTACGATGTTTGGGTCGTGAATGACGCCAGCACCGACGCCACCCCCGAACTCCTCGATCGCCTCGCCCCAGACTATGCCAATCTCCGGGTGATTCATCGTCCGGCCAATGCCGGAGGCGGCAAGTCGGGCGCGCTCAACCAAGTTGTGAGTCAGTCTCAGGGGGCATTCATTGCGGTGTTTGATGCCGATGCGGTGGTTGAGCCTGACCTACTCCGGCGGGTGATGCCCTGCTTCAAGGCCGAGGATATTGGGGCAGTGCAGGTGCGTAAGGCGGTGGCGAATCCGGGGGAGAACTTCTGGACAAAGGGTCAACGGGCAGAGATGGCCCTCGATAGCTACTTCCAGCAGCAGCGGATCGCCAGTGGGGGGATTGGTGAGCTGCGGGGCAACGGTCAGTTTGTGCGACGCCAGGCGCTCTACAGTTGCGGCGGCTGGAACGAAGAAACAATTACCGATGATCTTGACCTCACCTTCCGCTTACATCTAGATCGATGGAATATTGGCTTTTGTCTGGTGCCCGCAGTGAATGAAGAGGGAGTGACGCAGGCGCGGGCGCTCTGGCATCAGCGGAGTCGTTGGGCGGAAGGCGGCTACCAACGCTACCTAGACTATTGGCGCTGGATCGTCAGCAACCGGATGGGTTTTGCTAAGACCATGGATCTCTTACATTTTTTCTGGTTTCAATATGTGCTCCCCACGGCCGCGATTCCGGATCTGCTCATGACGCTCAAGCGCCAGGATGAACCGTTACTACTGCCTCTTTCGATGGTGATGATCTCGTTTGCGGCGATCGGCATGATTCGCGGTTTGATGCGCATTCAAAACCAAACCGTCGAGAAAGTCGGGTTCTGGCAGCTATTGGGTCAAACTCTGCGGGGCATGATTTACACCACCCATTGGTTTGTGGTGATGCCCGCGACAACGAGTCGGATGTCGGTACGGCGCAAGCGCCTCAAGTGGGTTAAAACTACGCACGAGGGGAAGGTTTCTGTGGCTTCTTAAATGAAGTGATGTCAGTCTGCGGCTCTCGCACAATGAATTCGGGTAGAGACCAAAACGTAGCTAAAGCTAAGGAGATTTGCCAAAAAGAATGTACCTCGTAGGGTGCTGTATAGCCTTCGGCATGGCTTCGCTAAAGGCGATAGCCGTAACGCACCATCTCAGCTTGGGTTGGTATATTCATTTCCAGAAATCGCCTAAGTACAGAGGGGTGAGACTTCGACAGGCTCAGTCCAGGACTTGTCGTTCACGAAGTGCCCCCCAGCAGGAGAACCCCGGTCGCTCAGATGTTCGACAAGCTGAGTCTTCACTTTTTATGGGTATACAAACCGGATTCAATATCAAAACCATTTTGGGCAGACGCCCTTAGCTCCCAACCTCTTTTGCACCTAAGGGCTCGCGCTGAAAAATGATCATCTGGTCGCCAATCACCGGACTACGGGCCAAGGTCAGCTCATTTTCATCGATCATCTCCACCTTGGTGAAATCCAAGCGTCGGGCCCGTGACAACACTTCTGATGCCACTTGATCCTGACGATCGCCGCTTAAGTCATACCAGTCCGCACCGATCACTACCCGTAATCGTCCGGCCAAAAAGTCCACTTGCAAGGATTGAATTAAGCCCTCAGCATATTGGTCGGTAATCTGGGCCACCTGCTCCTGAATCGCGGCGATCAGGTTTTGCTCGGGCGTCAAACGCTGGGGAGGCAGCGGTGGAGTGGGCTTCGCCGGGATTTGGGGTGCTGTGGGTTGGGGTTGAATGGTCGGGGGCGGCGCAGGGGAGGTTTGCGGTGCAGCCGGGGAGGTGCTCACGGGGTCGGGCATCGGTTTTATTGCCGTTGGTTCGGGTGCGGTCGGTTCGGGCATTGGCTCACGGGTCAACGCCCCTGGGAGCCACAGCGCGAAGACAATCACGCCCGCCACGATCGCCGTCAAGACGGGATCAGGGAGCTTCTGCCTGACATTGCCAGGCAAGAGCAAGCGTATCCCTTGGAGCACCTTGGCCCAAAGGCCTCGGAGTTGGGCTAGACGGTTGGGGCGGGGCGGTTGAGCGGGAGACGCGGGTTCACTATCATCTAGCCAATCATCGGTCTCAGTTTTGGCCGTTTCTGAATCAGCCGTTTCTGAATCAGCTGTTCCTGCATCGGCTGTTCCGGAGCGCGTTGCCGCCTCGGTTGCCGTGGAGATAGTCGTGTCATCAGCGGATTTCGTCTTCTGCGCATCCGTACCTAGGGCATCGACCAAGTCGGCCACGGCGTTGGTCAAGGTGTCTAGGGCCGGGGGCGGTGCGATCGCCGCTCCAGAATTAGCCTCAGATTCAGCCTCAGCCAAGCGGCTGGCGAGAACCTCCAGATCTTGAATGACTGCCCTGATCTGGGCAAGGGTTGCTGCTGGGAAATCGGTAGAGGGCTGCTGGGTCTCGTCTGGCATGGCCGTTGTCCTGCGCGATCGCGTACCGTAGGAAATGAATTGAGGCGGTGAAATGGCGTTAGGGCAAATCTATCACCTCTCGATCCGGTTATTGCCCAAGTGACGGAGCAAAGTTGAGCAAATTTCATGAAACGTCGTAACTTTTTCCACCGTGCCTGGGGCTGTCTGGGGTTTGTGGTGGCCGCCTGTAGCCGACGCCCCCGCCCCGCAAGCCCCGAGTCGGCGGCGGACTTAGACATTCAGCGTTTTTCCATCGCGGAGCGGCAACGCCCGAGCGGTGAGCCGGGGTTGCGGTTTGCGGCGATCGCCGACACGGGCACGGGGGCAGCGGGCCAATACGCCGTCGCTAAGGCGATGGCGACCTATCACCAAGACCATCCCTTCCCGCTGGTGGTCATGGCGGGGGACAACATCTATAACAATGGTGAAATCAGCAAAATTGGCCAGGTCTTTGAGCAACCCTACCAAGCTCTGCGCGATCGCGGCGTGCGCTTCCAAGCGGCGCTGGGCAACCATGATGTGCGCACCCGCAATGGCATCGATCAGGTTGCCTATCCGGAATTCCACATGGACGGGCAACGCTACTACAGTTTCATGCAGGGGCCCGTCCAGTTCTTCGTCCTGGATACCAATGCCAATGCCGATTGGTCGCGGCAATTGCCCTGGCTGGATCAGGAACTGGCGGTCTCGAAAGCCTCTTGGCCGGTGGTGCTTGGGCATCATCAACTGTATGCTTCGGGAATCTATGGCGTCAATGAAGCTCGCTGGGCGGTGCGTTTGCGGGAACTGCTCCAAACCCACCAAGTCCCCCTCTACATCAACGGTCATGAGCACCATTACGAGCGCACAGATGCGATCGCGGGCACGACCTACCTCATTTGTGGCGCAGGTTCCATGACGCGCCCGGTGGGGCGATCGCCTTGGACGGCCTATTCGGTGTCCCAACTCAGTTTTGCAGCTCTAGAGGTCTTCGAGGACGAAATTTGGGTGCAGGGAATTGATACCGCTGGACAGGTTTTTGATCGAGGCGTCATTCTGCGCCCGGTGTGATTTGAGTTGGGTTTCGTCCCTGATGCTGTCGGGGAAATATAACTTAACTTCTGAAATCCTGAATCTACCGTACTTTGCTCAGTCAACCGAGGCGGGCAAGATGCCCGCGCTACGGGATTTTTCCGGGGTTAGACCCGTAGCGCAGGCGCCCCGCCTGCCACCAATGTTAAACAACATGGACTTCGCCGACAGCATCGGCAACGAGATCGCAATAATTTAATTGCCAAATGAAACAGCTCACCCTTACCCGACCCGACGACTGGCATCTCCACCTCCGTGATGGCGCAGCCCTCAAAGCAGTGCTCCCCCACACGGCGCGTCAGTTTGCCCGCGCCATTGTCATGCCGAACCTCAAGCCCCCGGTGCGATCGGTGGCTGATGCGGCGGCCTACCGCGATCGCATCCTCGCGGCCTTGCCCCCCGACCCGCCCCCTAGTCAGCGGTTTGAGCCCTTGATGACGCTCTATCTCACCGACAACACCCGCCCCGAGGAGATCCGGGCAGCCAAAGCGTCCGGGTTTGTCAAAGCGGTGAAATATTATCCCGCTGGTGCTACGACCAACTCGGATTTGGGTGTGACGGATCTGCGCAATTGCGATCGCGTTTTTGCCACCATGCAACAGGTCGATTTGCCCCTCTTGCTCCACGGCGAAGTGACCGAGTCCACGGTGGATGTCTTTGACCGAGAGAAAGTCTTTATTGAGCAATCTCTAACGCCGCTCCGACAGCGATTTCCCCAGCTCCGGATGGTGCTAGAGCATATTACGACCGCCGACGCGGTGCAGTTTGTCCAGGCAACGCCAAAAATGGCGGCAACGATTACCCCTCAACATCTCTTGTTTAACCGCAATAGCCTGTTTCAAGGAGGAATTCGCCCGCATTTTTATTGCCTGCCCATTTTGAAACGGGAGACCCATCGTCAAGCCCTGTTACAGGCAGCAACCTCGGGCAATTCCAAGTTTTTTCTCGGGACCGATAGTGCGCCCCATGCCCGCGATACCAAAGAGGCGTCCTGTGGCTGTGCGGGGTGCTATTCGGCCCTACACGCCCTGGCCTTGTACGCGGAAATTTTTGACCAGGCGGATGCGCTGGATCAGCTCGAAGCCTTTGCCAGTTTCTACGGCCCAGATTTCTATCAACTGCCCCGCAATACGGAGCAAATTACCCTCCGCAAAACAACGTGGCAGATTCCTGACGAATTGCCCTTTCCGGAGGCGGGGCTTGTACCCCTCGGGGCTGGTCGGAAGCTGACCTGGCAGCTCGCCGAGCCTCAGTAAGGCTCAGGCGTCAGCCAAGAGAGTACCCCCCGGCCGATGATTGCGAACGGTTAAGAGATATGGGGATTTATATATAGTTTTAAACGGATCACAATGTCCGGAGATTGGGCATTTTCTTTCTTGATAATCTATTCAAGGTACGCGGAAAGAGTAGTCCCACAAAATGCTTTGCGCTTGACTGATACCAGATCCAAGTTGTATTCACCCAGAAAAAACATCCCGCAGGGCAGGGAAACCCAGCCCTTATAACAGCAGAATTCTTCGGGTTTGACGTTCGAATCTGGTTGACACCTTTAAAACTTCATCCCTCCAAATTCATTGCGCCAAAAATAACGCTGTTATGCCGTTTTGGTAACGGGCAAAACTAGCGTTATGGAACCCAACCCAAGCGGTTTGCCATCGCTGCTCAATTGCGGCTTCGCCCTCTCTTCATTTATATAGGAGGCAGCTCCCATGATCGTCGGACTTCAGCGACTCAACTATCCGCCTTCCTTGGCGTTTAAACTCTCCGCGACCCATCTGTCTATTCTGGCGCTGCTCTTGGCGCAACTGGCGATCGCCATCGGTGTCTTTTGTATCAAAATTTCGGTGCAAGAAATGGGCTCGGTCAGTACGATTTTCAATCGGTGTTTGTTTGCCGGGTTGATCTTTTGGCTCTGGCATCAGACCGAGCGATCGGGTGCCGAGGCATCCCACCATCCCACGGATGACAATTTGGCGATCGAGACCCAGCCAAAAAAAGCTGATCCAGCGGCCTGCCCCTCCCGTCAGGTGATTGGTTTGTTTCTGGTGGCAGGCATGACCTGGGTCGTCTGCCTCGTGCTCTGGGCCACCTCGTTGCAATATACCAATCTGGCGAATTCAACCTTGATGCATGATCTCTCGCCGCTCTTTGCCACGTTCCTCGGCTGGGCGTTCCTTAAGCACCATTTCAGTCAACGTTTCTTGCTAGCGGTGGGTATTACCCTGGTAGGGGTTGTGACGATCGGCTTTGAGGATCTGCAAATCAGTTTGAGTCATCTGCTCGGTGATGGTTTGGCGTTGCTCTCGGCCATTCTCCTCGCGGTCTATTGCTTGCTGGTGGGGCAGTTGCGATCGCACTTTTCCTCCACCACCATTTTGCAATGGGTCTGCCTCTCCGGCAGCATCAGCCTGATTCCCCTGCTCTTTTGGGGCTCAGGGGTATTCTGGCCCACGACCATGGCCGGCTGGCTGGCGATCGCTGGGGTGGTCTGTTTTTGCCAAGTGATTGGCCAAGGGTTGACGGCGTACAGCTTAAAGGCAGTCTCTTCAGAGCTGGCCTCTCTGTTCTTCCCGTTGGAGGCGGTCTTCGTGGGGCTGCTGGCTTGGGTTGCCCTGGGTGAACAACTCTCTAGTCTCAACTGCCTGGGCTTTGGCCTGGTTCTCGGGGGGATCTACATGGCATTGCTGAGTCCTGCGGGTGTTGAAGCGGGTGAGTGAGCGTTGTCTTTTAAAACTTCACGCTGCCATAGGCGCCCCGACCCTGGGAGAGCTTGAGGTTGAGTAGCGAGAGCCCGAAGATGATCAAAAATAGCACGAGGCCAATGGTGCAGGCGTAGCTAATTTGCAGGTTTTGGAAGGCTTGCTCGTAAAGGTAATAGACCACGGTTTTGGAGCTGTTGAGGGGGCCGCCCTGGGTCATGATGTAAATCTCTTCAAAGACCTTCGTCGCTGAGATCGCCGAGATTACGGCCACCAAGGTCAGATAGGGGCGCATCAAAGGCACGGTGATATCCCAATGCTGTCGCCAGCCCACCGAGCCATCCAGAGCGGCCGCCTCATAAAGATCGCCCGGAATGGTTTGCAGACCCGCCAGATAGATCACCATGTAGTAGCCGAGTCCCTTCCAGATCGTCACCACCATGACGCTGCCCAGCGCCCATTGGGGGTCGGTCAGCCAGGGGATGGGCTCGGCAAAACCCAGATTTTGCAAGAGTTGGTTGAGAATGCCGTTGTTGCTGTAGAGGGCTTTCCAGGCGATCCCTGCCACCACCATGGAAATCACCACGGGCGTGTAGAAAAACATCCGAAACCAATGCATCCCCCGCAGGCGCTGGTTAACCAAGATCGCCAGTAACAGGGGCAGCATCACCAGCACAGGCACCACACCCACCAGATACAGCACCGTATTGCCCAGGGTTTTCCAGAACACCGGGTCTTGGCGCAGGCGCTCAAAGTTATCTAGCCCCGTCCATTGGGGGACAGCGGTGAGGTCGTATTCGTACTGCGTGAAGCTCAAGGAGAAGGCCTGTAAGGCCGGAATAAAAACCGTCAGACTCAGCATGAGTAAGGCGGGGGCCAGGAAATAATAGGGCAACCAGCGGGGCGATCGCAGCCCTTGCAACAAGGAGGATGGGGCAGAGCGCATCGGCAAAATTGAGGAAACGGTAATCGGTTTAACAAACAGCGCCTATCACTCTAGCGTTGAATTAATATTGTTAGCTGAGAAAGGGGTGGCTTAAAGGCTGTCATCTTTATTTAAAGTTCAAATCATTGCTGTGTCTAGCGTAGAGCCCCTTTTCCTGTTTTTGGGTCGGGCGTTCTATCGCTTTTCCCCTCAGGCTGCTGAGGTGAATGGATGACGCGCCCTAAATCAAAAAACCGAGCAGCTCGCCTCGGTTGGGGACATCTACAACATTTAATCCGTAGCATCGATCGTTTTCATCCATTCAAATGTAGGGTTTGGCCGTGCAATTTAGAAGATCTCCGTCCCGCCCCTTTGGATCGTCTTCAGGGGAATCTTTCTCTGAGCCAGAGCCAGCAGCCGTGGAGAACTGTGGCTGCAATCTGGAGGGTTGGCCACTCCATGAACTGTTGCTGAACCTGCCCACTCCCGCGATGATCGCGCAGGTCAGCGAGGGTCAGCTTCTCTGCGCCAATGACCATTTTTGCCAATTGCTCGGCCTTGGCCCAGAGCCCCGTGAGTCTTTGGCGCTGACCCATTTCATTGAACCCGCTGTTTGGTCGCTGCTCTGCCAGGCGCTGCTTCAGCATCATACGCTCTCCAACTATGAGCTTAAGCTCCAGAGCTTGAGCGGGCAACCGCTCTGGGGGGTGCTTTCGTTACAGTTGCTGACTCCGCCCGAGGGACTCGCCCAGACCCTGAGCGAGCCATTGGTCTTGGGCGTTGTGCAGGAAACCACTTGCGCCAGACGGCTGGAGCAGGCATTCCAGCATCATCTCTCCGGGGCAGCGATCGCCGGTCATCTGCCGATGCTCATCTACCAATATCCAGCCCCCTCGCAAGATGCCTATTGGGTCACGGGCGACACCCAAGCCGTGCTGGGCTACGCTCCGACCGAGCCGCCCCACGAACCGGAAAAAGGCATCTCTTGTAACCTGCTAGCGATTGTCCATCCCGATGACATCCAGCAGGTTCAGACCTACCATCAGCAAGCCCTCACGGAGCCAGGGCGTTATCGTCTCGACTATCGTGTGTTGACCCCAAAGGGCGAACTGAAATGGGTGCAAGACCAGGGACAAATGACCCTCAACGCAGATCAGACCCCGATCTTGCAGGGGATTTGGCTCGATGTAACCGGATATAAACAAGCCGAGCAAGAGAGTCGGCTGTTGCACCAACTCATTCGTGCGATCGGTGATGCCCCCGGTTTTACGGCGGCTCTGGGGCTGATTTTAGAGCAGGTCTGCAAAACCACCGGCTGGGATCTGGGCGAAGTCTGGGTTCCCAACACGGCGGGGACAGCGCTGGAATTGCTGCCAACCTGGTATGGACGCCCCGAACTGCCTCAACTCGAACCCTTTCACCAGGCTAGCCTGAATTGCACCTTTGCCTGGGGCCAGGGGTTGCCAGGACGGGTGTGGCAAACCCAGCAGTCCCAATGGTTTTCGGACGCCTCGACCGATCCGACGTTTGTCCGCGCCCCGTTGGCCCAAGAATATGGCATTAAAGCGGGCTTTGGCGTGCCGGTTTTGGCGGATGGCGTCGTGGTTGCCGTCTTAGTGTTTTTTATGCGCCGCGCGCACCTCCGGGACCCCCATCTGTTGCAGTTGGTTGCCACCCTGGCCAGCGAGCTGGGCCAGAGTCTGCAACGGAAACAGCGTCATGAAGCCGCTCGCCAGATGGAGCAGGCGCTACGGGAGAGTCAAAACCAGCTCAAGCGCCTGATTGACTCACTGCCGGGGATGTTCTTCCGGGCCGAGAACCAGCCCGGTTGGCCCCTGTCTTATCTGAGTGAAGGTTGTAAGGCAATCACGGGCTATGGGGTGAATGAATTTCTGCACGCGCCCCACCAGTTTTATGATCACCTGATTCACCCGAGCGATCGCGCTCCGGTACGCCAAGCCATTGCAGCCGCATTGGTCGATCAGACCCCCTACGTGGTGGAATACCGCATCCGCACCAAAGCTGGCGCCCGGCGCTGGGTCTGGGAAAAGGGCCATGGCATTTATCAAGGGGGTCAAGCCACCCATTTTGAGGGCTTCATCACGGACATTACCGATCGCAAACTGGCAGAAGAAGCCCTAGTCGCGGCGGAGGACAAGTACCGCAGCATCTTTGAGAATGCCCTAGAGGGAATCTTCCAGACCACGCCCAATGGTCAATATTTGGATGCGAATCCGGCGCTGGCGCGGATCTATGGGTATGATTCGCCCGCTGATCTGATGGACAACTTGACCGACATTGAGCACCAGCTCTATGTGGATGAGTCGCAGCGGCAGGCCTTTCAAGATCTGATGCAAGAGCAGGGCGTGGTGGTGGGGTTTGAAGCCCAGGTCTATCGGCGCGATCGCAGCATCATTTGGATCACCGAGAGCGCCCATGCCGTCACCGATGACACAGGGAAGGTGATCTATTACGAAGGTCTGGTCATGGATATCACCGACCAGAAGCAGGCCGAGGCCGAGCTACACCAACGGGCCTTTTATGACCCGCTCACGGCCCTGCCCAACCGGGCGCTCTTTGCCCGGCGCCTAACCCAAGCCCTGCATCGGAGCCAAACGGAAGAAGACTACGAATTTGCCGTGCTGTTCCTCGACCTCGATCGCTTCAAGGTGGTCAACGACAGCCTCGGTCATCTGGTGGGCGATCAACTCCTGGTGGCGATCGCCCGACGTTTAGAGACCTGTCTGCGCCCCCAAGACACGGTTGCCCGCATCGGGGGGGATGAATTTACCATTCTCCTCGATGATGTGCAGGAGTTGGCTCAAGCCCAAACCGTTGCCAACCGCATTGAACTGTCGCTGCAACAGTCCTTCCACCTCGAAGCCCATGAAATTTTCACCAGCACCAGTATTGGCATCGTCTGGAGCAAGCCCCAAGCCTACCTAGTGGACAATCTCTACTTGAGTGCCGAGGATCTGCTGCGTGATGCCGATACGGCCCTCTATGCCGCCAAAGCCCGCGGCAAGGGCTGCTCTCAGCTCTTCAATCCGGCCATGCACCAGGGGGCGATCGAGCAGTTCAACCAAGAAACGGAGTTACACCGGGCCCTAGAGGCAGACGAACTCACGGTCTATTACCAGCCGATCTATCAGTTGAAAACCGAGCAGCTCTATGGGTTTGAGGCGCAACTCTATTGGCAACATCCCGAGGACGGTCTACTTCCTGTGGCAGACTTTTTAGCCCTCGCGGATGAAACCCACCTGAGCATTCCCCTCTATCGCTGGTTTTTAGCCCGCACCTGCCAAGACCTCCAGCATTGGAGAGCGCGGCCGGCTGCCTTGAAATTTCATCTCCATTGCTTTAGCAGCCAAATCTTACATACCCCTTGGCTAGACTGCTTGAGACAAACCTCTCAAGACTCGGGGGTCAATCCTAGCTGTTTCCGACTTGAGGTCGCCGATGGTTTTTGGCGGCAGGAGCATCGCTATCTCGAGCAGCAGTTAGCCCAGCTTGAGCGGCATCAACTCGAACTCTGCATCCATGACTTTGGCTTGGGTGTTACCAGTTTCCAGGTGCTGCATCAGAGCCCCCTCTCGGCCCTTCGCCTCAATGCCAGCTTGATTGAACCCCTCGAGACCCATGAGCACCAGCGTAATATTCTGCGCATCATGACCGTCCTCGCCAACCATCTGCAGATGGAAACCCTGGCGACAGGTGTGACAAATTTGACCCAGCGGGACTACCTGCGCCAACTGGGCTGCCATTACGGCCAAGGCGAGCTGTTCTCATCGCCGTTGCCCTTGGCTACGGCTCAGGCTTTGTGCTGAGTCGTAGTCGTAGGGTGCTGTTAGCGCAATGCAATGGAGCGTAACGTACCAAAGCGATGCTGAAGTTCGGTGCGTTACGCTCCGCTTTGCTCCACTAACACACCCTACTGCTCAATCCTGCCCACCCTCTCCTATCCAAGCCTCGGAACAGATCTCTTAACTGTGAATTCGGGGTTCCGGGTGCAAGCTCTCTAAAATCTCGCTCTCGGCGATCGCCATCTCCTCTAACCGCGCCATCACCGTCGCCCGTTCAAAATAGGTATCCGCCAGCAGCCAATAGACGCCATAATGCCGCGCCTCCGAAGCCATCAAGCCCCGATAAAAGGCCGCCAACTCCGGCTCCGGGCAATGCTGACCCAAAAGACCCAATCGCTCGTGGGAACGTGCCTCAATCAGAGCCGCCATCAAGAGCGAGTCCAGCAGTCGCTCCGGCTCCGCACGACGCACCAACTGTTTGAGGCGGCTGCCGTAGGGCGGTGCATTCAGCGGAGCCAGGGGCACACCGCGCCGGGCCAGCCAGGCATTCACCTGCTCGAAATGTTCCAGTTCTTCCTTGGCGATCGCCGTCAGTTTCGTGATTAGCTCCCCTCGGGCGGGGTAACGAAACATGAGATTCAAGGCGCAGGCTGCGGCTTTGCGTTCACAATGGGAATGGTCAAGTAAGATAGTATCCAGATGCGCGATCGCTTGCGCCACCCATGCTTGTGAGGTGGGGTGTTGCAAGATTTTGATCGAGGCTGGGGGTGCGATCGACAACATGAATCAGGAAGCCAAGGGTAATAAGGAAGCAAGGGTGCAAGATGCCAGGGGTGCAAGATGGAAAGCGCCAATGTCGTCAATTCTAGGACTTATCCGGTTTTGGGCATATACACTGTGAAGCGTTATTCATGACCAGTGCCTTGTCATCTGTTCTGAACAGCTCGGCTCTTCCCGACTCGACTTCTTCGTCACTCAACTCTGTGCTACGCAACGTCAGCAAGCTGCACCACCCATCAATTAGACATTATGACCCGCCGAATCTTTATTGGGGACGTTCACGGCCACTACGACGCCTTGATGATATTGCTGGATGCGATCGCACCCCAAACGAGTGATGCGGTCTACTTCATGGGCGATCTCGTTGATCGCGGCCCCAAGAGTGCCCAGGTGGTCGAGTTTGTCCGTAGCAATCGTTATGCCTGCCTGTTAGGCAACCATGAGCAGATGATGCTGGATGTGCTCACCAACCCCTACGCCCCCGAACATTGCCGTCAGGCCTGGCTATACAGTGGGGGTCACAGCACGATCGGCAGCTACGGTGAAGGCGGTGTTCCGATCGAGCATCTCGAATGGATGAAAGCCCTGCCGACCCATTTGGATTTAGGTGATATTTGGTTGGTTCATGCCGGGGTTGATCCCCAGCTACCGCTCCAGCAGCAGACGGCCGAACAGTTTTGCTGGATTCGGGATGAATTTCATGGCAGTCGCCAACCATTTTTTGATGACAAGCTGATCATTACCGGCCACACCATCACCTTTACCCTCCCCGGTGTGATGCCCGGCAAACTCGCCCGGGGCCCGGGCTGGCTCGATATTGATACCGGGGCTTACCACCGTCAAAGCGGTTGGCTCACGGGTCTAGACTTTGATAACCAGCGCGTGTATCAGGTCAACACCCGTCAGCAGCGCCTGCGCACCTTGGCCTTTGCTGAAGCCGTCACCCAGATTCACCCCTCCCGCATCGGTAGCCAGCGACGCATGATGGTGAATTAGAATAACGTGTGATCTGTGAATCGGTGTGGGAGTGAAAAAAATACTGGATGCTGGTCAATCCGTCGTCGTCATCAACACCGCTGCCCAGCGCAGCGAAGACTCAAGCAAATTCCTCAATCAGCGGCAGTGCTCTGCTCTTGCGCCCCATCGAGCTAAACCTCACGGTGGGCAATCAGATTTTATTGCGACTGTTGCTCTGCTCGTTGAGTTTTGCCGTGGGCATTGGCTATAGCAATCGCCGCCCCGAGTCTCCTGAGACGGTTGCGATCGCCGCCGCCTCGGTCTTACCCGCGCAACAGCTCGCCCAAATTTCTCCCTTTGAGCTGCCGCCCCTGCCCCCCGAGCCCCGCATGACACTGCGCCTTAAAGCCGTTGGCGATATGGTGCTTGGCACGAACTATCCCGGCAATCGCCTGCACCCCGACCCCAATCGCCTCCTCAGCGGGATTGCCCCACTGCTACAAGATGCCGATCTGGTCTTCGGCAATTTT
>JBMYQW010000022.1:0-22301 GCA_049601735.1 Spirulinaceae cyanobacterium
TTCGGTGCGTTACGCTCCGCTAACACACCCTACGACTTCAGATCGGGTGAGAGGGAAATGAGAAATTAGTTGAGCTATTGGGTGGGTTATGACAAAACCATTTCGAGTTCACGAAAGCGTTGCCAAATTAACGCAAGCTCTCCGTTCACCATCCCTGTGGCCAGAGAACTTCTATGATTTACTTCGAGAGCGTGATATCGATCCGTTATGCTCTGCTTTGGTTGTAGACACTCCCGATCAAGGTTGTCTGTGCATTGCGATTGTTGATCAGCACCGTCGACTAATTGAGTTCGATTTAGAGTACGATGGCGCGCTATGGTGTCCAAAACCTGAGACAACAGCCAGAATCTCCTATTTCACAGCTTCTGATCTTGATGCAGATGATTTATGGTGGCGAGATCATCCTAGAATGACAGCTCCAAAACCAAGTAATCATATCTTTGTGGCATTGCAACTCCTTGGCGAAGATTGGAAACCCAAAGGTCGAAAAATTACCCGCTGTTAAATGATTCAAGCCTTTCAATCGGTGCGTTACGCTCCGCTAACACACCCTACATAACGCCCTACA
Source organism: Spirulinaceae cyanobacterium (assembly GCA_049601735.1). Lineage (GTDB taxonomy): Bacteria > Cyanobacteriota > Cyanobacteriia > Cyanobacteriales > Spirulinaceae > SIO3F2. The sequence continues at coordinate 569 of JBMYQW010000022.1, forward strand.
TAACGCCCGATTCTGCCTTCCTCGCTCATCCTTCATCCTTCCTACTATGTCTGCCCAAATCGCTGCCCCACCCACCCTCGCCGAGCAAGTTCGCGCCGACTTTCCGATCTTGAACCAACGGGTTCACGATCGCCCCCTGCTCTACTTCGACAACGCCGCCACCTCTCAGAAACCCCTGGCAGTGCTAGAGAAAATTGAGCAATATTATCACCAAACCAATGCCAATGTGCATCGGGGTGCTCACGCCCTGAGTGCCCTGGCAACGACGGAATATGAGCAGGTGCGGGACAAGGTTGCCGCCTTTGTGAATGCTGGATCTCGGAACGAGATTGTTTTTACCCGCAACGCCAGCGAGGCGATTAATCTAGTTGCCTACAGTTGGGGTTTGGCGAACCTCAAGCCGGGAGATGAGATCATCGTCTCGGTGATGGAGCACCACAGCAACCTTGTGCCCTGGCAGATGGTGGCCCAGAAGACTGGAGCAGTGTTGAAGCACGTCCCCTTGACCGAGACAGAAGAATTTGACCTTGAGGTTTACCAGAGCTTACTTTCGGAGCAGACCAAGCTGGTTGCGACCGTTCATGTCTCCAACACCCTCGGCTGCATCAGTCCGGTGCAAGAGATTGTCCGCCTGGCCCATGAAGTCGGGGCAAGCGTGCTGATCGACGCTTGCCAGAGTGCGCCCCACCTCAAGCTAGATGTGCAGGCAATGGATTGTGATTGGCTGGTCGCCTCGGGACATAAGATGTGTGGCCCGACGGGCAGTGGTTTCCTCTACGGTAAGCTCGACATCCTTGAAGCCATGCCCCCCTTTCTCGGCGGCGGCGAGATGATTCAGGATGTGTTTCTCGATCACTCGACTTATGCCGAACTGCCCCATAAGTTTGAAGCCGGGACGCCTGCGATCGCTGAGGTGATCGGTCTCGGGGCGGCGATCGACTATTTGAGCGCGATCGGCATGGAGCGCATCCATGCCTATGAAGCCCAGCTGACCCAATATCTCTTTGAGCGGCTGGCGACGATTCCCGAACTCCGCATTTACGGCCCCCAGCCCGATGCTCAAGGTCAAGGCCGCGCTGCCTTGGCGGCCTTCAACATTGAAGGGTTCAATGCCAGCGATCTCGCCACCTTGCTGGATCATGAAGGAGTTGCAATCCGCACCGGCCACCATTGCACCCAACCGTTGCATCGCATCTTGGGCGTCACAGGGACTGCACGGGCGAGTCTGTATTTTTACAACACAACTGAGGAGATCGATCGCTTTATGGATGCCCTGAAAGAGACGATCGCATTTTTCCAGATGGCGATCGACGAATAGACTAGTCATCGACGCGACGCTCGCGCCACGGACTGGAATACTGAAAAACCGTAACGCAACCGTTTCGGCTACCGAATGAATAATCTAGGCTAGAGAGTAGCCAGATTTCCCCGCTCGATCTGTTGCAAAAAGGCGATCGCCTGCCGATGCGACCAAAACTTGAGGCGATAGGGATACCCCTCATCAATAAAGGCGGAATGTCCACCCGACTCAGGAAAAAGCGCCGTCAGGTAGGGATTTTGCTCGACTTGGGAATAGGGCAAAAAATGCCCCGGAAAAAATGGATCATCCTGGGCGTTAATGAGCAACGTGGGACGTTGAATCTGGGGGAGAAATTGCAGCGAACTAGACTTTTGCCAATAGTCTTGGGCGCTCGCAAAGCCATGGAGCGGTGCCGTGACCCATTCATCAAACTCCGAGAGACGTTGAATCGTGGGAATGACTTGGGGATCAAGCAGTTCGGGATGACGTTTATGCTTCTCCCAGGCCTTTTGCTTGAGACTCTTCACAAAGCGATCGATATAGACCCAATTAAAACCCTGCTCCAAATTTGCAGTGGCTTTAGCCAGATCAAACGGCGTGGAGATGGCAACTGCTGCTTGCAATTGCGCAGGCAAGTTTGGGCCTTGCTCTCCTAAATATTTCAACAAGACATTGCCGCCAAGCGAAATTCCGACACAAAATAGCGGCCAGCTCGGGTCTTCCCCAAGCAATTGCTCAATCAGCCAGGCTAAGTCCCGGGTCTCACCCGAATGGTAGGCCCGAGGAACGCGGTTCATCTCGCCGCTACAGGTGCGAAAGTTGAGGGCGATCGCCTCCCAACCCGCTTGCTGAGTCAACGCCATCAGGTTACGAATCTCATTGGAACTCGAAGAACTTTCTAGACCGTGCAGCAGCAGCAGACGGGGACTCTGGGCTGTGGGTGCAGGCAGACGATCGAGATCGAGAAAATCGCCATCGGGGGTGTCGAGGCGCTGTCGGCGCACCGCGAGAGGGGGAGGCGTGGCGAGGAGCGCACCCGCGATCGTCTGCACGTGGGGATGAACTGCCCACCAGACGGGTTTGAAGGCGTGGGTGGGCCGGAAAGTGAGAGGCTGGGCAAGAAAAGACATGGACGGGTGAGTCGGCACGCTATAGCAGCGTTGGTAGAGGGTTAGGACATCTCGTAGGGTGGGCATTGCCCACCAGGAAAGGATTTGAGCTTCTGCAAAATGTCCTAACTGGGTCTAGCCTTGCTATAGCACTGGACAGGTACAGCATGGGTTAAGCAGGGGGAGCAGTGTGAAGATCCACGGCGCAACGGGCTGGATCTCTAAACCAGCATACTGGGGGCTGTCATCTTGTGGCGATCGAACTCCTCCAGCGGTAGAGGCTCGATTTGAGATTCCTATGTTAGGTTGAACACAAGGCACTGTATGTCCCAGCATTCAGGATTGAATGTCATTTCTGTGAACCGTCGGACAATCGGGCAAGCGATCGCGTCTCAAACGCTAGCCTTGAGCTGTTGTAACACTGGATGAACGGGCATTGAATTCTGAATTTGCCCCCAGGGACGATGCAGGTGCGTAGTAGATGTAGACATATACGGTGAGGTAACGAATGCGAGATTGGCAAGCGATCGCCGCGACCGATTACGATGTGGTCGTGATTGGCGGAGGGATTAACGGTGCTGGCACAGCGCGGGATGCGGCGCTGCGCGGGCTAAGGACAATTGTGCTCGAAAAAAATGACTTTGCCAGTGGCACCTCCAGTTGGTCTACCCGGTTGGTTCATGGCGGCCTGCGCTACCTAGAGCAGTTTGAATTTGCCCTAGTGCGGGAATCGTTGCACGAGCGCGAGATTTTATTGCGGAATGCGCCTCACCTGGTGCATCCCCTGCTACTGACCGTGCCGATCTATGGTGAACGCTCCCGCCCCTATTGGAAAGTCTGGGCCGGGATGATTTTGTATGACCTCTTTAGCTACGACAAGTCGGTGCCGATTCACCGGATGCTGCGCGGCGGCGCACTCAAGCAGGTAGCGCGGGGCCTTGACCGCGAAAACCTCAATGGAGGGGCACAATATTACGATGCCCAGGCGGAATATGCCGAACGCCTTTGCCTGGAAAATATTTTTGCGGCGCGGGATGCCGGGGCGACCGTCTGCAATTACACCACCGTGACAGGACTGGAACGATCGGGCAATCGCATCAGCCAAGTGCAATGCCAAGACCAGTTCACGGGTGAGACGTTCAGCGTCCCCCTCGCCGCCAATGGCATGGTGATCAACACCGCTGGGCCTTGGGTGGACAAGGTGCTCGGTCGCGTCAGTGATGGGTTTAGTTGCGATCGCCAGATCGGCGGCACAAAAGGTAGTCACATCATTGTGGACTACTTCCCTGGTATGCCGGAAACAGCGTTTTACGTCGAAGCCAAGAGCGACAAACGCCCCTTCTTCATCGTGCCCTGGCTCGGTCAGGTGCTGATTGGCACAACGGACTTGATCTTTGAGGGCGATCTTGATCACCTCAAAGCCGACAATGATGAGATCGATTACCTCCTCAATGAAACCAACTCGATCATTCCCACGGCCAACCTCAGCCGGGCCGACATCAAGTTCACCTATTCAGGTGTGCGCCCCCTGCCCTATACCCCCCAAGAGACGGGCAAGAACAAGAGCGCGGGCGCATTTACCCGCAAGCATATCCTCCGCGACCATGCCACTGAGGGCGTCCAGAACCTGGTCTCGCTGATCGGCGGCAAGCTCACCACCTATCGCCATGTGGGTGAAGAAATGGTGGATTGGGTCTTCCAGAAGCGGGGTCAAACCCCACCGCCCTGCCCCACCCTCACCACGCCCCTGCCCGGATGCATTAGCGCCACCGATCCGCGAATTCAGGCGGCGACACGACAATATGCCTCGCTGCTCTCACGGGAAACAGTCAGTCATTTGTTCACGCTCTATGGTTCTCAGGCCCAGCAAGTACTGGCGCTGGTGGACGAGACGACGGAACTGGCCAAGCTAATTAGCCCCAACCTGCCGGATATCAAGGCGCAGATCGTCTATGCCGCACAGCAAGAGCTGGCGGAGACCTACCTGGATATCACCCGCCGCCGCACCACGATCGCCATGCAAGACCATTACGGTTTGGATGCGCTGCCGGTCTTGGCGGAGGTGCTGCAAAAGTATTGCGGCTGGACGCGGGAACGGTGCGATCGCAACCGCACTGACTATTACGAATTCATGCGCAATAACTGCATCCCTGACTTCCAACTGGGAGCGATCGAGGAGCCGCTGGCAGTGGCTTAGAACTGGCAATTTTTTATGTAAGGCGATCGTTCATCGGGGAAGACTCAGTGGACGATCGTTCTTCTATACTGAAGAGATTATGCTGCATGAGCGGCTATCGCAGCATCCGGAGCGAAGTTGATTAAATATTTGACAGTCGAAAACTATATAGCCCATCGACTCTCCGGAAAAATAAGCCAGACTTCCTCACAGCCAGACGTTAAATATTCCTTGACTTTAGTGAAAATAGCTTCGGCGCGATCGCTCGGTGAAATGATCTCGGCAATTAACGTAAAACTCTGGAGCAGCACCGTGAAGTCACCAAACTGGGCCACCAGCTCAGATGTTAAATAAGCAACATCGGGACGACGGCCATGTGCTTGGGTTCGACAAGGCGCTTCAGTATAGACTTCGCCGCCTTGACCGCTGGACTCCAAGTGATTTCCCCAATAGCGAGCAAGCCGAGCTTGAATACGACTATGTTTAGCACCCATCGCATTTTTCTCAATAATTTGACCCTCAATCCACTCTGTTTGTTGAGGCGGATCTAATAGCCAGGTGGATAATGAACAGGTTGAGTCTGATGATAACCTTGCCGATTTTGGTGGAGCGGTTTCGACTGTTGGGAGGGCGGGCGTTGCAACCATCGTTTGAGGGGACGATATTGTCTATGCTCTGATGATCCTATCGCACCTGCGAATTGAATATCCCCCTGTCAGCTATGTGAGGCGCGCGTAACACCTCAACGGTCAACTGGGCGATCTTTAGCGACTCACCACAAGATAGGGAACCGGATCAATGGGTTTACCGAGTTGCCGCAACTCAAAATGCAAATGCGGCCCGGTGGAGAGCCCGGTTGAACCCACTTCGCCGAGCGGCTCACCCTGCTCAATGGGTTGTCCCTCCACCACCGTAATCGCATTAAGGTGGCAGTAGAGCGTGGTCAGGTCATTGCCATGGGCGATCGCCACCGTCTTGCCATAGCCGCCATACCAGTTGGCAAAGATCACCACACCCGTATCGGCCGCCGTTACCGGACTTCCATAGCTCCCCTTAAAGTCAATGCCCGTATGGAGTCGCTTGCCGCCGAGCATCGGATGTCGTCGGGGGCCGAAGCGGCTGGTAATTTCCCCCACATGGGGTGGGTTGAGGCGGCCGGTTCCGGTTTTTGCCAACATCTCTGGTGTGAGGTTGCGCTGTTGGAGGAGCTGCTCTAGACCAGCCGAATCTTGGTTGAGCTGGTTCTGGGTTGCTTCGCGCTGGGCTGGCGGACTCCCTTGGGACAGAATGCGCTGTTGGAGGGCAAGTTGGGCCGCCAGATCCTGCTTTTGGGTTTGAATTTGTTGGGTTAACGTCTGGATATTGGCCTGTTGGGCTTCGATCGCCGCCTTTTGCCGATTGATTTCTATTGCCTTCACCTGCAAGGTTTCAAGGCGTTGACGATCCGCTTCATAGAGTTGGCGGAGGCGATCGCGGCGATCGAAAAATTCATTGAGGTTTTCACTATTGAGCAACACGTGCCACCCCTGACTACTGAGCGATTGCTGTTGCAAAAAACGCAGCCGAGACACTGTAGCGGCAACCTGTGGTGCATAGTTTATGCGTTCCTTTGCCAAGGCCGCCTCCAATTCCTGAAGACGTTGGTTAGCCGTCTGGAGTTGGTCGCTATAGTACTTCAGTTGTAAGTCCATCACCTGACTGTTCTGGTTCAGACTTTGCCTATATTCAGCGGCCGTTGTGAGCGAAGTTGGCCGAATCGTTTCCAGCGGATTCGCGTGAACGGGGCTCAACCCCACGCTACCCAACAGACAACTTAAACACCAAACGAGCGTGAAAACTTGAATTCGTTGCCGTAAAAGCATATATAACACGCAAATTCTGCAAACTCGCTCAAGGACAGGAAAGCGGTATCATACCAATAATAAGGGGAATTTCTTGCCAGTGGGGTGATTAACCCCTGATACCGACAGGGGACTCTTACACATTGGTGACCAGACCGACGAAACCCATGTATATCAGGTTTTCTAGACTGTTTTCGCGGTGTTCTCCAGAACCTTTCCCCAATATCGGCTTGATCACCTGCTAGAAGATTAATGCCCACGCACACAGTGCTGAGGGATGCTCCAAGATACATTCAAATGCACTCATTTGCTATCTTGAATACAGGAAGATTCTGATTCAGACTGGAGTATAGTTGCCATGCCCTACAATGCAATTGACATTGCCAAATGGTTTGTGAATCATTTCGATCCTGATTTTGGAGATGTGATCACACCGCTCAAACTTCAGAAGCTCCTCTACTATGCCGAGGCTTGGTCACAGGTTCTGCTCGATCAAGAACTGTTCGCAGAACAAATTCAGGCTTGGGCGCATGGGCCGGTGGTTCCAGAAGTTTATGAAGAATTCAAGGACTATGGCTGGCGTCCCATTGAGCCAGTGGATGTAGAACTCGATCTAGATTCTGATACCGAGGAAGTGCTGAATCAAGTTTTATCTGCTTATGGAGAGCGATTTGCGAAAACCCTAGAGAAAATGACCCACAGCGATCAGCCCTGGATTAAGGCCCGCGAGGGGTATACCCTAGAGGCACGTTGCAACGCAATTATCCCCAAGCAAGACATCAGAAATTATTTTCTAGATAAGTATAAGCAGGAACTGGATGGGCAAGAGGCAGAGTAGGAAGCTCAAAATCCCCCAGGATAAAATTCAGCAGGAAGGTCGGAAGGTTGACCTTAGTCCTCAAGAGCAGAATATTTTCACCTTGGTCAATACTGAGGCAGATGCTCAACAAAAATATTCCGAGGATTATGCTTACATCGTTCTTAAATATTTTCAAGGAGATTGGCAATGTTTTTCTGATTGGGAGAAGCAAGAACTGAGGCAGCTCACTCGATTTGTCCGCAAGATTTCCCAACAGACCTGGATACAGGTTTACAGTTCAAAGGGATTCAAATACACACAATATGAACTCAGTGACGTCAGAAATAACGGTGCAAAATCATGCTTTGAATCTGTTCTCTCACAAATTACTGGAGATGTTAAATTCTTTGAGCTGCGTGTAGACGGAGAAATGAGAGTTCATGGCTTTCGCTGCAGATCAGCGTTCTTTCTGGTACTGCTCGATCGCAACCATGAAGTTTTTCCCGATGGCGGCAAACAGAAGAAATGAGGCAACTTTAAACGTATCAAGCTGCCTCAATTCTCTAGGATCGAACAATGCGATCGCTAAATCGCGTTTGTGGCTGCTGCCGCTGGGGCATGAACCGCTTGGTCTGCCTGGTGCAGGGCATAGTACAGGCGATTCAAGGCACTCAGATAGGCTCGCGCTGAGGCGACAATAATGTCGGTATTCGCCGCATGGCCGGAATAGGTACGCCCCTCATGGCGCAGGCGAATGGTGACTTCGCCCATGGCGTCGATGCCTTCGGTGACGGACTTCACGGAATATTCAATCAGGTCATTGGGAATATTCACGACGCGATTGATCGCCTCATAAATCGCGTCTACGGGGCCGGTACCGATCGCCGCATCGGTCAGCTCTTGGCCGTCAGGAGTCAGTACCGTCACCGTCGCGGTGGGGCGGGCGTTGTCACCACAGGAAACCTGCACCAACTCTAAGCGGAAGGCTTCGGGCACGTGCTGAATCTCATCATTGACGATCGCCTGCAAGTCCAGATCGGTGATCTCTTTCTTCTTATCGGCAACATCTTTGAAACGCAAAAACGCCTTGTTGAGTTCAATCTCTGAGAGGTCATAGCCCAGAGTCGTGAGGCGATCGCGGAAGGCATGGCGTCCTGAATGCTTACCCAGCACAATCTGGTTCTGGGTCAAGCCAATCGAGGTGGCATCCATGATCTCGTAGGTGAGGCGATTTTTGAGCACGCCATCCTGATGAATGCCCGATTCATGGGCAAAGGCATTTGCACCCACGATCGCCTTGTTGGGCTGCACCAGCATCCCGGTGAGGTTCGAGACCAGGCGCGAGGTGCTGTAGATCTGGGTGGTGTCAATGTTACAGAGCGGTTCGGTAGAATCGGCAGGTCGCCCTAAGAAGGGGTTGTAGTAGGAACGCCGCACATAGAGCCCCATTACTAATTCTTCCAGAGCGGCGTTTCCTGCCCGCTCACCGATGCCGTTGATCGTGCATTCGAGTTGCCGCGCCCCCTGCTCCACAGCCGAGAGGAAGTTAGCCACCGCCAAGCCGAGGTCATTATGGCCGTGAACCGAGATAATCGCCTGATCAATATTGGGCACATTCTCCTTGATGCCGCGAATGATTTGCCCAAACTCGGCCGGGGTGGTGTAGCCGACGGTATCAGGAATATTGACGGTGGTTGCGCCAGCGGCGATCGCTGCCTCTAGCACCTGATAGAGAAATTCCGGATCACTGCGCCCCGCATCTTCCGGGGAGAATTCTACATCTGCCACCAGCGACTTGGCATAGCCCACCATCTCGGGCACGATCGCCAACACCTCTTGGCGCGACTTGCGTAACTTGTGCTTGAGGTGAATATCGGAGGTGGCAATAAAGGTATGAATCCGGCTGTTGGCTGCCGGTTTGAGGGCTTCGCCCGCTTGGCGAATATCTTCTTGCGTCGCTCGGGCGAGACCACAAATCGTCGGGCCATTTTCTACGCCCACCTCCGCCGCGATTTTTTGCACCGCCGCAAAGTCCCCCTTGCTGGCTCTGGGAAAGCCCGCTTCAATCACATCCACCCCCAGTCGGGCTAGGGCGCGGGCGATGGTCAGCTTCTCGTCCATGTTTAGCGTCGCGCCGGGAGACTGTTCGCCGTCTCGCAGGGTGGTGTCAAAGATAATGATGCGGTCTTTCTCAATATTCATAAGCGTAGCGCCGACCTCAAGGCGGGTAAATTAATCCATCCCTCAACTGTAAACCAATTCGCTGAGGAGCAAAGGCAGAAGGCAGAAGGCAGAAGGCAGAAGGCAGGTTTTTTCGAGGAGGTATTGCCCATCAGAGCAAGGTTTCAGGAGTTTCTGAAGCAATATTTTTTCTCCTGCATCTTGTATTATGGCTCTGCCGTGATACGCATCATTTGCGGCTTTGCCGTCTGGATGATTGCGAGGACTTGAAGAGGACTTGAATGAAAAGAGGCAGCTTCAGTGAAGTTTGCATGACTCGGCAGAGCCTGATAACGAGTAGGGCGAGATAGGCGTCCTTAATGTTGCACTCGATCCCATTGGTACAAATAAGCCATTATCACAACAGTCCATAACTTTGCTCCTGGCAGCGTTCGCAGAAAAAAGAAAGCGATAACTGATGCCAATAAAGCGTAAAGTATGCCAACAACAGAGCGTCTTCGGTACTCCTTGGATATCTTGAAAGAGAAAGATCTTTTGTTATTCTGCTGGAGCCACGCAACAAGCTGCATTCCTAGCGCCAAGAGGTAGTACCAACTGAACATTGAACCCACAATGACAACGATAACGGCCAAAGGGGATGGTTCTGGGAATACCTCAGTCCAGACAGGCTCCATTATTTTTCCATTGACAAAGCCCGTGAGCCAAACAAGCACTGCACGCCCCCAAGACTGCTGAGAAGGGAACAAAGATAACTTCACAACACCTCCAATTGTTCCAGCGATAATGACTCTCAACTCAGCTCGCTCATCCTTCGAGCAATGAGACACTTCATCTTCGCATAGACTCAAGCAATGGAGCTAAACACAATATTCAAACCAAGACCAGATTGAAACCTGTAGTTTTCAGGATGCTGTAGGGGCAATCCCCCCCGTGGTTGCCCCAGACCCCGCCGGGGTAGGCACGGGGGCACTACCCCTACAGAAAAACTTCGAGTCTCAAGATAATATGAATTTACTACACTAGATTACAGCCAACTGTACGCTGTTTGAGACAGAAGAATCTTGCAAGGAAGGTGTTGATTAAACCGGATGGGGCGTGTGACTGCTGTGAGGTTGCCTCTCAGGTTGAGGAGCTGTTTCAGGTTTGGCTGGAACAGGTTAAGGGTTAGTCGGCGGGGTCTCGTGGGAATCGCTTCAGCAGATAAATGACAGCACCAATCGCTATGAGGAATAGGATGACGTAAAAGACAAAGGCGGTTACCGCTTCGCCAAAGAAGAATGTGATGGTTATATACATCACTCCGAACAGGGCAATGAGCCCTCGTATGAAGTTACCTGTTGGTGTATCAGGAAGCATCGCTATCTGAAGTTCCCCCTTCAATATTTCACTCGATCCCGTTGGTACAGGTAAGTGCCAACCATAGCGTAGCGTAGGGTGTGTATAGCCTTTCAGGCATGGCTTCGCTAAAGCAGAGCGTAATGCACCAGATACCAGCAGTTTAGCGATGTTGTTCCTTCCAGAACTCACCCCAAAAGAGTTGCTCTGTGTAAACAAACATTACAAAAATGCCGTCATAACAGCATGATGTCTTGACGGTACTGGTCAATCTCCTTTACTATGGGGTGGCATACCCGGGTTAATCTCTCATGAGTGTCAAGATGCAAGACAAGCAGAAAGTTACTCTGTATCTCCCTCCCCAACTCCATCGTCAACTCAAAATTCAGTCGGCGATCGACGAGGCGTCCATGTCTTCTACGGTTGAGCGAGCCGTTGCCTTCTTTCTACAGCACCCTGATGTGGTCGCTGAGGTGGAAGCCAACCAGCACAGCCAAGGTCAAACCCATCGCATCTATTCCTGTCCTGAATGCTCCAGTGATCTGGTGCAACGCGATGGTGAACTGATGGCGATCGGCTCCCAGCCGAGTCTATTGACTGATGACTTGGATGAGCTGGCGGGTGAACTCTCCGTTGAGCGAGTTCGTGAGCAGATCAGAGCCCAAAAGGCGACCCAAGAGACGGAGTCTCTGGTGACCTGCTAGGGAAATCTCTGCGGCGGCGATCGCCTGTTTGGCTTGTTGGGATAGTTCGCACTTAGGTCGTACCCGTTGAGGGACGTTCAGCGCATGAAAGAAGAACTCAGCACCCTTATCCAAGCGCAATACCCTTTGATCTACTTGGTCACACCCGAGGAAGATCGTGCCCAACAGGTGATTGCCCATCTCGCTCAAAACCATGAGCCGGCCAAGCAACTGTTTACCTGGACAGTGACCCAGGGCATGGTGGAATACGGCAAGCCCCGCACCTCCCACCAGCACAACACGATTTCGCCCGAGGCGGCGGTACGCTGGACAACTCAACGTCAAGAGTCGGCCATCTATATATTTAAAGACCTCCACGACTTTATTGCCGACGCCAGTGTGAAGCGATCGCTGCGCGATGCGATCGCCGCCTTCAAGGGCAGTGAGCGAACCATCGTCTTGATGTCGCCCGTGCAGGATGTTCCCCTGGAGTTAGAGAAAGACACAATCGTCCTCGATTTTGAGCCCCCTAGCGTCACGGAAATCGCTCAAGTTCTCGATCGTCAACTCGCCAAGGCAAAGCAGACGCTCCCCCTCAGCCCGATTGGCAAGGAACGCTTGGTGCGTGCCGCCCTGGGTCTGACTGAGGATGAAGCGGAGAAAGTTTATCGTAAAGCCTTGGTCAAAGCGGGACGCTTGACCCCCCAAGAGGTTGACATTGTCCTCTCGGAAAAGAAGCAACTCATTCGTCGTAACGGCATTCTGGAATATATCGAAGAAGATAAGACCTTGGAGGCGATCGGCGGGTTGGATGAACTTAAAGTTTGGCTCAGGCAGCGATCGAATGCCTTCAGTGAGCGGGCGCGGGAATACGGTTTACCCCAACCCAAGGGGATGCTGATTCTGGGGGTTCCGGGCTGCGGCAAGTCCTTGATTGCGAAAACCACCTCGGGGCTCTGGGGTCTACCCATCCTCCGTCTGGATATGGGGCGGGTCTATGACGGTTCGATGGTGGGGCGCTCCGAAGCTAACCTCCGCAATGCCCTCAAGGTTGCCGAATCCATTTCCCCTGCGATTCTCTTCATTGATGAAATTGATAAAGCCTTTGCGGGTGGTGTGGGCTCGGCCGATTCTGATGGTGGCACCTCTAGCCGCATCTTTGGCTCCTTCCTCACCTGGATGCAAGAAAAGCAGTCCTCCGTTTTTGTGATGGCGACGGCCAACCGCATCGATCGCCTCCCCGGTGAGTTCCTGCGCAAGGGACGCTTCGATGAAATCTTCTTTGTGGATTTGCCCAATCCCGATGAGCGGGAAGAGATTTTTCGGATTCACCTGCAAAAGCGTCGCCCGGAAATTGACCGCTTTGATCTCTCGCAGCTTGCCAAGATGGCCGATGGCTTCTCGGGAGCCGAAATTGAGCAGGCGATCATCGCCGCGATGTATGAAGCCTTCGCCCAAGAGCGCGAGTTCACCCAACTCGATATTATTGCTGCCCTCAAGTCCACCTTACCCCTCTCCAAAACCATGACCGAGCAAGTCAATGCCTTGCGAGAATGGGCGGGTAATCGTGCCCGTCCGGCAGCCACCTCCACTGCTGAGTATCAGCGGTTGGAGTTTTAGCCCAGGCTTTCTGCGATCGCGTCGGTCGTGGCAAAGGTTAGTTCTTCGGAGCTAGCATTTCACTCAAATCACACCTGCATTTTGCGGTTGTTGAGTTCTTAAGTTCGTACTGTTCGTTATCTGTCGTTTTCAATTCTCAAGAGGAAACATCCAATGTCCCATTTCAGCACCTTACGCACCAAAATCACCGATGTTGTGACGCTCCAGACCTCCTTGCAGGCCTTGGGGATCACCACCAAGACCAATGCTGATGTCCGTGGCTACCATGGCCAACACGTCCGCGCTGACCTCGTCGCCGTTCTCGAAGGCGACTACGATCTCGGTTGGTCAGCCAATAGCGATGGCACCTACGACCTGATCGCTGATCTTTGGGGTGTGGCTAAGAAGCATAACCAGACCGAGTTGATCAATGCGATCAACCAAAAGTACGCGGTCAACAAGACCTTGGCTGAGGTTCAGCAGCGTGGTCTCAACAATGCCAATGTGAAGTTGGTGGTTCAGTAGAGCGGTTGGCTTCGCAGAGCTGTTGTTGCAGTCAGCCATGCCACCCCTCCATCTCTGAATTTGTGTTCTCAAGCTGTGAGGGCTGACGGATGATCCGTTAGCCCTTTTGTTGTTTAGGATTTCGTGACTTTGTGATGGGATAAGAGGCTTAGGGAGGGGTGGAGTGATCACTTGAGTGAGAGCAACAAAAGTGAGATGGAGCTTACTCAGCTAGACTTTCAAGTTGTGATAGCCAGTTGTTAAAGTGAGGGCATTGGTTACGAATTTCGGCTAAACCGATCGCTTCAGCGATCTGTGGCCCATCCACGGATTTTTTATATTGTGGAAACACTTTGAGAATTCGTTTGCTCGGAGCCGTTTCAATGTTATCGTCAATGAGTTCCGGGCTATCGTATCGAGCGGCAATATCTCTCAAGCTCTCAACTTGTTGTTCACAATCATTGTAAGACCAGGAGAAATATTCCGGAGCAGTGAAAAGATAAGCCTCGTATTCGTGAAGTTGCAAATGAGGAATGAACCGTTGATCGTCAATATCCTCCAAGAATTTTCTCTCCAAGAATCTAACTTGCTGATAAGGATCAGCAGATAGTTTTTCCGACTCCTTTAAACCAGGGAAATCGGCATGGAGGGCATATCGATCAATCATGGTCGTAAAAAAAACATCATTACCCTTCTCCTGTTTTAGGAAGCGTTCAATATCATTTTTCATGGGCTGGTAACGAGAGCCACCACCCCGATGCACTTGGCCTTTCCTTCTAGCTTTGGCAATGAGTAGTGTATGCTGCAGGAAAACATTTTTCAAAGCAAGATGAAGACATAAAACCCTTTTGGCAAAAGTTTGTTCAGTTTGTCCTTCAGCGAAGAGATATAAGCGCACCATCTAGAGCGGGCCTCCACCGACGATGTTCTTCTCCCAAATTTCGCCTAAGCTGTATTCTTCTAACCAAGATTTGAGATCCTCGGCATCAAGGCGCTTGAATTGAGATTCCCAACGGCTAAACTTTGAGTTGTCAAGAATGCGATCGACGACAATGATGTCTTCAGGGTAAAAATGATCAATAAAAGTACTAGACTGGGTGCTAATCAGAATTTGTGTTTGGGTGGCGGCTGCTTGGAAGAGTTCTGCAACAATTCTGAGGGCTGATGGATGTAAACCGAGTTCTGGTTCATCAACGACGATGAGCTGGGGAAATTCTTCTTCTGGCTGGAGTAGCAAGGTAATCAAACAAATGACTCTGAGAGTTCCATCCGATAACTGATGCGGCCCCATGATATGGTCTGAGCCTTGCTCTCGCCAATTTAAAATCACTCTACTGTTATAAGAATTTTCAACCAGATCGAAATCATCAAAAAATGGAACAATGGTTTGAATGGTTCTGACGATCCGAGCATAAACTGTGTGATTCTCTTCACGGAAGCGCAACAACATTGAGGGAAGGTTTTCAGCAGAAGGCATTAAAAAGCGTTTGTCTTCTACATAGGAAGATTGTCTGACCCCTGCATCAATTGAGGTATCGTGAAAATGGTAAAAGCGACATCGATCTAGTAAATACTTGAGTGTTTTCGCTGTGGGTAAACCATCATCACCATAAGAGAACTGTTTCAGAAGCGATTCTTTGTGACCTGCCCCTAGTCCATCTATTCTGGGTGAATCATAGTTTTCACCCAGAAAGCTCAAGGTTTCCTCGGCAAAAATAAGTGTGTCACTAGCCGCATGAAATAATCTGATTTCGTAAGTATCGGTTCCACTCTCTAATAAAAACTCTAATTTTGCTTGGACTTGTGGTGAGACTTTAGAACCAAAGTGCAAAATAGATTGAGCTTGACCAGCGCGGCCAATGTAATCCTGTAGACGCCCAGCCATCATTTCATTGATTAGCTTAAAAAAAGAAATCAAGTTGCTTTTGCCTGCACCATTGGCTCCAATCAGAACATTGAGGGAAGAGAGTTCTAGATCCATTTCTCGAATGGATTTAAATCCTTCAATTCTTAATTGTTTTAGCATTGATTTAATGTTAGTACTTTCAATCGTCAATCTGGTTTATAAATGACTTTAATCGGAACATACGCCATTACAATAGTCTGTCTTTTAGCGATCGCCCCACCCATTCCACCCTGAATCTTGCTGGGAACACAGCCATGATTTTTTGGGACTCTGGGGGGCTGTACCACGAAACTATTCCCATCAAATTGCAGGGCGATCGCTACCAAACCGTCTCAATCACATTCATCGCCTGGAGATAAGCCGGAATATCATCCGTGGTCTCATAGTCATCCCAGAGGCTATCATCCCGGAGCGCCTTCCGGGCATTGTCAGCAATCACGGCATTGGCTAACAGCTCTACGGCTTCCGGTTTATCGAGGTTTTGCAGTGCTTCGGCATATTTACGACTATGGGTCGGGCGCACCGATTCTTGACAATAGTTGGAGAGTTCGCGGCTTTGGGTCATCACGGAGAAAGCAATGTCCTTGGTCACAGGCTTGCCATAGATCGACATATACAAAAGGTTGACCATTGAGGCATCGTGAACTTGAATTCCATACTTACGGACAATTTGGGGCCAATACCGCAGGGCTTTGAGACCTTCTAAACCGCCCTTGCTGAGTCCGGCTTGTTCGCACCAGTCTTCAAACTCGTCCATGCCTTTCGGACAGCGTTCCTGGGCGCGCATCTGTTCGGCTAGAATTTGACCCGCCTGGAAGTTCCGGGTCGGGCTTCCCGAGACGGGTTGCATCATGCTACCCCGGACATCGGCCACGATCGCCGTTAGTTGGGCAAAGGTATGATCTCGCACCTTCTCCATATCACCCCCTCGGCTCAGGGCAGCCTCAATGCGCTGTACCCCATAACCCAATTCGGTGAGTAAGATCGGCTGGCGGTTGTAAAGGCGCTGGCGATCGCGTCGAAACATCGAGACCGTCGCTGCCTGATCCAGGCATTGATCCAGCAGTAGCGTCAGCAGCATAGGCAAAATGCCCGTATTCTCGCGGTGATAAGTATAGCCAAAGCCCGCAAAAATCGAGGACATATTCTTAGCGGCTTTGAGGTATTGCGCCTCAAGGTTGTGAACGCCAGCGGAAACTTGAATATTGGGTGAGAGGCGATCGAGCATCCGTGCGCCTAGCAAGGCGGTCAAGGCATTGGGATGGCAGAAGTTGGCGGTGAAGCTATCAACGGGGTTGCGCAGCGCCCCATGACGGTGAAAACCCGAGAAAAAGCCCAAGTTGGGCTCCTTTTCACACAAGACGTAGGACTCGTTGGTGAGATAGTCGTGGTTAAAGGACCCCGCCAAGCAGCCGAGCACCACCTGCTCCCGACCCAGCTCAGTCCGCAGGGCACAGGCTTCTTGCACATCCTGCTCAATATGGTTACTGTTGGCACTCAACATGACCAATTCGCATTCTTGGATCAAGTCTGCCAAGGTGTAGGGAACACATTTGTCGCTCTCTTCCCGGAAGACCATCTGGTGCATGGTTTCGACATGATCCGGATCCATGCCCTGGATTGCCTGCTCCGAAAAAGCCCCCATCAGCGATCGCCCCGATCGCGTGGCAATGAGTAAAGACTTGCCCCCCGTTTGCATCGCGCAGTTGTAAGCAATGGAGGCCGGATAGAGGCCAATACTATAAAACCCCACTTTGCCCACCTCAAGCTCGGCAATGCGCTGCTTAATGGTGTCTTGATCGAGGGAACTCTCAAAAAAGCTATTTTGCATTCTACTCTCCAATTACGGCACGGACGCTGCCCGAGCAGCTCAATCTTGAGATCGGGCATCATCCCAATTCAGTTGGGCTACGATAGGGATTGCCCTGGAGCACATGGCCAACGGCCATCGCTGGGTTTGGCGATCGCAACGCCTGGTAAACCCAAAAGCTGTTTCTCAGAAAATGCTGTTTGCTGAGAGATAAAGTTTGGCTGCTCAGTCCTTTCAAGGTTAGAACGGATTGGGGCAGCCCATAAAGTATCTAGGGATGGAGTTGGCTGCTCAGGGACTCTCCACATCGCTGCAACGGGGCTTACTTATTCAGCTAGGGCGTGTCATTGATGAACCGCAGAAGCCTGTAGAGCTTTGCTCGTGCGGAGCAGGGACAAGGGATAGAGCGCCCGACCCAAACAATAAGGAAAGGGGCTATAAGCTAGACATAACAATGGTTTGAAGTCTAAATGATGACAGCCCCTGGCAGAGAACAAAGGCCCTTGGCAAAAATTTCACCATGAAGGCATGACATTAAACCGTTTCCCTAGCTGATGGTGCGCTCTAGGGCCTGGGCATTCGGAATTAGCAAAACATCCTGTTCACGGCGGATGAGATTTTTCTTCTCTAGCTTGGTGAGCACACGAGTGACGGTTTCGCGGGCCAGACCGCTGAGGCTGCTGAGTTCTCGATGGGGCAGGTTGGGAATTTCAATGCCCTCTTCACTGCGTTTGCCCTGACCTTCAGCCAGAAATAGGATTGTATCCGACACTCGTGACATACTGTCCGCTTCCCGCAGGCGGAGACGGCGATTGACCTGGCGCAGGCGAGTTCCCATTAGTTGCGCCAGACGAACCCCCGCTAAGGGCTCACTATTGATGAGGTCAACAAAATCTTGGGCTGGAATGCTGCTGATTTTTGTGGTCGTCAGGGTGATCACATCCGTGGAGCGGGGCACTTCATCGAGGGCGGCCATCTCGCCAAACACCTCTCCCTTGCCAATAATGTTGAGCGTCACTTCCTTGCCATCCAGGTTGTAGGTGCGGATTTTGACCCAACCATCCACAATGAAGTACACAGAGCCACCCCAATCGTTCTCTAGCAGAATAACCTGGTTGGAGGGATGGGTTCGCGTCACCACATGACAGGTCACTTTGGCTAAAATCTCGGTCGGTAGCCCCTTGAAAAAGGGAACCGTTTCCACCAAGAGATGGATATCTGGATCATCAAGATTAAAGCGATCTTCCATGGGGGGTGGAAACGATAGAGGGCTGGTTGGGCAGTCAAGCCACAGCGGACAGGTGTGAACAGTATCCGGATCTATTTATTGAGCCCGACCCAGTGCGAATCCGGAGAATATTGATTGGCGACTTGTGATCTGTGGCTGTCGAACGGTGGCTTTTGGCTAATTTTAGCTCTGAATGGGAAGAGCGTGACTGTGAATCCTGAAGATTGCCATACCATGGGTGTAGCATGGAAGCACAATTTCCAGCGGAACTTAGCATCTTAATTGGCATCTAGAGGTTGACGGTGACCGTTTCCAGAAACGATATTCAACAGCTCATTGCAGAGGTGGATCAACTCCTGAGCGCAGCAGAGACGCCCGGTGAAGCAGAGCAGATCCCTCAACACCATGAATTGCTCGAAAAAGTGCGGTGGTGTTTGAGTAATCTGGCACGACAAGTCGAAGTTCCTGGCGGGGAGATGCGCCCTTTAGCGGCTCCTGAACAACAGACGGCCCAGGCGATCGCCCAGGCCGTCATGAGCCAAATGAATGTGCAACGCCAGGACTGGTTGCAGCCGATGCAGCTTGAGCTTGAAGCCCTCCGTCAACAGCGTGAGATCTTGCACCGCGATATTCGTCAGTTGGAGAGCCATCAACGTCAGATGTCTCAGGAACTGTTGCAAAGCGTGATGCATCGGTGTAGTGAGTCGCTCAAGCAGGAGCTAACCACGGTCTTCGATCGCCTGCAAGGACAGTTCAGCGCGACGCTTACGGGCGCGCCCCCCAGCACTGATGCGCCCCCAGCTCTGCAACAGCTCGATTGGCTCGAAAAGTTGCGATCGCTGGAGCAGCAAGCCGATCAACTCTTCTTGAGCCTGGATCAGACCTTTCACCAGGTCTTCGCCAGCCTAGAACAAGACGTCCAGAGCTATCATCACTCGCTTCAGCATAAGCTCGGGCAAATTCATGAGTTGCAGCAGCAGGGTCTCCTCGCGGCCAGCGATGCGAGGGCTGCACTACCGCAACCGGCTGCCGTCACAGCAGTGGGCCAAACGTCCCCCAGACCGGGGCTACCCGCCGAGCTATCCTCCCAGGAGATATCCCTGCTTCAACTCGACGCCAGGGAACCACTACCCACCCTAGAGCCGCTTTTGCCCAATGAACTGGCGCGGCCCACCGAACCGGTTGAACAAATTTTACGTCTCGATCTACCGGCCGGGAGTGACACGCCAACTCGCCAGCGGACAAACGCCCCTGCGGTCTCGGCAGATCAAGCCTGGGAAGCCTGGGATGAATATCTCTTCACCCGCGATCCGGGCCAGGACGAGCCCTTGGTAACGGACGCTGCGTCTCGGGTATTGACCGTGGATGTGCCCGCTGCACCCGCCCCAGCCGCCGCTTCCCCACAGCCAGCAGTATCGTCCCCCGCAGGATCAGCGACATCCCCCGAATTACTCACCGACGTTACGACGGTTCCGGACTTACCCCGTGCGGTGCAGCAGGAATTGTTTGCCAACTTAGGGGACCCCGCGCAGGTCGCCGCTGACCCTGAGCCCACCCTGGCAACCGAGGGGGACGCAGCTGTCGGCACGGTGTTGTTTGGGGATCCGGTGGTGGCGCCTGAGACAGCGATCGCCCCCGAAGAACTGACCGCCGCCCTAGACCCGGATGCTGAAGCCGAAACCCTTGACCCCCAGGGACCCAGCCTAGAAGAGACGATCGCCTCCCTCGATGACTTGCTCGACCAGGTGTCGGCACGTGTGGCGGAAGCGCCCGCTGCGATCGACGATGCGGATGAGGTGGCTGCGACCATCCCGGCGGGGGAAACCCTGCTGACCACTGACGAAATTGCAGCCCAGAGCCCTTCCGGCCAGCTAGAGACTGTCCTTGATGACCAGCGAATGCAGCAGCTCTCTGCTGATTTGGCGAACTTTGAGGGAGAGAGGTCAACGGCAAATTCAGGAGCAGACGCGACCGAGCAATCAGCCGCGACACCTGCCCCGACGCCACCTACTGCATCAGCCCCCGCAACAGTCACGTCCACTGAAGACCCAGCAGAACCTGAGCGTGCCCCTGATAATGATCAGAATGCCCCTGCCCCCAACTCTCCGGAGGCTGGGATTCAGCAGCGCCAGTCTGCACCTCCACCGGATTCTGTCCCTTCAATGGACAGCGATGTCGCTGCGCCAACTCCAACGCTTCTCGCCTCGCCGCCAGCGACGCCGGAATCGGCGATCCCTGAGCAAGGCGAAGGCAGTCCCCAACAAGCCGCCCCAGAACCAGCCGCCCCAGAGCAACATAGTCCAAAACCAGCGACGCCGGAACTCGCGACGCCAGAACCCGCAACTCCCGAACCGGATGTTCCGGAGCAAATGGTACTCTCCGCGTTGAGTGACTTGGGCTGGGATGCCTTGCTAGATGAGGCGGATATCCCAGAGGGTGAGCCGGATGGGGATCTCTGGGATGAGCGGCAGAATACCGCGGCGACCACTGCAACGCCGTCGTCATCGTCTTAGGGGGAGGGAAGTTCATGGGCGATCGCGCCACTGCACAGTGGTATCTCGGCCTCGACTGGAGCGGTCGAGGGTTAACCGCGACCCTAGCCCAGCATCCCCAAGGGTCACTGCACCCCTTGATATGGCATCACGGCGATCGCCCGTACAATACCTATCCGCTCCCACTCCAGATGGGCGAGGGGGATGGGCTGACCCTGACGAGTTGTGGCTTCTCCCCAACATCTTCTACCCTCAGTCTCACCCCGCTCTATCCTCACTTGCGGCGGGCGCTTCCGTTTTACCATCGTCACCAACGTCAATGGCAACCCCAGATCCAGCTTCCCCTGCCCCCAGCAGAGCCTCCAGAGCGCAATTCCTGCTCCTTGTTAGCCCTGCGGCAGGGGCTACAGAGTGTATTGCAACAGGTTTTGCCGAATGTTAACCCGGCGGTGCAGGCTCAGGGGCTCACGGCGGCTGAATTCCAGGCCGCAATGCAAGAGCTGGCGGGGGTGAGCGTCGTTTGTCCGGCTAGCTGGGGGGCAACCTATCGCTTTAACCTCCGGGAGGCGATCCTGGAAGCTGGCTTAGTGACCGCGCCGGATCGGGTGCTTTGTGTCGAAGGTGCGTTGGCGATCGCCCTAGCTCACCAAGCCCAGACGCTGGCTGCGGGTGAAATTGTCGTGCGCTCCCAAGACCGAACCACCCTGGCGCTCTACACCGATGCAGCCGTCACCGAAGCGGCCACTTGGTTTGAATCTGTCACCGATGCG
>JBMYQW010000023.1:0-22139 GCA_049601735.1 Spirulinaceae cyanobacterium
ACCGGGGTGGGTCGGGTGTGGGCCGCCCCAGAAGCCTTGTGAATAAAGGATTTCATGCTTAAGTTCACACGAATGGATTTCCCTGCCCTGCGGGGTCTTTGATTCTGGGTGTAGACAAAACGGATTTGGTATTAGATGCGTTTTTGGAACTTGTTGCGGAGCAGAACGGCGGTTGCATTCATGCAGAGCAAAACGACCAGCAGAACAATGATGCCAGCTGCGGCAATATTTTGGAACTCCGGCTGGGGACGGGAAATCCAGTTGTAGATCTGAATCGGCAGAATCACAAAGCGCGATCGTAAGCCTTCCGGCAAGGTTGACACAAAGGTTAATGCACCAATCATAAGCTGAGAAGCCGTATCACCGATCGCCCGCGACAACGCCAGGATCGTTCCGGTGAGAATACCGGGAAATGCCAGGGGCAAGATCTGCTCCCAGAGCACCTGCCAACGATTCGCCCCCAAGGCAAAGCCCGCTTGCCGCAAACCGTCAGGAACTGTTCTCAAAGCCTCTCGGGTGGAAACGATGATGATCGGCAATACCATCAAGGACAGGGTGAGTCCAGCCGATAGAATCGTGCGTCCGTCGGTAATTGGTTCCATGATGCGCACAAAAACCTGGAGACCGAGCAGACCATAGATCAGCGAGGGAACCCCCGCGAGGTTATTGATATTGATTTCAATAAACTGCAACAACAGAGATTCAGCCTGCTCCACAAATCGTTCAAGACCGTAACGCCAAGATGCCGTGGGAAAGAACCGCAGACAGAACAATTTAACTGCCTTAGCAAGGAGCTTATCCTGAGAAAATTCTTCTAGATAGATCCCTGCGCCAATACCCGTCGGGAAGGAAACCACAGCGACAACTCCGAGAACCCAGAGTGAGCCAAACAGGGCTACCATTAACCCAGCTTTCTCTGGGTCAGGGTGAGGAGAGCTGGTCAAGAAGGTCCACGTCAGATTGCCGAGACCATCGCTAAACACATTGTAGAGCAGTACCAGCAGCACCATCAGAGAGATGGCGATCGCCACCCAAGTGGTGGTGGCAAAGAGGCCGTCAAGCCGATAGCGCCCCGCTAAGTTGGCACGGAAGAGACTGCTTTGATCAGAGGGGGAACTCGGTAAATTGGAGGTAGAAGTCATTCGTATTTCTCCCGGAAACGGCGGACAAACCAAAAGCTAAAGATATTGAGCGAAAGCGTAATCAGAAATAGGGTCATGCCCACTGCAAAAATAGTCTGAGACTCTAGGCTGCCCTGGGGCGTGTCACCGAAGCTGACCTGGACAATAAAGGCGGTCATGGTCATCACGGGAATAAACGGATTGATGAAGTCCAGATCCCACCCAATGGTCTGGGGGCTTTGCCCAGCTGCCAGGGTTACGATCATGGTTTCGCCGATCGCCCGAGAAATCGCCAGAATGACGGATGAAACAATTCCCGAGAGCGCCGCCGGTAAAACGACTGCAATGATCGTTTCTCGTTTGGTTGCACCTAAGGCATAGGCCCCATCTCGCAGGCTTCGGGGAACCGAAAAGATGGCATCTTCACTGAGGGAGGCAATGAGCGGCGTAATCATAATCCCCAGTACAATACCAGCACTCAAGGCATTGAACGGGCCAACAAAGGGCAAAAATGAGCGCAGAAACGGCGTCAAGAAAAAGAGGGCGAAGTAACCATAAACCACGGTGGGAATACCGGCCAAAATCTCTAGAATTGGCTTGAGAATTCGGCGTGTTTTATCACTGGCATATTCACTCAGACAAACAGCCGTGAGTAACCCCAAGGGGATTGCCACAACAATCGAAATGCCCGAGGTCATGACCGTCGAGCTAATCAGTACGAAAATGCCATATTCGGCCCTTTCCCCAAACTGTGGCGTCCAATGGGTATCGGTCAGAAAGTTCCAGAAGGGAACCTGTTGGAAGAAGCCCACCGTTTCAGTAATCAATGTCAGCACAATACCGACAGTGGTGGCAATGGAAATCAGGGCAAAAACACCACAAATAATGGCAACAATTGCTTGAACAATGCCACTGCGTTGCCGATTCGGTCGCCATAGGGCAGCAGTTGTATTACCCGCAGGAAATTCAGCAGTCATAAAAATTTAAGTACGAAGTGAAGTCGCTCAAGTGAAGTCGCTAAGACCAGCTCAAATTCAGATCAATAAAAATAGATCAAGAATTATGGATGGGGCAAACGCCCCCCATCGTCGGAACGTTCAAGTTGCTTAAGCCTTAGAGCTTTTCACTCAGCTTAACGCCAACAGAAGAACCACCTTCGTAAATTGAGCCTGTGGTTTTGCCTTCAACCCGAGCAGCCACCTTCTCAGCAATATCAGCAGGCAAGGGAACGTAACCCACTTCTTCAATCAAGCTCGCATTGGCCGCATCAATCTGATATTCCACAAACGCAGCAACCGCCGGATTCTCTTCCAAAGAAGAGGTCTTGACGTAGAAGAAGATGGGACGCGCCAATGGATTGTAGGTTCCGTCAGCAATGGCTTCGAGGCTAGGGGCAATACATTCACCATCGCTGTTCTCGATTTCAACCACCTTGAGGGTGTCTTTGTTTTCTTCGTAGTAGGCAAAGCCGAAGAAGCCCAAACCGCCTTCATCATTCTGAACCCCGGTGACGATAACGTTGTCATCTTCACTCGCGGTGTAGTCAGCGCGGCTCACGCCTTCTTCACCTGTGGTGGCATCGGTAAAGTAGTCATAGGTTCCCGAGTCGGTTCCGGGGCCGTAGAGGGCGAGTTCGCTCTCAGGGAACTCATCCCGAACTTGATTCCACTGGGTGACAGTATCTTGGGCGTCGGGCTCCCACATTGCACCCAGCTCGTCAGGGGTCATGCAGGCGGCCCAGTCATTTTCAGGGTTGACCACGACCGACAAACCATCAAAGGCCACGGGCACTTCGACGAACTCAATGCCATTCTCGGCGCAGGCATCCATCTCTTCTTGCTTGATCGGGCGAGAGGCGTTGGAGATGTCCGTTTCACCATTGCAGAACTTCTCAAAGCCGCCGCCAGAACCGGAAACGCCAACGATCACTTCATAATCTGGATTTTCCTCCATGAAGCCAACTGCCATGGCTTCGGAAATTGGGAATACGGTACTCGAACCGTCGATTTGAACTTCGCCGCTTGCGCCTGAGCCGTCAGCAGCGTCTTCACCGCCTTCGCTATCTGCGGCATCTTCTCCGGTGCCACCACCCGCGCAGGCAACCAGGGCCAGGGTCAGGGCGGCAGTGGTTAAGCGGACGGGCAAACGACGCTTTAATGTGCTTAGTTTCATAGAGTCCTCTCGTAGGTCAAATTAGGATTCCCAGGGATTTGGGATAACGTCACAAGTGATTTTGGTTTTTGTGTACTCGTGTGAGGAGCGTACCCTTTAAGAGGGTATGAATAAAGTCTTTTAATTGTTACTTCAATTACATTTCCCTTGTCAAACAACATTCAGTTAATAAAAGGTTATTCTTGAGTTAAGAAGAGGCGAAACGGGGCGCGATCGCACCACCTCCCTGATCACAAAACAACCCAACTTTAGAGCAATGCTGACCGCTTGAGCATTTCAATCACACGTGTTTAGGGTTATACTTTCCGCTTCTGTGCGTCAGATTGTGCTGGGATCGAGCAGTAATATCAAATCCGACCGTTACAATCAAAGAATCATTCTGCTGTAGGCGTTGAGTTGTCCTGCCCTACGGGATACTTGTGTTTGGTGTAGACAAAGTTGGCTCGGGTATGCGTCTGAGTCCACGGATGGGTTTGATAAACTCATGAGTCCGATACAATAGAGTTGGATTGAGTGACTGGATCGCTCACGGTTTTGGATGCAACCACAATGATGCAAGTTACGTTTTCGATCGCCCGCTATGATCCGCAGCAGCAACGCGCCGCTGCCCAGCAATATCAACTGGCGATCGCACCGGGCCAAACGGTTTTAGATGGACTCTTGCAGATTAAAGCCGAACAAGATGGCACGCTGGCGTTTCGGAAGAATTGTCGCAACACGATCTGTGGCAGTTGTGCGATGTCGATCAACGGTCGTTCGACTCTGGCTTGCAAAGAGAGCGTCGCGCAAGAAGTCGAGCGATTTAACACCACCGAAATAGCGATCGCCCCCCTCGGCAACCTGCCCGTGATCCGCGATCTGATTGTGGATATGCAGCCCTTTTGGGATGATCTCGAAGCCGTGTATCCCTATGTCAGCAGCCAGGGTCGTGCGGTTCCCGAGCGAGAATTTTTGCAAACGCCCGAGCAGCGATCGCAGCTTGAACAAATGGGCAATTGCATTCTCTGCGGTGCTTGCTATGGCGAATGCAACGCGAAAGCCGTCAACCCCGATTTTGTCGGCCCCCACGCCCTTGCCAAAGCCCAACGCCTCGTGGGTGATAACCGCGATAGCCAAACTACAGCCCGCCTTCAGCAATACAATAAAGACCTCTCCGGGGTTTGGGGTTGTACGCGCTGCTATCAATGCGATGCCGTTTGCCCGATGGGCGTCGAACCGATGGCCCAAATCAGCCAGCTCAAGCAAGCGATTCTGGCCAATGCCACCTCCCAAGATAGCCGTCCTATCCGTCATCGCAAAACCTTGGTCGAGTTGGTTAAGACGGGTGGCTGGATCGACGAGCGTCAGTTTGGCATCCAAGTGGTGGGCAACTATTTTCGAGATCTCAAAGGGCTCCTGAGTATTGCGCCGCTTGGGTTGCGACTACTGGCGCGAGGTAAGTTCCCCCTGACGTTTGAGCCCTCAGAGGGAACAGAAGAGGTGCGAAAGCTGATTACCGCAGTGCAGCAAGTTAAATCCTGAGCCGCTTCATTCCGTTCGTCATTCGATCTACCGAAACGTTCAGTACGGGACAAAAGTTGAGTGCTGTAGGTTGGGTTGACGGAGGAAACCCAACACCGCCAATGCTTTGGGCGATCGCACTCTGCGCAGTGCTAAGAGAAATCGTGTTGGGTTACTCCACGAGAAGTAAGCTACGTTGCGGTGAGTCCGCACGGAGAATGGCCTAAGCTATTCTCACCCCATTGTTGGCTGTGATGCATTGAGGCAGACTGTCACTGGTCTCTGCTCATGAACTGAACAGTTACCCAAATTTTCGCCGATGACCTTGCCCATTTTGCCAGGGGCGCCCTGGCTCATTGCCCATCGCTCAATGCTAGGCATTAACCGTCCCTATAAAATTACCCTGAACGGTAAAGATTATGTACTCTGGCAAACTGCCCGGGGCAAGATCTATGGCCTCGATAATTGTTGTCCCCATCGCCAAGCGCAGTTGAGTTCGGGCTGGATTAACCGCGATCGCGCAACCATTAACTGTCCCTTCCATGCCCTAGAATTCGATGGTGCAGGCTGTCAGGTTACGAATGGCGTCGCCCAAGGTGCTCCTGTTGCTCAGGTGCTTGATCTGGTGGTTGAGGGCGATTTCATTTGGACCTATGGCGGGCACGCGCCCCAATTACCCGTCCCTCAACTCTATCCACAACTCCAGGGCGAATATGAATTTGTCTGTGCAGCGCCCAAAGAATCCGTTCACACTTCGTTTGTTAACGCCCTGAAAATTAACTACGATTATAATCATTCGCTCCCGATCCATAATGAACCCTTTCGGTTCAAAGAACTGCACGTCCGACATTATGAAAATCGGGGCATCTATACCTGGGTCACGCAGGAGATGGTGCGGCATGAAAATACCTGGCTTGATCTGTTGACCTATCCCTATCTGATGGTCTATCCCACCCAGTTCACCATCCAAGGTGAGCATATCTTTCCCGCTGTTTCAATTGTGGATCAAGCTCTCCTGGGCGGAGCTGTCAAAATTTTTGCGGTGATTTATCCTGAGAGCGAGGCAACAACGGCCTTCTATCATTTTCTGTATGCGAAAACGCCGCTGCCCTGGTTGATTCCCTTCGTCAGTTCCTGGGCAAAAGCATCTCTGGAGCTGGTTGTGGCGCAAGATCAGGCTAACCTAGAGCGGCGCTATCCTGAGCAGCCCCCCCGAGTTCGCCTCCCGAACGACGACATCGAGCGCCATGCCATGCAGCTCTATCAGCAATGGCCCAATCTAGAGCGTGTCATCAATTAACCTCAGAAGCCTTAGGGGACAAGGGATAAAGCGCCCGAACCAAAAAGCAGGAAAAGGGGCTGTACGTTAGACATAAGTAATGGTCTGAAATCTAAATGATGACAGCCCCTAACGGGTGCTGAAACGACAACCCGCTCACGATCGCTAACCGGCTTGTAGCACTTGCTCGGCGGTCAGATTTAAATGCGGAAAGGTCTTTGAACGAACAGGCTGATTGCCGCGCAAGAGTTGAATCTCATACGCTTCATTCACCAAGGTGCAAATCGACAATGTGGGTTGTTTGGGCTTGCCAATATAATGAATTCCACCGAGGCCGGCATAGTCAACCAGCCAATATTCAGGAATGCCGAGCGTGGCATAGTCTTCTACTTTCCGGGCATAATCATTTTGCCAATTGCCGCTGACCACTTCAGCAATGAATTTGAGCGATTGACCCCGAGTCAAAATCGACTGTGTTGGCCAGGATGGTTCTTCTGCGAGAGCAGCTTGATCAACCACGGCCACATCGGGCCGAAATGCCGTGATGCCAACTCCGGCCGGACGCAATAGACCCCGTTGCAGCACAAACCAGGGTGAATGGGTATTGTCGATCTGAACGCAAAGCTTCCGGGTGATAAAAGCAGCGACTTCTTCATGCCGACCAGTGGGTTCCAAGTCGAAAACTTCTCCATCAATGAGTTCGTAGCGATTGTCGCTGCCATAATGAGCCAAAAATGCACTGAAGCTCAGGACATTTTGCTCTGTTATCGCATTCATTGCCAGCGTCATCTTTTTTCGCTCCAAGCTGCGTTTTTATTGTCGCACTTTCATTGCCGCGTTTTTATTGTATGGGATCAACAAAATGGCAGCGTTTTGAAAGTGGTGGGCGATCGCCTACTGATGACCGATGTAACGTGGGAAAATCAGGAGTCTGACAAGACTGGCCAGCCTAACCGTGTGGGCTGCTCATAAACCCGCCGCAAAACGCTCAAGTCCCGACCACTAATCGGTGGTGGACGGCTCACCTGCTGCTGATACATGACATCGTCCTCATTCGGGCTGTGACCCCAGATCCCCAGCGCATGGCCCAGCTCATGACGGGCCGTGCCTCGCAGATGCTTGCTATTCTGCGCTGGACTGAGCGTAACCGTGAAGCGATGCTTGACGATCGGCGGCTGGGTTGCGGTGAGATAAAACTCGTAACGCGCCGTGCCATGGCGGGCATCGGGGATAATCAGGCGTTGGTTCTCGCGATCGACCTGAATATCGCGGGGCGGACGTTGGCGCAACAGAACAATGTCGGCGGTTTCACGCTCTGTTACCTTGACCAGCGGCACGTATTCTTTCCAATCGGCGATCGCCACATCCACAGCCTTGAGCCATTTCTCGAAGTCATCCTGATCCCGCGCCGGAATCAAGTCATCCTCGGGCTGCTGGACGTAGACCTTGACCGGGAACTCATTCCAGACCAAGTAGCCCAGCGGTGTTGTCTGAATCTCAGCAAAATAGTCCGCGTCAAGTTCCGGCAGGCGCTCAATGAAGGGCGGTAGCGGATGCACTTGGGGGGATGGTAAAGCGGCTTGCGCGGTGACAGGTTGCCAAACCGTGGTGAGGAGCAAGGCGGCGATCGCCCCCAGCAGAATCCCCAGCAGCGAGCGCCAGCGTCGTTTAATCCCTGTTATCAAATGGATGAGCAAGCGTTGCCCGTCGAGCCAAAATCGCATCATCAACCGTTAGGTCTCTAACCAACCAGCCGTCAGCACGATCGTCAGGCTCATGAAAACAATGCACAGCACCCAAGTCACCCGGTTGAGTGTAACCTCGGCACTTTTGGTGCTGGTAAAGAGCTGCGCTTGACCACCAATGCCGCCAATGCCATCGCCCTTGGGGCTGTGGAGCATTACCAGAATCACTAAGAGGAGCGCCGAGAGCGCCCAGATGGTTTGCAGAATGTCGGTAACAGGCATGGTTTCAGGGGCGTGGAGAATATAAGGGTTGGGTGGGCAATGCCCACTCCCAGACTAAAGACTTGAATCTTGACGTTGATTGCTGATTTAACGTGAGCTTCGGTTAAGGAATTCCCTCAAACCCTGATTTGCGATTGGAGGATGTAGCTACTCTCCGGTATTGCCGGAGTCTGAGGGGGCAATTTCCCCCTCAGCGGGAGGTGTCGGGGGGCTGGCCCCCTGACAACCGGGTTTGACATCGAGATTTCAGTGCCTTGAGGAATGCGATCGCTTCGCTTATCCAGAACTCACGTTAATTTACGCAACGCTTGCGATCCCCTAGACTAGCACAGTCATTGGGGTTGATAATAGACCCAGGTTGCGATTGCGCTCAAGCGCACTGCCCAAGGCAATCGCCCTCCCCCATTTCCCCTCTGCCATGACTTCGATTCAAGCCCAGCTCAATCAGCAGTTTCGCCAAGCCTTCACCGCAGCTTTCGGGACAGATGTGCCGCTGCCCGAGGAACCACTGGTTGTACCTGCCAGTAACCCCAAATTCGGGGATTACCAATGTAATGCCGCCCTGCCCCTGGCCAAGCCCCTCCAGCGCAAGCCCCGCGACATTGCCCAGGCCCTGGTGGAACAGGTGCAGGTGACGGACTGGTGCGAGCCGCCCGAAATTGCGGGGCCGGGCTTCATTAACCTCACCCTCAAGCCCGATTACGTGGCGACTCAGCTAACCGAGCGGCTGGAGGATAAACGTCTTGGGGTTGACCGCGTTAAAGCGCCCCAAACCGTCATTGTGGACTTTTCCAGCCCGAATATTGCCAAGGAAATGCACGTGGGGCATCTGCGATCGACGATTATCGGCGATGCGATCGCCCGCATTCTCGAATTCCAGGGTCATGACGTGGTAAGGCTCAACCATGTGGGCGACTGGGGAACCCAGTTTGGGATGCTGATTTCTTATCTGCGTGAGGCTTATCCCGATGCCCTCACCACCGCTGATGCCCTGGATTTAGGTGATTTGGTTATCTTCTACAAAAAGGCGAAAAAACGCTTTGATGAAGACGAAGACTTCAAGGCAACAGCACGGGAAGCGGTCGTCCGCCTCCAAGCGGGGGATGAGGAGAGTCGCCGCGCCTGGCAACTGCTCTGTGACCAGTCCCGGCGCGAGTTCCAGAAGATTTACGATCGCCTCGATATCCAGCTCACCGAGCGGGGCGAGTCGTTTTATAATTCGCTCCTACCCGATGTGGTGGAACTGTTGGAATCTAAAGGTTTGGTTGAGGAAGATGGTGGCGCAAAATGTGTTTTTCTCGAAGGTTTCACCAACAAAGAGGGCAACCCGCTGCCGCTGATCGTCCAAAAGTCAGATGGCGGCTACAACTATGCCACAACCGATCTGGCGGCGCTGCAATACCGCATCATGCAAGACGGGGGCGATCGCCTCATCTACGTCACCGATTCTGGCCAGTCCAACCACTTTACCCAGGTCTTTCAGGTCGCCCGCCGCGCGGGAATTCTCACCGATGAGGTGCAGGTGGTTCATGTGCCCTTCGGTCTGGTGCAGGGTGAGGATGGCAAGAAGCTGAAGACGCGATCGGGCGAGACGATCAAGCTCAAGGACTTGCTCGATGAAGCGATCGATCGCACCTATCAAGATCTCGATCGGCGTCTGAACGAAGAAAACCGCAGCGAAACCGAAGCCTTCCAACAGCAGGTGGCCCAAACCGTCGGCATCAGCGCCGTCAAATACGCCGATCTCAGCCAGAACCGCACCAGCAACTACATCTTCAGCTACCAGAAGATGCTCGACCTCAAGGGCAACACCTCGCCTTACCTGCTCTACGCCTACGCTCGGATTCAGTCGATCGCCCGCAAGGGTCGCGTCCAAGCGGAACCGGAATCCAGCGCCCTGACGCTACGTTACACCCCACCAGCAGAGCTTGCCCAAACCCCAGCGATGCCTGCTTTAACAGCGGTGTTGCTCCTGAAAAAGGTGGGGGATTTGGGCAATTATGCCCTGGAAGTCAGCCGCTCCGTCGAGAGTTTGGAGCCGATCGCGCAGCAATTGGCGGGGTTGCGTCAGGTAGAATGGCGGGCGATCGGTTGGACGAGTGTAGCAATCGTGGGGGGCTTCCTGTTGAGCGATGTCGTGCTCTCAATTCATGCCGCCTTGCATACCGTGCCGCTGCTGGCCCCCCTGATGTGTTTGGCGGGCTTCTTCGCTACAGGCCAGTTTGCCTGGCAGTTTTTGCTCTTTGCCCAGGGGCGGCGGCGTCTGGCGGCGAGCGTTACTGAAACCAAAGTCAAAATGCTCGGCCCGGTTGAAACACCCCCGTTACTTGCACCAACACCAGTCGAAACGACGGTTACAACTCCCGAAATACAACTCACAGAACCCGAAGAGGTTGCGCTGGCTAAACATATCCTGCAACTGAGCGAGGTGTTGCAAGAAGTCGAGCAGGATCTGTTGCCGAATCGCCTCTGTGACTATCTCTATGATCTGAGTCGCAAGTACAACAAATTCTATGAAGAATGCTCCGTCTTAGACGTAGAGGAGCCGTTGCGTAGTTCACGCTTGGCGCTCTGTGACCTGACGGCACGAACGTTGAGACTCGGCTTGTCGCTGCTGGGGATTCCGGTTCTAGAACGGATGTAGCTGATTAAATTATTTCTGAGCGGTCTGTCTCTCCTGCTCGTGCAGCTCCATGAGCTCTGGCAGGGTGACGAAGGTGTAGCCTTGTTGTAGCAGCGTTTCGATAATTTTCGGCAGGGCCGCAACAGTCGTGGTGCGATCGCCGCCGCCATCATGCAACAAAATAATCCCGCCCGGGCTGGCTTGGTTCACCACGTTCTGGAAGATTTTGGCGCTGGAGGCGTAATAGTCTCTGGAGTCTGCCGACCACATCACCACGGTTTGACCCTGCTGCAGGGCGTAGTCCGCCAGGCCGTTGTGCAAAAAGCCTCCGGGCGGCCGGAAAAACTTGCTTTTAACGCCGGTCGCTTTCTCAATCCACACCGAGGTGTTATTGAGTTCGGCAGCGGCGCTCTCGGGGGTTTGCTGTCGGTAAGGGTGGCTCCAGCTATGGTTAGCC
Organism: Spirulinaceae cyanobacterium; assembly: GCA_049601735.1. Classification (GTDB taxonomy): domain Bacteria; phylum Cyanobacteriota; class Cyanobacteriia; order Cyanobacteriales; family Spirulinaceae; genus SIO3F2. The sequence continues at coordinate 11,120 of JBMYQW010000023.1, forward strand.
AGCGCATGGCCCTTCTCATACATTTGCCTGGCCCGCTCGGGATATTTCTGCACATTGCGACCGAGTAAAAAGAACGTGGCCTTGATGTTGTACTTGTCGAGAATGTAGAGAATACTGTTGCTAAACTCGACCGACGGCCCATCATCAAAGGTCAGGGCGATCACCTTTTTGTTGCTGGGGAGTTTAATCTCTTCAATGGTTTTGCCCTGGAAAGTTGCCGGGACTTGAAAATCCAGATGTTGCCGGGCCGCTTGAATCGCGGTCTGGTGAGCTTGCCAAGCGGTATCAGCGAGCGCGGGGAAACTCGCTAAGGTCGGGGACACGCTGGCATAGGGCATCGTCATGGCCGGAACCACCGAAAACCCACTAGCTGAAACCGCAATGCCGGACCAAAAACTCAGTCCCGTGGCGATCGCCGCACCCGTTCCCATCAGACCGTGGTGTTTAACTTGGTGTTTCAGTCGGCTCAGATGGCTCAGGGGCAGGGGAGGGAGAGACAACTGGGTCAGCCAGCCACTGGCAGGAACCAGCGGTTTGGTTTGAACAGCAGGCGTTGTTGTTGCTTGACCCAGGGGAACACCAACACAAGTGAGACTTGCTTGCAGCTCTGCGTCGTTTGCCAGGAGGTCGGTTGGCTGAGATGCCAGGGGAGAGGGCTCAGGACTAAAGGCGGGCTCCAAGAGCGGCCCGATCAAGTCATCATGGGGGGCAGCAGGCAGATTTTCCACGGTTACAGGATGAGGGGACAGAATTATAACGAGTTAAGAGCACATAAAGGAATCTGCCCTGATACCCGCTCCAATTGACATATCCCGAAAATGAATATGCGGTAGGGGCGGGTTCAACGGTTTAAAATCGACTCAAAATCGAACCCTACAGGAAGTCTGGGGATTCACAGGGCAGATTGGGGAGGACTCAACCCTAATCAACCGATTGCTAACAAGAGCCAATGGTGTTTACAGAAGCCATCTCAATAGTATCCGGAAAATTCAGGAATCTCATCCCGTCCCTGGGGAAATTTTCATGAATTCAAGACCTGATGATATTGGGCTTCGATTTGCGCCATGACTTGCTCAATCGTGAGGGCATCCGTCATGATTTCGATCGCATCGGCGGCTTTGCGCAGGGGGGCGGTGGCGCGGGTACTGTCTTGGCGATCGCGTTCCTGAATTTGCTTAGTTAACGTTTCGAGATCGAGCCCGGCCTGAACTTCAGGATCAAGCTCCTGCCAGCGTCGCCGCGCCCGCTCCTGGGCCGAAGCGGTTAAGAAAATCTTCACCTCCGCCTCCGGAAAAACCACCGTGCCAATATCGCGCCCCTCGGCAATAATGCCGCCCTTTTGACCCCAGGCTTGCTGAAGCCGTACCAAATGTTGGCGAACTGCGGGCTGACGCGCCACGGTGGAAACCTGCTGGGTCACTGCCTGGGAGCGAATGGCGGTGGTGACATCCTGGCCGTTGAGTAAAACTTGCTGCGGGGCGTGATCCTCGCGGCTTACGAATTCAATGTGGGCGGTGGCCGCCAGTTCGGCCAGGGCAATTGCATCCTCAAGATCCACCTGGGCTTGCTGGGCCTGCCAAGTGATCGCCCGATACATCGCCCCGGTATCGAGGTAGATCAGTCCCAGGCGCTGGGCGAGTTGCCGCGTAACGGTGGACTTGCCCACGCCTGCGGGCCCGTCAATGGCGATCGTGGGTTGGCGCTGTTGCAAGAGCACATTGTCGAGCAAGCGGGAAGGGCCAACCCAAGCGGCGATCGCCAGCAGGGCGCGATCGTCAATCTTGTCCAAAGGGGCAAGGGTTTCGGGATGCACCAGTTCCAGATAGTCCAGTTTGACCTCGGGCTCGGTCGCTAGGGCTTTCTGGACTGGGGTTAACAGGCGATCGCGCTGCCGTTCACCCTCCAAAAACGCCGTACGAGCTGCCGCCAAGCTCCGCTGCAACACCGTTGCCTGCTGCCGCTGCTCGGCGCTGAGGTATTGATTGCGCGAACTATAGGCCAGCCCCGAGGCGTCGCGGGCGATCGGGCAGGTGCAAATCTCGACGGGCAGGCCCAGATCCGCCACCAGACGCCGCAACACCACCACCTGCTGGGCATCCTTTTGTCCAAAATAGGCCCGACTCGGTTGCACCAGATTCAAGAGCTGCGTGACAATCGTCGCCACACCCGTAAAATGTCCTGGACGACTCGCGCCACAGAGCCCTTGAGTTAAAGAACGCGGTGGCACAACGCTGGTGGTCTGGCCCGTGGCTTGGGTATGAGCATGGGCCCTGCCCATCTCCGCCGGACTAGGGGTAAAGACCAAGTCAACTCCCAACTCGGCACAATGCTGGAGATCCTGGGCCAAGGTCTGGGGATAAGCGTCGAGATCTTCTCCGGGGCCAAATTGCAAGGGATTCACGAAAATGCTGACCACCACCCCATCATTGGCTTGGCGGGCTGCGCGAATCAGGCTGAAATGCCCCGGATGCAGCGCCCCCATCGTCGGCACCAGGCCAATGGTTTGGTTCGGGCTCTGCTGTTGCCGATAGGCCCGCAAGCCCGCGATCGTCCGTAATTGTCGCATTGCTTCAGTGTTGTCACCCCCTAGAGTTCGCCGCAGTCCTCGATCACGATCTTCTTCTTGGTTGTGCCGCTGCGGGAGCCAAAGGTTTCCACCGTCTTAATGACATCCATGCCGTCGGTCACTTTGCCAAAGACCACGTGCTTACCATCGAGCCATGAGGTCACAATCGTGGTGATAAAGAACTGAGAACCGTTCGTCCCAGGGCCGGCATTAGCCATGGAGAGCAGACCCGGCTCGGTATGCTTGAGCTGGAAGTTTTCATCGGCAAACGTCCGCCCATAGATGGACTTGCCGCCCGTGCCGTTGTGGTTGGTGAAGTCGCCCCCCTGGCACATGAAGTCTGGAATCACGCGGTGAAAGCTGCTGCCTTTATAGCCAAAACCGGGCTCGCCAGTGCAGAGTTGGCGGAAATTTTCAGCCGTTTTGGGCACGACATCAGCGAAGAGTTCAAACTCAACGCGGCCGAGCGATTCGCCATCAGCAGACAAATCAAAATAAACCTTGGGGTTTGATACGGGGGGATTCGACATGGGCGATCGGTCTCCTGGAAATGATGAGGGTACGGTCAAACCCGTGCATCTTAACATAGGTGAGTGACCCTCACAGCGCGCGATCGCAACTTACTCAGGAGCGAATTTCAAACCCCTGTAGACCCTGAATCGGCTCATACCGTGTCTCAACATCGCGTACAACTGCCGCCGCTGGCCCGGTATAGCACCAGTTGATCATTCGTTCGACTTGCCATTTTTGCCCCTCAAAGACCGCTTCTACCCGTCCGTCAGCGAGATTCCGCACCCAACCTTGCAACGCCAGGCTCTGGGCTTTGTTCGCTGCTGAGAACCGATATCCCACCCCTTGCACCCGTCCCGTAATCAAAAGATGTGCCTGGATCTGCTCGGGGGAAAATGCTTCAGTATCCATGAAAAACGGTTAATCCACCCGCTCCGAAAAGCCCCAGGCAAAGACCAACACAATCAGCGAGACCATCAGCCATTCTGGCAGCACGAACTGGGGGAGCACCGCATGGGCCAGCAACCGTAAACCCACCACTGCCACGGCAATGTAGCCTGCCTCTTCGAGCTTGGGATATTCTTGCAGCCAGGCAAGGAATAGTCCTGCCAAGAAGCGTAGGGCAATAACGCCAATCGTACCGCCGGCAATAATCAGCCAGGTTTGGTCAGCGACCGCGATCGCCGTGGTGACGCTATCGAGGGAAAAGGCTAAGTCCGTAAAGGCAATGATCGGAATGGCTTGCCAGAGGGACTCAAACTGAAAACTCTTGTGGTGATGCGCTTCATCCGTGGGTGCGCTGTAGTAGCGCCAGACGAGCCAGAGCAGATAGACGGCCCCCAATAGCTCAAACTGCCAAAACTTCTGCACCCAAGCCGCTGTGAAGATCAAGACAACGCGCAGACCATAGGCCGCCACCAAACCAATATTGAGAGCGCGACGCTGCTGTTGGGGCGTACTCAGTCCCTGGGCGATCGAGGCTAGAGCCACGGCATTATCCGCCGAGAGGACGGCTTCGAGGGCAACTAAGATAGCGAGAAGAAAGGGGACATGAAGATAGGACGCCATTGGCGAAGCCAGCCACTGCTCGAACATAATGATTCAGGAAATAAAAATAAATCTAAAAAAGTTTATCGTTATGATCTACAGTAACGGGTTTAGGGGTGTTTGGGGAATAGGCGATGGCGGTTGAGGCAGGGCGTCGGGCGATCGCCGCTCGGGCCTAATGTTTAGGCGTAATGATCGGGCGCTATTATAGGGACACATCCCTAGCAAGTGCGGAGTTTGGGCGATGGCGTCTCCTCTCATCAAACGTTTTCAGGTTAGCCTGGCCGACAACAGACTCTACGGTTTGGCAGCGGGTCTCTTTGTGCTGATTCTTTCTGGTGTGGCCGCTGTGATTCCGCCCAAACCGCCGCCGCCCGATGAGTTCACCGCCACCGGCATCCTCTCCTACAGCAGCGCCCCACCCACCGTCACCGAAACGGGGCGGGCTCTCTTTGAGCAGGGCCGCAACACGATTACCGCCCAGGAAGCCCTTCTGACGGAAAATGTCGTCTTCAATACCGCCGAAGCCTTTGAGCGCAACGATCTGCGCAAGTTCATCAAAAATATTGAGATCAAGCTGCCCAAGGAAGATGAGCAGCCCCAACTGATCAAGGTCAAATATACAGATACCGACGAAGACCGGACGCTGGAAGTTACGGAGATGCTGCTGGCTGAAATGGTGGAGCAGAGCCGCTTGACCAATACCGCCCAACTACGCAAACAGATTGAAACGCTCCAGGAACGCTTGGAGGGAGCTAAAACAGAACTGGCCCAGGCGGAGCGCGTGTTTTATAACTTTCTCGGTGAGGAAGGATCGAGTTTGGCCCCGGCCGAAGACGGCAGTCTCTTTACGGCGATCAATACGGCCCAACGGCAGCAGCGGGAAATTCGCTTCCAACTCGAAGGCGTGACGGCCCAACGCCAGAGTATTGAGGCCCAGCTCGGTTTAGATCCCGAACAAGCTGCCCTGGCTTCGGCGCTGAGTGCCGACCCGATCATTGCCAGCTTGCGAGCCGAGATCCTGAACGTGGAAACCCAAATCAAGCTCAATGCCCCAGATTTGCGTCCCCAGCATCCCGAGATGGTGGTGTTGCGTCAGGAAAAGGACGCATTTGATCAACTGTTGACCGAACGGGCGAATGAGGTGATCGGCGACGATGGTGTATTTAATGCCCAACCCCGTCAGGTGCGCCAGGACAGTAGCCTCGATGCCACGCGCCAGGGACTGGCCAATCGGCTGGTGGAGTTGCAAACCCAAGAGGAGGCCCTGAGCAAGCAGTTATCCCTTGCCCTCCAGACCGAACGCCAACTGCGCCAGGACTACGAACGGTTCCCGACCAAGCAGCTCGAACAGGAACGCCTCCAGCAGGAACTCACGCTCAAGAAGAATTTCCACGACTTCTTGCAGGCCAAGCTCGTCGATGCCCGCACCGCCGAAGCCGAGACGGTGGGGAGTCTAGTTATTGCTCAAGAACCCCTGGAAGCCAAACAGCAAGAGAGCACCTATTCGCCGCCGCCCGGGCCGGTGATTATTGTCGGCGCGGGGTTTGTGGCCGCGATCGTGGTGGGCCTGAGTGTGATTACGGTCATGGGCATTCTCGACCCCCATCTCTACACCGCCGCCGAGTTGCAAGCCCTCTTTGGCGATCGCGACATTACGGTGCTGGGTAAATTGCCCCTGCTCACCGAGACTTCGCCTCGCCCCTTGCCCGTCCTGATGGGGGCAAATCGTCAGCATTTGCCCCAATATGAACTGCTACGCAGTAACCTGCGGCGCTGGAGTGCCCAGAAGGCGAAGGTTGTCTTGATTACCAGTGTGGATGCGGAAGAGGGCAAAAGTACAACTGCCTATAACCTGGCGATCGCTGCCGCTGAGGCCGGGCAACGCACCTTGCTGATTGAGGGCGACCTGCGTTCCCTGACCCAGGCCCCGGCGATCGGCGTTAAGCGCGATCCGGATGCTCCCAGTGAGCCCCTGGGCTACTATGGCTCCTTTGCCGCGAGCACAGCTCTCGTCCCCAGTATTGCCAACCTCTACATCATGCCCAGCGCCGGGCCCCAGCCGAATGCCGCCGTGATTCTGGAGTCCAGCGAGTTCCGCCGCCTAATCGCCAATGCCCGCGCCCGCTTTGATCTGGTCATTGTCGATACGCCGCCCCTGGCAGAATATAACGATGCTCTGCTGCTGCAACCCTTGAGTGATGGTCTGGTAGTGGTGACGCAGCCGAGCCTGACCCATGGCAAGGCGGCTGGGGCAATGCTCGATCAGCTCATTGAGGCGGAAGTGCCGATCGTCGGGGGCGTGATCAATGGCGATGAAGATTTGGTAGCATTGCCCACGCCGATCGCCCCCGAGCCCGTTTCGCCCTATACGCCCTTGGCAGCAGGGATGAGCGATCGCCATCTCCCCGATGCGGCTCCCGCACCGAGCAATGCTTCAGTGCTGCCGCCCCAGTTGGGATCGCGTTAATGGTGGGTGTGACATGAGGATATAGACTCATTTTTAAACCCGGTTGTCAGAGGGCCAGCCCGACCACACCGCCCGCTGAGGTGGAGATGGCTACCGATCAACTCCTGCAATAGGGGTGTATATTTCAACCCGGCTTAGATACATCAGCTTTATGTGAAATGAGATTGCCTGAGGAACTGGACTCACTCAACCTCAATCTAGCGATCGTCTTCGGGGCCGCAGTTTTAGATGTCCTCATCGGTGATCCCTGGTCTTGGCTGCATCCGGTACAGGTGATGGGTGCTTGGATTAGCTGGGGACATCGGATTTTGTATCGTTGCTGCGGTGCGGGCTGGCCGCGTCGTCTAGCAGGCGTGGCGCTGGGACTGGGCACGATCGCGGGCAGTGCATCTATCAGTTGGGCGCTGGTTAGGGTGGCAACCCAATTGCAGACATACCTGGGTCTGGGCGTGGCGATCGTGCTGCTGGCCAGTTGTTTGGCGGCGCGTAGCTTACACCAAGCGGCTTGGGAGGTGTTACAGCCATTGCAAGCGGGGAAACTGGAGGAGGCGCGATCGCACCTGAGCCGTTACGTCGGGCGGGATACGGCTGGCCTCTCGGAGCCAGAAATCCTGCGGGCGGTGCTGGAGACTGTGGCGGAAAATACCACCGATGGCGTGACGGGGCCGCTGTTTTACGCGCTGCTGGGGCTCTGGACTGGGCTCGGGCCAGTCCCCCTAGCCATGGCCTACAAGGCGGCCAGTACCCTGGACTCGATGATCGGCTATCGTCGCGAACCTTATACCGATCTCGGCTGGTTCAGTGCCCAGTTCGAAGATCGCCTCACCTGGCTACCTTGTCGGTTGACGGTGGGGGCGATCGCGCTGCTGTCTGGTCGTCCTTGGCGGGTCTGGCGGCTCTGCTGCCGAGATGCGCCCCAAGACCCGAGCCCCAATTCCGGTTGGAGTGAATGCGCCTACGCAGCGGCGCTGGGGGTGCGGGTGGGGGGCGAGAATACCTACCAAGGAATTGTGAAGGTGAAGCCCCTGCTGGGCGAGGCGGAGCAGGCGATTATCGTTGCAACAGTGCTCCAGGCGTTACAACTCTTACGGTGGACGTGCTGGCTATGGTTAGGGGTGGGAATCGTGTTTCCCAGCTTAATGCTGGAGTTTTTTGGACGCTAAGAAGACTGCCCCTTCGGTCGCCAGCCTTTATGCGTCACCTGCTTGCTCCGGGCCACCACCAGGGTGTCATCGTCCACATCCTTTGTAACCACTGAGCCCGCCGCCACGGTGACATCTGCCCCGAGCGTGACCGGGGCGACCAAGACGCTGTTAGAACCCGTTTTACTGCGATCGCCGATCACCGTCGGATGCTTGTTCACGCCATCGTAGTTCGCGGTAATCGTACCCGCCCCGACATTGACGCGATCGCCCAAGGTGGCATCGCCCAGATAACTCAGGTGAGCGGCATTGGTTTTTGCACCCAGTTGGCTTTGCTTAATTTCCACAAAGTTACCCACGCGGCATTGCTCGCCCAGCTCGGCCTGGTTGCGCAGGTGGGCGTAGGGGCCAACCCGGCAGTTGTTTTGCACCACACTGTCGGTAATCACGGAATACATCGCGGTGACATTCTCACCAATCTGGCTATTCTCGATCAAGCTCCCCGGGCCAATGCGACTGCCGGCCCCGATGCGAGTCTTGCCCCGCAGATGCGTCTCGGGCTCGATCACCACATCGGCAGCCAGTTCCACCGTGTCCGCGATCGTGATGCTCTCCGGGTTAATCAGGGTGACACCGGCCATTAACCAATGGGTCTTGATGCGCTCTTGCCAAATTTGGTGTGCCTGGGTCAGTTGCAAACGATTGTTAATGCCAGAAATCTCTTGAATATCCGCCACATCCAGCGCCATCACGGGCTGCATCATACTGAAGACATCCGTGAGGTAATACTCCTGCTGGTCATTGTCGTTGCTGAGTTTGGGGAGCACTTCCGCCAGGCGGGGCCAGTTGAAACAATAGACCCCAGCATTGATGCGGCGGTTCTCCCGTTGGGCTGGGGTGCAGTCCCGATGCTCAATAATTTCTTGCACAATGTTTTGGTCATCGCAAAAAACCCGGCCGTAGCCCGTGGCATCGGGGAGTTGTGCCGTGAGCAGCGTGGCAGCGTTTTGGTGCTTTTGATGGGTGGCGAGGAGGTCGGCGATCGTCTCCGGGCGCAGCAGGGGTACATCACCATTAAGTATGAGAACATCTTCACCAAAGTCCGCTAGGGGGGGCAGAAGCTGCTGGATCGCATGACCCGTACCCAGTTGCTCGGTTTGGGGCACAAATTCAATATTGGGACGATGGGCGAGGGCAGCTTGGACTTGCTCGGCCCCGTAGCCAACGATCACCAGTTCACGGCTGGGGTTAACCGCAGCGCAACTGTCGAGGGCGCGTTCGACCAGGGTCTTGGCACCGAGGGGATGCAGGACTTTCGGGAGTTGCGATCGCATCCGAGTGCCGCGTCCGGCGGCCAAAATTGCTACTGCTACCATCTTTCTGTCAGGGGTCATCAACGCTATTGTGACGTTTAAACCCTACCGATAAGTGGGCCGAGAGACAATAGCGAGACTTCAGTTTAGTGGCGAGAGCAAAAGTGCTTCGACCAGCGCAATCCAGCAATCATGGCAATCTGTCTCCAGCAAAAATCATCCCTTGATCGAGCGTGGGTCGGCCGCCAAAGGATGATTCCAATTACCAGGATTCAGATCCGGTTCACGTCAGACTGGGTTTACAAGGAAATGATGCCCCAAGCAGCTAAGGCCGTCGCACCGACGAGTAGACCGAGAGCAGAGATGCCCACCCGAGCAATGATCCCTGCTGCCTTTAGCTGCCAAGGCTTGAGGACGTAGGCGGGAGTGGGCTTGTACTTGAAATAGCCCAAGGTCTCAAGTTGTGCGAGATAATCTGTACCATAGCGGGGCATATGGGCAAAGGTCACCTCACCCTGATCGCGCTGGGGCAAAATGCGCCGCCGTTGGTAGGGCACAGTATCGCTGCCAAAGCTGGTTTCATATTCCTCACTATCGAGGAGTGCATCCACAAAACCCGTTAAGCCTCGGGTCGCCAGAACAATTGACCAAGCATATTTTTCTTGCTCGTTGTAGATCTCGCGGCCGAGTAGCCGCTGCACACACATCTGGGCAAAGCGATAGTTGTTGCTGCATTCATAGTTCCGGGTGAAAAAGGGCTCGGACAAGACCAAACCCCGCACGAACTGCTGTACTGTAATCTGACCACGCCGCAGTTGTGACTCTAGATTCTTCTGGCGGTTGCTCTCGATGAGTTGCTGCTCATTAAACACTTGGCGGTAGGCGGCGCGAATGAGTTCATCGTAGTTGGGGTTAGCGGCTTGTGTACCAGTCGAGTAGAGCCGGGGTTGCTCATCACTGGCAATTTCGTATCCTTCAACCCGATGGTTGCGGCTGACAGGGGAATAGTTAAGTAGCGGTAAAGTCATCGATCTAAGAATTAGCTCCTCCCTCAATCATTATGAGGGGCTGTCGGTTGTGATGGTTATAAACAGGGTTTATATAAAGTCTGAGGCAATTGTAGTAGATAGGCATAAATGCCTATTGCTTACTTTTCTCACGAGTCGCTAGGCGATCGACACCTTTCGCAACATAAGTTAAAGAATTAGGGCGACTTGACTCGAAACAGACAAAAATGTCATCCATGAATAGCCTTTCTTGCCGAGGGAGTATAGATAAAAATCAATACGTTGTATTGCTGCGTCTGATCGCCGCAACCGCTCAAACCTCAATTTTTTTGAGGACAATAGAGCAGTAAAGCCTTAAGTTCTATGCGGTGGCGTCGCTTTCGTAACAAAACGTAACTGCAATGCTTACCCCTGTCATTGTATAAAGAGAACCGAATGGTTCAGAGCCAAAGTGAATTTAAACTTGCCCAACTCGCTTGATATTAAGTTTCAAGTCTCGGAAATCTAGAATTAATGATTCTCGGGTTTTCAAGGTGGGAATAATCCAAGCGATATTAATGCTGTATGGGCTGTACTTTGGTTCAGTGAGCTTTTAGGTTAACTTCTGTTCGGAGGAAATACCCTCCATGGCAAAAGTGATCCTCTTGCTCTAAAAACAAACAAAATTAGTATTTATTAATTAAGGAGATAGACTCGATGTTTGACGCATTTACGAGGGTTGTTTCTCAGGCTGATGCCCGTGGTGCTTTCCTGAGCACGGAACAACTGGATGCCCTGCAAGCCATGGTTAGCGATGGCAGCAAGCGCCTGGATACGGTCAACCGCATCACCAGCAACGCTTCCAAAATCGTGACTGATGCAGCTCGTGCTTTGTTTGCTGAACAGTCCCAACTGATTCAGCCCGGTGGCAACGCCTACACCAACCGTCGGATGGCAGCTTGCCTGCGCGACATGGAAATCATCCT
>JBMYQW010000024.1:0-22087 GCA_049601735.1 Spirulinaceae cyanobacterium
CCGCTCAAAGGGCATAAACATCTTGAGCAGGGGGAACTGCCCGAAGGCTCGGAAATAGGTGGTCGTGGAGCGGGGCATCGTCCCCTCCACCCGGTAGATGCCCTGGGGCGTCGCGCCGCGGATATAGTTCCAGCGCAGCCCATGGAGCGATCGCGCCAGCAATGGTACTTGCCAGAGTGAGCCATCGGCCTCCCGCAGCCATTGCCCGTTGCGATCTTTGAGCAACCCCAGACAGAGCACATCCCGATCCGGACGACAGAAAATTTCGATTTGTGCCTGTTGCGGAGCCACTTGCCAATTGACCAGATCATTCAAAGGGGGCAGGGCGGCGGGCGTGAGCTGTTCTTGCAGATCGCGCAGGGCAATTTGTAGCACCAATGAATCTTGACGGGGAAAGCGATCGCGCAGCCGATTCAACTCGGCTTGAGCTGTGGCCGGATCGAGGCCATTTTGCATCAGCGCCGAGAGCGCCATGGCGGCCCACTTAGGGTGGGGACTACTGTGGAGGGTTTCCTGTAAGCGATCGCCGATCGCCCCGTACAACTCCGGATTGCTCAGGTAGAGTTGCGTGCCGATCTGCATCGCCATATGCACCGTCTTGGCTTGGGAAACCGAGAGCTGGGGACGCTGGGTGAGGCGGGCGATCGCCGCCACTGCCTCGGCAATATCCGCCCGCTGAGGTTCGAGCACTGCTGTTGCCCAGAGGGTCTGCCGCCAATGGGTTTCCTGGGCATCGGTAATCGGATGCCGCCGCAGATCAAAGCGAGATAGGGCAATGCGCTCTTGCTGTTCCTTGAGTTGCTCAACGCGAGCGGTTGGGACGGTTTGGGGTTGATTGTAGACCTGCAAATCACTTGCCTTGAGCGCCCAAGGGTGTGTTGCCAAAGCTGGCGTACAGACCAGGAGCAAGCTCAAGCAAAACAGCAAGACTCCAGCACGGCAACGCCAAAGCCAGGAAGAGTGAGAAATGTGAATAGCGAAGTTAGGGCGCGTCATTAATTAACCTCAGAAGCCTTATGAAACAAGCGATAGAGCGCCCGACCCAAAAGCAGAAAAAGGAGTTGTACGCTAGGGCGTGTCATCAATTAACCCCAGAAGCCTGTAGAGCGTTGCTGGTGCAGAGCAGGGACAAGCGATATAGCGCCCGACTCCAAAAACGAACAAAGGGGCTGTAAGCCAGTCATCGTCAGAGTTTGAAGCCTAAATGATGACCGCCCCTAGACACAGCAATGATTTGAAATCCAAATAATGACAGCCCCTAGGCGTTATGCAGGTGCGCAATGGAATGAATAGACTACCTCGCGCCGCCCCAACGGGCCCGATAAGGACGAATATCCAGGTGCATCATATTCGGGTAGCGGCTATAGATCCCCATACCGCCCGGCCAATCCCGAAGCCTACTGGACATTTGCGCTCCGGTCATGCCCGAGCGAAGGAAGTCTACCGCCTGACCCGTCTTGTGGCGCGAATATTTCGCCCCGCCCACCCGGCTGTTCCAGGGATCCGGGCGATACCAACTGGTGACGGTCATGGGGAAGCCTCCCAGACGCGCTCGCACATCTTCCATGCGTACCGCCAGCGCCAAGATATTGTCTACATGAGACTTGAATTTGGGAATGCGCTCGCCGTTATGCAGGGCCTCCCGCCAGGTGAAATGGCCATTAGGAATGATCGGGTCGTTGAGGAAGAAGGTGCTGGTATAACCGGGCAGGTTAAAGGCATCGCCGCGATCGCTCACCTGGGGCGCTTCGTCTTCCGGCTCTAGGGTCAGGGGCTTGCCTTCTTGCCAAATTTCAATATGGTCGCTGAAGGCATACCAGGTGTTAAAGCCGTTGAAGGTATTGTGTAGGAACGAGACTTTGACGTGGTTGCCCTCTTCCGCCCAACTGTGGAGTGGGAAGTCGAGATCGCCCTCCACCTCGTACTTGAGGTTGGGATCGGTAATTTGGCTGCTGTCCACCAGTTCTTGCTTGAAGGTGGTCTCGCGCAGGGTTTTGAGGGAGAGGGTGGGAATCGGCTGACCCATCAGCAGTCCCCAAACCTCGGGGCCAACCACCCCATCCACGGTCAAGCCTTGGCGCTGTTGAAAGGTTTTGATCTTATCGGCCATGCGCTCGTCATAGACACCATCGATCTGTGCGCCCATCCGATATTCCAGATAGCGCACGGCAAAGCCATCAGCATGGTTCGGGCGCAATACGGGTTTAGATTCAATTTCATCCAGCGCCTGCCAGGTGGTAGAAACGGCAGCGCCCTTGGCATTAATGCCCATAATGTCATTGAAGCGTTCAGTAGCCGATTGCGTCGCGGGGCCAGTTAAGCCATCTTCAACCAAAGCTTTATCGTTGCTATCCCGAATCTCCAGGGTATTGAGCGCCTTCTGGAGCTTGAGCACTTGGCTGTCGGCGGTGGGCTTGGGGGTGGGCTTGCTCGGTTCCGGGCTGCTGCCGCCATCCCCCTCGGGTAGACGGCCCGCCAACCCCTTGACGATCGCGTTCACCATCTCGCTGGTGTTGTAACGCTTCATGTCCTTCTCGGAGTCAATAAAGCAACATTCAACCAGAATGGCGGGCATATTCGTGTTACGCAGCACGTAGAGATGGGAGCCATTTTTCACCCGGCGGTTCGTAAAGCCCAACTCGACAATATTGTTCAGCACCGGAGCGGCGATCCGACGCCCGGAATCACTGATGGCAAAGATCTCGGTGCCGTTGGCACTGCCGTTAAAGGCATTGAAGTGAATCGAAACATAGACATCAGCATTGTTGGCATTGGCCGTTCTGACCCGTTTGCGCAGAGAGTCCAGGACGCTACTGGCACTGCTGGGGTTACAGTTAATCGCCTCATGGCCCAGGGCTCGCAACTTGTTGATCACCTGCGTACCAATTTCTTTGGTGAGGCGATCTTCGCTGCCAAAGCGGGAGGATGCCCCTGTGTCGGGCGGGGCGTTATGGCCCATGTCAATGCCAAATTTCATAGACTGCTCCTTGAACTGTGTTTCGGGTCACTGGATTCGGAATCAATGCCATTTTAAGGGAGAGGAGGGGAACGATCGCCGTCTCGAACAGATGAGTATATTGCGGAGAATCGAAAATCTGGGTGTGGTGGGCAATGCCCACCCTACATATATTAGGGTTTTCATCCCAACGGCTTCAATTGGTATAGCAGCGATCGCCCTCCCTCGTACAGCTTCCCCGGAGTTTCTTTGCAATCTTCAAACATTGGCCGTTTTATTCTTCCTTAAAGGGATCATATTGAGCCAAAAGCCGCTCCAGTTTAGCCTCATCAATGCGGCTGATCATCCGTTTGGATTCGTCCAGATCCCGCAGGGTTTTCGAGAGGCTGACCGTCGAGCCGATCGAGAAGAGCATCCCCATCATCAGGTAGCCCTTGACCCAATTGTTTTGGCCGGGCATATAGAGGATGCCTGCAAATGTGGCCACAACGGCGATGATAAAGGAGAGCCAGGTTTGGGCAATCCAAGCATTGGTATGGGCTTGGGGAACGGCATAGGTTTTTTGGGTCATGGTGAAGTGCCTCCAAAAGGGTCAAGTGATCGCTTGCATCCATTTAACGAGAAATTGAACCACAATCCGTAGCGCAGGCGTCTCGCCTGCCCCAATTGCGAATTCATGCAATGGGTCTAGGTTTAACGGCCTTAATCCTAAGAATGGCTGAAGTTCAGCTTGGCCGAACCTGTGCCAGTTTGCTTAAACTACTCCTTGAATTGGCGGAGCCAATTGACCGAATTGTTCCAGCGGCAGGAGTTGAATGCGATCGCCCGTCTGCACCTGAGCCCGCATCGCGGTAGTGTTGTAGCCCCACTCTGCCAAGTAGAGGCGCACCGCAGCCAGTTCGGGAATTGGCAGCACCGACTTCAAGGCGGGGAGCCGATCTTCGACAAAGGTGATCTGCGCCTCGGGAGCGCGATCGCGCAATTGCCCTAGCGTGAGAGCTTTGGGCTGACGGCTTTCTTTACCGATAATCTGCGATCGCGGCAAATCAACGCCTGCTTGGCTCAAGAGCTGGAAAATAAAGCGCCCTTCTTTGGTACTGATAATCCAAATATCTACATCGGGTTGCGCCAGCCAGTGTTGTAACTGGTCAATCACCCCCGGATAAAAGCGATGCAGCGCCAGCCAAGCGTCGAGTTCCATCGTGATGGCGCGATCGCGCACCCCGTCTACGGTTTGGGCAAACTGAGCGCGATCGTGCTGGGCTTGGCGTACAATCTCGTCCCGAATGGGCGGCCAACCCGCCAAAATCTCAGCAACCTCATAACCCAGTACCAGCGCCCGCAGCATAACAGGCATCTCCCAACCGCTCTCGATGATGGGTCGGGCTTGGTAAAAGCCGTCCCGATAGGGCTCAACGGTCGGCGCTGGCGCATCTGGCCAGCATTCATCGTAAGCTCGGCAGGTGGTCTGAAAATATTCCGCCAAGCCGTCACAGATCACGCCATCAAAATCGAGGGCCAGTAGGTGTTGGCTCATTCGTTAAGGGGACTCCTTAAAAATAATTATCCCAAGGCAGGCGGGACGCCTGCGCTACGGTTAATCTTCGGAAATCCCGTAGCGCGGGCATCTTGCCCGCCACCCAAACAGCTGATTTCTGAAACATTTTTTCCTGGGAATACTCTAAAACTTCCATTACGCTTCCTCATCCAACAGCCAAATCCCCGAGGCAATCTTGAGCTGATTGATTGGCAGCGCCATGCCCTGCTGGAGTCCCATCGTCAAAATGGCGATCGTCTCGACCAGTTTGGGGTCATAACGGCTGCCTGCTTGGCCTTGGCAATCTGTTAGGGCTTGACTGAGGGGATTGGCATGGTTTTGAGCTTGATATTGGTGAACTTGGCTCTGGAAATCGATCACGAGCGCCAAAATACGTGACTCTAACGGAATCGCATCATAGGCCAGCCCATCGGGTTGGCCACTGCCATCCCACCATTCATACCGATGCACAATCAGGTTGGTAATCGCTTCGAGTTGGGGCATCACCCGCAGCACCTGGGCATTGGGCAGGAGCCCTTTTTTCGCTAACATCTCTTGCTGGGGGGGAGATTGGGGCGCGTTAGCAGTATGGGTGCGCCCGAGGGGGCCAAGGCGATAGAGCAGGCTGGCCAACCGGAGTCGTTTGACTTGCCAGGCGGGTAAATCTAGAATTTGCCCGATCGCTTCAGCCAAGGTCGCAATTTCGGCGGCAGCGTTGGGATTTTGGGTATCGGCTTGGTCAATCAGTTGGGCCATGCGCAGCAGGGCCTGCATCTCGTTCGAGCGGAGGTTGTCGGCCAAAAAGTCCAACAGCGGCAAGGGTTGCTCATGCAAGCTCTGGAGGGATTGGATCACCTGGGTGACGACGGTATTCAAGTCATCGCGGGGATGTTGCCCCGTCTGCTCGTTGCAAGCGTCCAGCTGTTGGCTCAGTTGTTGAGCGAGGGGTTTATCGTAGGTCTGGACGTGGGCGATCGCCAGTTCCATCATTTCCGTCACCAGTTCCGGCTCAAAGGTCCAAAAGCCATAGAACTTGCGCTCTAGATCATCTTGGGGCTGTCCTGCCGTGCCATAGTCCGCGATCGAGAGTTCCTGACAGAGCACCATGGCACTGTAGGTGGGTGAGAGAATAATCAGATGCCATTCTTGGGCCACCGGATCATCGGGTTGCAGCGCCACCAGAGAGACGTTCTCTTGCTGGGAGGTGGCATGGTCAGCAAAGCCGCCCTCGGCAGTGGCAAGAATGGTGATGTGGCTGGTCTTGGCAGCTAGTTCACTGTAGCGATCGGCTTCCTGGAGATACCATTTGCCCTGCTGGAACGCGGCCAAAAGCAAAGGGGGCTGATCGGCTTGGAGCACAAAGTCTTCCAGAGCATGGCAGAGGGCGACCAGGGTGTTTTTGTAATAAACCCCCAGATTGATCGGTTGAGGACTATCGCTATGTCGATCAACCAATTGCTGGAGAAGAGAACCAGGGAGCATAACGCAGGCGGCGGAGAGAAACGGAATAACAAAATGGTGACGACTGAGACGCATCGTCAATGAATGATGATATAAGTCTGGTCAGGGTCGGTGATGACGTGTCCGACTCGGGTCTATCAGGATTGAGAAGCTAAAAATATTTTAGAGGCTCAAACTCAAGTATCACCTAGCCTACAAACCCTCGCTTATCCTTAAATCTTACTCTTGAAAATGGGGGCGGGACTGTTGTCGTTTGTCCCACTAGGCTTCTAGGCTAAATGGATAACACGCCCTCGGGCAAAAAAGCGGGAGGCTGTAAACGTTGCTGTGACAAGACTGTAGCACCTAAAGGAGGATAGTCTCTAGAGCCTGTCACTAAAATAACGCCCAGAAACAACGATCACTTCTCCCCAAATCTCCGGAAAACGAATAGAATATCCGGGTATAAGGAGGGGGAACGTTTTCTCTATGACGAAATCAGGTCTTTAGGCATCTCACTCACCCCAGTGACCAGGATCACGTCAGAGGTCTTCGGGTCTATCCCGAAAATCGTCTCAGTCACAGGAATATTGAACGAAGTTTATCTGGGTTAATGCCGATGTTTGCTTTAGCAGGTTATCAAGATGTCGAGTCCATCTATGCTGGCACACGCACGCTCGTTCATCGTGCCATCCGACTTAAGGACAAGCAACCCGTCATTGTGAAAGTTTTGCGCAACCCTCACCCCCACTTCAGTGAGTTGGTGCAGTTTCGCAATCAATATGTCATCACACGCCATCTAGAACATCCCCATATCGTTCGCCCCCTCAACCTAGAGCGATATGGCAATGGCTATGCGCTGGTCATGCCCGATCGCGGCGCAGTTTCCCTCCCCGACTATTGGCAGGCATCGCAACTGAGTCTGCCTAGATTTTTGGCCATTGGCATTCAGCTTGCCGATGCCCTGCATTATCTGCGGCAACAACGCATCATCCACAAAGACATCAAACCGGCCAATATTCTCATCCATCCCGACACCGGGGAGATCGAACTGATTGACTTTAGTATTGCGTCCTTGCTACCGAAAGAGCAACAGCAGTTTGTCAATCCCAATCAACTTGAAGGAACCCTCGCTTACATTTCGCCCGAGCAAACCGGCCGCATGAACCGGGGCATAGACTATCGCACGGACTTTTACTCCCTAGGAGTTACTTTTTACGAACTCCTGACGGGTGAGTTGCCGTTTGAGTCGAGTGATCCAATGGATCTATTGCACAGTCATATTGCCAAAGCGCCCCCGCTCCCCCACGAGCAAGCCTCGGTTCCAATCTCGCTTTCCGAATTGACGTTGAAGTTGATGGCGAAAGATGTCGAAGACCGCTATCAGAGTGCCCTGGGTCTCAAACATGACCTAGAGCGTTGCCTGACGGCCTGGGAAGCCACAGAAAGTATCCCCGTGTTCTCTCTGGGGGAGCGAGACGTATGCGATCGCTTCATCATTCCCGAAAAACTCTACGGACGGGAAGCAGAAGTTCAGTCGTTGCTCGATGCCTTTGATCGCGTTGCGGCGGGCAACACAGAACTGATGCTGGTGGCGGGCTTCTCTGGTATTGGTAAAACCGCAGTGGTTAACGAAGTCCACAAGCCCATTGTTGCCAAGCGGGGCTACTTCATCAAAGGCAAGTTCGACCAGTTCAACCGCAACATTCCCTTTTCGGCCTTTGTCCAAGCCTTCCGCGACCTCATGGGGCAATTGCTCGGCGAGTCCGAACGGGAGCTTGCCCAGTGGCGCAGCAAAATTAGCACTGCATTAGGTGAAAATGGTCAGGTTTTAGTTGATGTGATCCCTGAACTTGAACAGGTCATTGGCCCGCAGCCCTCCGTACCTGAGCTCTCTGGGAGTGCTGCCCAGAACCGCTTTAACTTGTTGTTTCAGAA
Organism: Spirulinaceae cyanobacterium; assembly: GCA_049601735.1. Lineage (GTDB taxonomy): Bacteria > Cyanobacteriota > Cyanobacteriia > Cyanobacteriales > Spirulinaceae > SIO3F2. Next base: position 7,872 of record JBMYQW010000024.1, read on the forward strand.
CTTTATTGATGTTTTTACCAATGCAGACCATCCCCTAGTGATGTTTCTGGATGATTTGCAATGGGCAGACTCAGCCTCCTTGAACCTGTTAGAGGTTTTACTCAAAGATCGTGACACCGGCTATCTTCTCCTGCTAGGTGCCTACCGCGACAATGAAGTTTCCCCCACCCATCCCTTGATGTTGACGCTGGCCGAGTTAGAGAAAGCGCAAGCGGCCATCTCAACCCTCACCTTGGGTCCCTTGAAGTCAGCGCAAATCAACCAACTCGTTGCCGCCACCCTAGGCTGTGAACTCACACTTGCCGAACCCCTGACCAATTTGGTCTATCAGAAAACCAAGGGGAATCCCTTCTTTACCACCCAGTTTCTGAAAGGATTATACGAAGATGCTTTGATCGCCTTCAACCCGAATTTGGGCTATTGGGAATGTGATCTCGTCAAGGTGCAGGATGCCGCATTGACCGATGATGTGGTTGAGTTTATGGTGGGGCGCTTGCGTAAGCTGCCCATGATGACCCAGAGAGTGCTCAAGTTAGCCGCTTGCATTGGCAACCGCTTTGATCTTGAAACCTTAGCCATTGTCTGCGATCGCCCCCGCGATGAAGTCGCTAGCGACTTGTGGCTCTCTCTACAAGCAGGCTCCGTTGTCCCAGAGAGCGAAACCTATCGTTTCTTCCAAGGTGGTGCCCAGGAAGATGATCATGTTAAAGACGTGATTGTGAGTTATCGCTTCTTGCACGATCGTGTCCAGCAAGCTGCCTACTCCCTGATCGAAGCCGCCCAAAAACAAGCCACCCACCTCAAAATTGGCCAGTTGCTCCTCAAGAGCACTCATGACCTAGAGGGGGACGACAGAATCTTTGATATTGTCAATCATTTAAATATATCTTGGCAATTAATGGAAGATGAGTCCGAACGAGTAGAGTTGGCTGGACTCAATTTAGAGGCTGGAAAAAAAGCAAAGGCATCAACTGCTTATGTTGCTGCTTTAGAGGAGTATTTTTCCCGTGGCATAGAGATTTTGCCAGAGGAAATGTGGCAGAAACATTACGGATTAACGTTTAGCTTGTACCGAGAAAGTTCTGAATGTGAATATCTCTGTGGAAATTTTGGGAAAGCCGAAAAACTATTTGATGAAATCATAAATCGGGTTAACTCCGATATTGAAAGAGCTGAAATTCAAAATATACGTGCGACCTTATATGATAACACAGGCAAGTATTCAGAAGCGATCAAGATAATTGCAGAAACACTGAAACGGTTTGGATTGGATTTACCAATAATTAATACGGATTTAATACTCTCAGAATTTGAGCAGGAGTTAGAACGATACAACAACAGCCTCAAACAAATCAAGATTTCTGAACTACTAGATATACGCCCAATGAGCGATCCTGGTATGATCGCCTGCATGAAAATTCTGGCGACTATCACGGGGCCTGCTTACTTCACAAATCAAGATCTGTGTGCTTTGATCTCGCTCAAAATGGTCAATATTTCTATTGAGCAGGGAAATTCAGAAAGCTCTGCCCTTGGATATGCGTTTTGGGGCATTATGGTTGGCTCTAGATTGAATGATTATAAGTCAGGTTACGAATTTGGTCAGTTGGGTTTGCAGCTAACTGAGCGCTTCAATAATCCTAACCTCGCCTGTAAAACACTTAATTTATTTGGTGGACTTATCAATCCTTGGCGTAGTCACCTGAAGGAAGGATTTCCTATTTTAAGGCAGGGTTATAAGATTGGTTCAGAACTTTTAGATGTTTGGGCAACCTATAACGGATACCATCTGATCTTGCAAAGAATTCTTTGTGCAGAGGATCTTGATAGTATATTGATGGAGTCTCAGAAACATCTTGAATTCTGTAAAAATACCAGAAACGATGTGTTCGCTGGTGTTCAGCGACTACATCAAGGTATTATTCTTAATTTACGAGGCTTAACTTTGGATGAAGTTTCTCTGAGTACAGAGGATATTGATGAGCAAGAATATCTTCAGACGTGGCAAGAAACATCTTTTATGCCTGGATTGGCTCCCTATTTCATTTTTAAGGCTCAGATACTATATTCGTACGGAAGGTGCGAAGAAGCTCTAGAAATGATCAGGAAGAGCGATGAAGTTATTGTTTTTCTTTCGGGGATTCCCAGTCAAGTTAACCATTATTTTTATTATTCATTGATCTTGGCTGCTCTGTATCCGGTTGCAGAAGATCATCAGCAAAAGGAATATGCAAGGATCATAGAAGTAAATCAGAAAAAAATGAAATTCTGGGCAGATAATTGTCCAGAAAACTTTTTGCACAAGTATATTTTAGTGGAGGCAGAAAAAGCCAGGAATAATGGTCGCTATTTGGAGGCAATTGACTATTATGGCCGTGCTATTGCCGAAGCAGTGGAAAATGGCTACCTCCAAGAAGAGGCTTTAGCTAACGAGCTTGCTGCAAGATTCTATCTCGAAATTGGTCAGAACAGGGCATCATTAGGTTATATGCAGGAAGCCTATTATTGCTATTCTCGCTGGGGCGCAAAAGCCAAAACAGATGATTTGGAAGTTTGCTACCCCCAACTCTTAGAGCCCATTCTTCAGCAAACTCTGGGCCATTCCTTTTCGGTTTTGGAAACAGTTTCGACGATGGCGGTTACAGATGCACGCGTCAGTACCCAAGTCAGCAATCAAGCCACACACAGCTCAAGCAGCACCATCAATGCCAGTTTGGACTTTGCAACGATTCTCCGGGCCGCGCAATTGCTCACCAGCACCATTGATCTGGATACGTTGATTGAACAACTCACCCAAATTATTTTGCAAAACTCTGGGGGTGATCGCGGTGTATTGGTCTTGCCCGATGAGACTGGAAATTGGCTTGTCAAGGCGATCGCCACGCCTGATGCGACTCAAATTTGCCTAGAGCCCCTTGAGAAAAGTGTTGAGCGCCTGCCCGTTAAACTGATCCAATACGCTAAGAACACCAACAAAATCATCCTCATTGACGAGGGTAAGTTTGATGGCCCCGTTTTGAGCAACTATGTGCTCAAATATCAACCCCGGAGTGGATTATGCTTACCCATGCTCAATCAAGGTCAGCTCATGGGCGTTCTCTACCTCGAGAATCGTGTTGTTCGCGGCGTCTTCACACCGGATCGTCAAATCGTGATCAACTTCTTGAGTAGCCAGTCGGCGATTGCACTTAAAAATGCCCAGCTATATGGTCAGGTGCAGCATGCCCTCCAAGACTTGCAACAGACTCAACTCCAATTGGTACAAAATGAAAAAATGTCTGCCTTGGGTAATTTGGTGGCAGGGGTCGCCCACGAGATCAATAATCCAACCGGATTTTTGCGCGGCAATATCCAGCCCGCCAAGGACTACGTGCAAGACCTATTTGGCTTTCTAGACTTTCTTTTGGGTAAGCTCCCGGCCCATGATCCAGATGTTCAAGATGAGATGGAAGACATGGATTTGGCGTTCATTCGGGAAGATCTGCCCAAGATTCTCAACTCTATGACCCTCGGGGTCGATCGCATTCGCAACATCAGCAACAGTCTGCGAGTTTTCTCGCGTAAAGACCAGGACTATAAAACCATTTTCGATATCCATGACGGTATCGAAAGCACCTTGTTAATTCTCAAGCACCGCACTAAAGCAAATGAACATCGTCCTCCCATCCAGATCATCAAAGACTACGGTGAGCTGCCTGAAGTGCAATGCTTCCCCGGACAACTGAATCAGGTCTTTATGAACTTGCTGGCGAATGCCATCGATGCCTTTGATGAGGCTAACCGTGGCCTCAGTTTTGCCGAAATTGAAGCCAACCCCAACTGCATTACGATTCGGACAGGTCTGCTCACGGAGCAACAGGTGCAGATCCAAATTCAAGACAATGGCTGTGGCATGAGCCCCGAGACTCAAGCGCGTATTTTTGAGCAGGGCTTTACGACTAAGGGCGTGGGCAAGGGTACGGGGCTGGGGATGGCGATCGCCCACCAGATCGTGACGGAAAAACACCAGGGGATCATTGACTGCCAGTCTGAGCTGGGTCAGGGGACAACCTTTACAATTACCCTGCCGTTGCAGTAAGACCTCGATAGTCTGGTGAGCATAGGGCGTGTCATCCATGAACCGCATAAGCCTTAGAGGACAAGGGATTGAACGCCCGTCCTAAACAACAGAGCGGGGGACGGTACGCCAGCCACAATCAGAGCTTGAAATCTACAGGATGAGAGCCCCTAGATGTTAAGCCCTGTGGCGAATTCCGTCGTGCTGCCAGAAACCCATGCTATAGTGCTAGCGAAATTAAGCGATCGCAAGCGATCCAAACCGTATCGGGGGCAATCCTTATGGCAGTCAGTGACGAGTTTCGTAAATATCTCCAGGAAGGCAAAATCGTCGATGCTTTGACCCTCGCCCTAGGTGAAGCCATTGAGCTGGAGATCACAACCTGGGTTTCCACGGGAGATGGCACGACCCCAACGATGGGCGGTATTAGTCAGCCCGCTCCGGGCTATCGAATGAAGACCCGCATTAACCTTGTCGATGGGGATATTGACAACGAAATCGGGGCTCAGTTTGTCAGTAGCGGGCCCTACAGCGAGTTGCGGGACTTTCATTTGCAACAAGTGCAGGACGGTCAAGATATCATTAAGCACAACCTCGAAAGTCTCCAACAGATGTTTGTGCTGCTGGCGCGGACGCTAGATCGAATCCCCAAGACCGCCAGTACGCGTACGACCCCTGTTCTACCCTCTCAACAGTCACCCTTACCGTAAATCGGTCTCCTCCATCGCTTACTGTTGCTTGAGGGCCATGGGCGCCTTGAGGCAGCTTCAGACTAAAGCGGTGCATCTCTCTTGAGCTTATGCCACCGAGTGAAACTTTCCGCGATCGCCTCCGGGCGGGACAGTTGCAAGACGCTTTTCTCCTCGCCATGGGTCAAGCGGTGGAGCTGAACGTGACCACTTGGGTCGCGGCTGGCGCCGATATCACCGCCACCACTGGTCATCGTCTCCAGACCCATATCGACCTCGTACAAGGGGATATTGAGAACGAAATCGGTGAGCGGTTTATCACCCAGACCGACTATCAACCCCTGCGCCAGTTTCATCTCCAGCAGGTCGCGGAAAGTCAGCGGATTATCCGGCAAAATCTTCAGAGCTTGCAGCAGCTCTTTACGGTACTAGCGAATGTGCAAGGGGGAGAGCCAGCATCCGGCCAATCTTCAGGCTCTTCTAACTTGGGTATCTCCCCCGACCCGTATGCGTCGCAACCCTCATCCCCCTCGTCTGCTACCGAGCCCTGGCGATCGCCGGATAGTCCCAGCTCGACGCCAACATATTCACCCGAAACATATTCAAGCGAACCCTTCTTAACCGAAGCGCCGACACCCGCAGCCCCCCCATTAGGAGGTGTCAGTTGGGGTGAGGAGGAGCCTTGGCCCCCAGAACCGCCCGACCCCTTCGCCGATTTACCCCTTGACGATCTGCCACTGGACGACCTCCAGATTGCCGATCTACAAAACCTCACCCCCCCCGAATCGACAAGCGCATCAACCAGAACGTCAGCGCCTATCCAAGAAGAGCCCAACGGTGGCGCAGCTACCGCCGCCGATGTTTCCGATTCGCCCCCCGGCTGGAGCTTTAGCGACATCCCTGCACCCTCCAGCTCTCCTCCCCCGCGAGCTGTCCCATCGCCCCCGCCCCGGCCAACCCCAAACCCGCCCTTACCGAATCTTGAAGAGGATGAAGATTGGGATGAGTTTGTCGAGTTTGTGGAAGAATCGAGCTTTGAAGCCGAAACCTTTGATGCCTCCTTAAACAATCCCTTTGCCCTACCCCTTGAAGAAGACCCCCAGTCCTATACATCGGTGATTCAAGAAGACTGGTCAACTGTACCGCCCAGCCAGCCTCCCGATGCTCCAGATGCTAATGCTCAGACGTCTCCTGCTCCAGACACCGATGCCCCCTACCGTCGAGAGGATGAGCCCGATTTAGACCCCTTCGGCGAAGATATCTTTGGCTCCCCGCCCTGAACCCTTCAGACTGAGCCAAGCAGAGGAGACAGGGCGCCTTGATTCGCGGATATCACATCATTTTTTCAGCCCTGATTTGCGTAACGTTAATACCTATATTGAGCAACAGAGGAGAGTCACGGTGGTCAATGCCAACAATCAGACGAGTGGGCGTACGAATGGACGGCGGAGTCGCTCGACTCGTCAACCCACACCGGGTGAGCGGCGGTTAAGCGAGTTTACCCGCTCCCTAGGGGAAGTGCTCATCGACATCACCGCGCTTGAGGTCAATACGATGGTTGTCGAGCGCATCACCGGAAAAAAGTTTTTGGCGTGGGAAGTCTATCGGGAATTGTTTGAGATTGATGAGAGCTGGCGACAGAGTGAGCGCATCCACCCCTCCCTGCGCGATCGCTATCTGACCCTGCGCCGCGATCTAGAACTTGACTATGTTTTGCTCATCTGCGATCCCAATTCGGAACTGTTTGACCCCACCACGCAGGGTCGAGGCGCAGCCCAGCAGGAGCGTCTTCAGATTTTACGAGATGCTAGCGCACCGCTAGATATTGCCAACTCCCAACTGCCAAACCCGTTGCAGGTTTATGACACGGACGAGTTGCACCGGGTGCAACGACTGCTCAACAATGCCAGCTTTTCACGGGCGCTCCGGAAAATCAGCGAACTCAAGGCTGCTCTAGATAATCGCAATCGGGCGCTGCTACGTGTACAACACAACCATCCGGAGGTATCCACCCAAGAGCACGCCAACGCCATCACCACAGATATTATCTATGCCCAAACGATTATTCAGCTCGATGGTGATGTCATTAATCGCTACAACAAAGACTTGCTGGGCCATCCCCACCAGGATCTCATTCTCAAAATTCACCGAGAAAGTGTCACCGCTGGTGAGCAGCAATGGCGGGGTCTTTTAGGCTTTATCCTCGAATTGGCCCAAAAAGCCTTTAGTCAGGTTGGCAATACCCTCACTGGAGGTCGGCGGCGTCGTTAAATGCAGGAGTCCCAGAATCCGGTGCAGACGCTCTCGAACCAAGGCGATCGCCGACGTGGACAACCCGCCACGCCGCTCAAGCTCGATCACGCTATTCGGGCGATTAAAGAGCGGGCTGCCCGCAACAAGGTTCTCTGCCACGGCATTTCGTTTCATCTCGATAGCAGCAGCTTGGGACGGGTACAGCTGGCTCGAAGCCGGGGGCAATCCCTGCATATCACCCGCAGTTTTCTCAATAGTTTTCGGCAATACGTGCTCTTCAATGGGCAGGGTCGTTTACAAACGGGGGTTGATTTTACTACCTTTTATCGGTTTGGCGAGTATGAGCGCCCGCTGCTGAAAACGTTTATTTCGCTCGATGGCGATATCATTCATAAAATTAGCCAGGAATGCTTGCAAGATGAGCGTTTAGCCGAAGAGCTTACCACTGCTCATTATTGGCTGATTCAGCAACTGTTCGATCGACTCCGTTTGGGCATCCAGCAACTGCTCGATCGCCTCGCTTGGGGCAGTACGGCATTGGGCGTCGGCGGCTATTGGCTGAGTCAATGGCAGCAGTTTTGGCAGGCCGACCCCCGTCAACAACTCCTGAACCTGGCCTTGACCTTTGGGGGCTCTTGGCTACTGAAACTGCTTTTGCAACAGGCCCTGAAATTGCTTGCGCCCTGGCTCCAACGTCAGTTACTGCGGCGACTGATGCCGGGTTAATTCAAAACTATGCATGACAAACAGGCTCGGCTTCCCGCCGACGGCACGATACAACGCATTGGCTGCAACATTGTCTGATTCTGTACCGAGCCAGGCTGTATCGCAGCCAAGCGATCGCCCCAATTCCAGGAGTGCCATCATGAGCTGTCGCCCAATCCCCTGACGCTGGTAAGCCGGACTCACCCCCACTTCATTGATCCAGAGTGCCACAGACTTGTCGGGGTGGATGTAATCTACGGCTGAGGCCATGCCCACCACCGTTTCACCCTCTAGGGCGATGACCAGATGGTGGCGAGGGTCATTGAGAAATTCAACGGCTAGCGCCGGGTCAACGGGGTTGTCAAACACGTCGGGCGCCACCCAGCGCAGGAGGCGGTGATCGTCGGGTTTGAGCACACGAATTGCGATCGCCATGATTAGTTTTAACCACTTTCAAAAAACAAATCCTGCCTGAGTGGCCAACCTTCCGAACCCACCCCGGTCGTCGCTGTGCGAGACCGCCCCTCCCAAGAGGGGATTGTCCCTACACAGCTTAAAAACGACCCAAAATCCAATCCACCCCATCACTCAGATTCCGGGCTAAATAATCGGGTTGTGTCTGGTACTGATACGCTCCCGAGAGCACTTTTTGTCCATAACCCGTTTGCACCAGAATTCCCTTGGCTCCCGCGTTGTGAGCCAGATCCACATCGGTCGCCTTGTCGCCCACCATCACGCTCTGGCGAATATCCAAGTCGTATTCCCAAGCCGCCGAGACCAGCATCCCCGTGTTGGGCTTGCGCCAGGTTCCCCAGCGGGCAAACTCGGGGTTGACCCCGCCCTCGGGCGGGCTGAGGTAGGGGCAATAGCGCAGGGCATCAAGATGGGCGTCGGCTTCGGTTTTGAGTAACTCGACGACCCGCGCATTCAGCACCTCCACATGGGCTTGGGCATAGTAGTCTCGCGCTGGCCCCGCTTGGTTGGAAACTAAGCAACAGAACCAACCCGCTTCATTGAGGCGGCGCACCGCTTGGGCTGAACCCGACACCAGTTCGAGATCCTCTACTTTGAAAATGTAGCCCTTCTCGACGTTGAGCACACCGTCACGATCGAGAAATACCGCCCGTCTAGCCATTCCAGAGCTGCTCCAAGATGGTCACAGGGGCAATGTCGCTGATGGCGCCCGTGGGGGATTGAATGCCGATGACGCGATCGCTCCCGGGAGGCAGGAGCTTGGTCATGTCGGTGGGGCCAAACAGCGCCAGGGTATAGGTTCCGGCAGCTACCGCGAGGTGCATCGGGCCGCTATCGGTGCAGAGCATCAGGTTTGCGCCTGCGATCATCGCCGAGAGCTTACCGATATCGGGCGGCGAAACCACTTTCACGCCCGCCGCCGCTGTGACAATCTCTTGTACCCAAGGGCCATCATCGGGGCCTTTGATAATCACGACGGGAACATCGGGTTGCTTGTCTTGCAGGTCTTGGATGACCTGAAGCCATTGCTTGGCGGGGTAGATTTTATTGATGCCTTTCGTCACCGCGAGTTGGCTAGAGCCGCCATGGAGCAGAATATAGCCTGTTGCTTTAACGCCCAGGCGCTGTTGTTCGGCTTCGGCCCAGTCAATATCTGTGCGGGGCAGGGCCAACTGGGGGAGCGGGCAGTCAGTCTCAACGCCAAAGCCTTTGACCAGATCGTGATACATGGCGGCGGCATATTGGTCGCGGTTGAGGGGGACGGTATCGGTCCAAAACCAGTCTTTGCCGCTGGTGAAGCCCACACGCTTGCTAATGCCGTTGAGCCAGAGTAGCAAGCCCACGCTCCAACGCTGCCCCAAGGCAAGAGCCGCATCGTATTCGCGATCGTTGATCATGCCGATCAGGTTGAGGTAGTCGGCAAGTCCATTGCTGTCTTTATAGTCAAAGAGCAAGACTTCATGCACCGAGGGGCACACTCGATAGGCCGCCTTAGAGCGCGGCTCGACGAGGACATCTAACTGGGCCTCGGGATGGGCCGCCTGGAGGCTTGCTAGGGTGGGAAAAAACAGAACTTGGTCGCCAATGCCGCCGGGCACAAGAGCTAGTATGCGCATCGATCTCCACTCACACCGCAGTTGTATAAAAATCGAGTTCATTGTATCAGTCCCGGCCAAGCTGGGGGCCAGTTTGCGGGTAGAGTCAGGAATTCATTGTCCGGCTGCGGCCCCTTGAGCAGAAGTTTCTATAATTGCGGGGTGCAGCTAGATTAAGGGGCGGGGATTATATGAACAAGCAAGCGGTATTCATTCAAGTCATGGCGCTGTTGATGGGGATTAGCCCCCACACCAAGATGGCGAAACTGCTGAATTTTTGTGTGGCGACCCATGTAACGCCGAATCAATCCCCTACGCCCCTGGAGCTGGCGCGTGATCTGATGCACCATCCTGAGAGTCTGACCCTCTGGCTCCAGGAAGTGGTGGAGAGTGATGATCATTACAGCATTGAGGAGATGCTGGCGATGTTGGATATTCCGAAGGATGAGACGGATGCATTTATGGAGCAGGTGATGGCGGAGATCCAGATGGTGGATACGCAAGGGCTTTGAGTGATTTGCTCGATTACTACGGACAGAGGGGAGGTAGTGGATCGCACCAGAGATGCATTTTGCCATCCGTGAGGGCGATCGCACCGTCGGTGCAGGGTTTGTGTATAGGGTGCTTGAGCCAAAGCCTAGTTAGAGCTGTAAACTAGGCAACAGACAAGGCGGGTTTCTCAACCTTGGTGAGGGATTTGGGGGGGATTTCACGGCAAGATCCGACGCGGATCACCTAATGCCTCATCCGGAATCTCTTCCGTCTCTTCAAGCAATGCCCCGCTGCCCAAAGTCTGGTTCAAGGCCTGGAGGAAAACATCCTGCTGGCGGCGGAACTCTAGCAGATCGCCCCCATTGTTGAGGATGGCAAACCAAACCCGGCCGCGATCGCGCGTAGGTAAAATCCCGGCCAGGGCACTGACACCATTGAGCGTGCCCGTCTTGAGCAGGGTTTGATCGGGGAAGTTGCGATCTTTGAGGGTTCCGCCGCGATCGCGCCCCGCGACGGGCAAAACATCTGTAATGCTGGCGTTTTGCGCCATCAGCCGCCGATCGAGCGCGATCAGCATCGCTACTGCTGCTCGCGGTGAAATGCGATTCTCAACGCCGAGCCCCGAACCATTGATAAGCTGGATTTCGGCCGGTGGCACATCCGCCACCTGGGCAGCCAGGGCGGCAACCGCGTCAGCGCCGCCCGCTGACTCCGCCAACACTTGCGACATGACATTGTTGCTGTAGATATTCATCTGCTTGAGGATATTCGCCAGATTGATCGACTCATGGCGAAACAGCGGCTGAACTGCGGCGGGCAGCGTGGTGCTCAACCGGATTTTTCCCTGGAGTTTGACCTCGGGTTGGGGCGTTTCGTCCGGGAGCTGGGCAAATTGGTCTTGCGCTTCTCGGGGCCAGCGGGGTGCATCGATCGCCACCTGCAAGAGCTGCCCCGCCACTGTGCCATCGGTTTTGTAATTCATGAAAAATGCCCCCACAATGACCAGATCGCCCGCGATGTTTTCAATGCCCCGTTCCTGGAGCGCATTCCCCACCGCGATCGCCTCCTCCCAAACAAAAAAGGGATTCCCCGTCCCCTGCACAATTAAATCGCCCTGCAAGACGCCATCAGCGATCGCCCCTGTGGTGTAGAACGTGGTCACAAAGCGATGGGAGAGTCCCCATTTTTCCACCGCCGCCAGGGTGGTGGCGACTTTTGTGATTGAAGCGGCCGAGCGGGGCTGCTGGGGCTGATGCATCGCTAGACGACTCAGACCTGACTGCAAGACCACGCCTTGAGTATTGGGGGAAATGCCGCGCGATCGCAAAATTTGCAGATAGGCCTCCAGTAGTTCAACGATCTGGGGGTCGGGCTCCGGTGGCAATTGAAAAAAAGCGGCTTGTTCCCAAGCCAAGGGCTGCTCGATCGTCTGAAACTGGAGCGGGGTGCGACAACTGGTGGGCAGCAAACCGAGGCCAAGCAGCATCCCCCCCAGGCAAAAGTTTTTGAGCCTGGGGAAGGGTGTGAATCTGGATGGCGGCCGAGGCGATCGACGTGAGGGGGGCGATGCCCAAGAACGAATGCCCATTGGTTGTGAGGCGTCACTGACAAGGGTATGGTGTGGAGGATGATTCGCTTGCATAGCCCTTCACCCCAGCGTGAAACCTATCATGAATCCTTCGATCTGGTAAGATCTTGAAGGTTTTTATTAAGGGCGAGTCATGCAAGCCCAGTAAACCAATAGGCGACAACACATTCAACGATGACAGCATTGAAACAGGCAAGAATTGCAATCGATGCAATGGGCGGCGACCACGCACCGCAAGAAATCGTTGCGGGGGCGGTGCGGGCCGCCGCAGAGCTGGACGTGGAGGTTTTGCTTGTCGGTGAGCCAACTCAAGTGAGTGAATGCCTGGCGCACCATGGCAATGCGCCGGGGGTTCAAGTCGTTCCCGCCACCGATGTGATTACCATGCACGACGAGGCAACCGATGTCAGGCGTAAACCGGAAGCCTCCATTAATGTCGCCATGAACCTGGTCAAGCAAGGCGAGGCTCAGGCGGTCTTTTCGGCGGGCCATTCCGGAGCAGCCATGGCAGCGGCGCTGTTTCGGCTCGGGCGGGTCAAGGGGATTGATCGACCGGCGATCGGCGCGATTTTTCCGACGCAAATGGCCGGAAAGTCTGTGATTATTCTCGATGTGGGCGCAAATGTGGACTGTCGTCCTAAATATCTAGAGCAATTTGCGGTGATGGGCTCGGTCTACAGCCAATGCATTTTAGAGGTGGAACAGCCCAAGGTGGGCCTACTCAATATTGGCGAGGAGGCGAGCAAGGGCAATGAGTTGGCCCTACGCGCCTACGAACTCCTCAAGGGCAATGAGACGATCGCTTTTGTGGGCAATGCTGAAGGGCGCGATGTGCTCTCCGGCGAGTTTGATGTGATCGTCTGCGATGGCTTCGTCGGTAATGTGCTCCTGAAGTTTGCCGAGGCGATCGGCGGGGCGCTGTTGCAAACCATGACCGAAGAACTGCCCTTTGGGCTGCGCGGCCAGCTCGGTTGTGCCATCCTTAAGCCCAACCTCAAGCGCCTCAAGCAGCGCATCGATCATGCCGAGCATGGGGGTGGGTTGCTCTTGGGGGTCAACGGGGTTTGTATTATCGGTCACGGTAGCTCGGAAGCGCCTTCGATCTTTAACGCCATTCGCATGGCCAAGGATGCGGTGGATCACCGGGTGCAAGAGCGGATTCAAAACTATTATCGGCAGACGTTAGCGAAGGCCAGCAGCCCCAACTAACAGACTACAGATGGAGGTTCAATCGTTTTGAAAAGTCCCGGAGTCGGATTGACGATCGTTGGCAGTGGTTCGGCGATTCCTGAAACCACGCTCACCAATGAGCAACTCAGCCAGGTGGTTGAGACCTCGGATGAATGGATTCGTAGCCGTACCGGGATTCAGGAGCGTCATCTCAATGTGCCGGGGGATACGCTGAGTGAGTTGGCTGCCAAGGCGGGACGGCGGGCGCTGGCGATGGCGCGGCTGAATCCCCATCATTTGGATCTGATCATTCTGGCAACTTCTACGCCCGATGATCTCTTTGGTAGTGCGGCGCAAGTCCAAGCGCATCTCGATGCACCGCAAGCTGCAGCCTTTGATCTGACTGCCGCCTGTTCCGGGTTTGTCTTTGGCTTGGTGACAGCGGCTCAGTTTATTCGCACAGGAGTCTATCGCAATATTTTGCTCATTGGCGCAGATGTGCTCTCCCGCTGGGTAGATTGGAGCGATCGCACCACCTGTGTATTGTTTGGGGATGGGGCGGGAGCCGTGGTGCTCCAAGCCAATCCGGATGGGGATGATCTCTTGGGTTTTGACCTGCAAACGGACGGTAATCTCAATCAACATCTCAACCTGGACTTCCGCAGTTGGGGCCAAGCCTTAACGAACCAGAGCCGCGCCGATATTGGCAACTATAAAACCATCACCATGAACGGTCGGGAAGTTTATCGCTTTGCCGTGGCGCAAGTGCCCAAGGTCATCCTCAAGACCCTCAAGCAAAATGAACTCACCGTCGCCGATATCGACTGGCTGATTCTGCATCAGGCCAACCAACGGATTATGGATGCGGTGGCCCAGCGCCTCGAACTGCCTCTCGAAAAAGTGATTAGCAACGTGGCCCATTATGGCAACACCTCGGCCGCCTCAATTCCCCTTGCCTTTGATGAAGCGGTGCGATCGGGACAGATTCAACCGGGTCAGACAATTGTTACTTCGGGCTTTGGCGCAGGCTTAAGTTGGGGCGCGGCGGTGTGGCGTTGGCGTGGCGCGAGTTAAGAGAGCGATCGCCCATACACCCGATAGGTCTTGGCAATCTTGGCCCCCGAAGCTTCAATGATCCGCCGGGATGGAGCGTTATCTTCCCAAACATAAGAAAGCTCTGCCTCTTGATAGGA
>JBMYQW010000025.1:0-21885 GCA_049601735.1 Spirulinaceae cyanobacterium
CCGCCATGGAAGCCTTGTGAATAAAGGGTTTCACGCTTAAGTTCACACGGATGGGTTTCCCTGCCCTGCGGGGTATCTATAATTTTGGTGCATACAACTCAGATCGGGTCTGACGACCGAGATCAAACCATCAGTCAATTTGAATGCTGTTCGGTTGAGTGTTTTGAGCAGCCTGGCTGCCATTCAAGGGGCGGCGGAATTGAGCATAGAGGCGATCGCGCCAGTCAAAGAAGGGGCTGTAGGCCGGGTTATCGGCCAAGCCCGGAATGCCCTTGCCCTTGAACGGGGCAGGCAAATCTAGATAATCCCCTTCGGGATATTTGAGAATCATGCTCAGACCCGCCACGCTGAGATCCGCCAAACTGGGGGTATCACCCAGGAGATAGGGAGAGTTTTGCAACATCAAGCAGAGGGCTTCGAGGTCTTGTTTGAGGGCGACCTCGGCTGCTTTGACCTCCTCGCCACCGAAGCCAACGCCCGTTCCCAACACATCTAACCATTCACCGGGAATTGCCCCCACCAGCGCCTTGAGCGGTTCGGGTACATCTGGGGGGAGCAGCGAGGCGCGGAAGGCCGCATTTTTATTCAATGCGCCGAGCAATGCCTTGCGTCCTTTGAGCCCGATCGACTCATCGGCCCATTCTTCGAGGGCCAGGCAAAGGCCTTTGGCCTTGGGCGTGGTGGGCAGGAGGGGCTTTTCGGGATATTGGCGTTCTAGGTACAGGGCAATCTCGGTGGAGTCCGGGATGTAGGTCTCACCATCCTTGAGCACGGGGACTTGCCGCTGGCCGGTTTTCTGGAAGAGTTCGAGCTGTCCCATGCCGGGGGTCACTTCGACCTTGCGATATTCCAAGCCTTTGTAGTCCAAAATGAGGCGGACTTTTTCAGAATATTGAGAGATTTCAAATTGGTAGAGTTCCAGCATGGGACGGTCTCCGTGAAATGGCGTGATTGATAACGTGGTCGAGCGGGAGCGGATTTCCCGTTGCGATCGTACCCTTAAAGATGGAGCCTAAGCCATAACGCTAGGTCGCAATGATGGGACGAGATCGTTCAGGTTGTCAACGTTTCACTCTCCACTGCGTCCGGCGTCTCTAGGGCCGCCGCGAGTAGCTGGGGTGAGCATTGTTGGGTGGTCTCGCGCAGGCGCTGGCTCAGGAAGCGGCACATTTCCAGAATGATGTGAGGGCGCTGGGTGATTAGACTCAGGAAGCGGTTTTTCTCAATTTTGAGCAGCGTGGAATCTTCGAGGGCGATCGCACTGTCCCAGCGGGGCGCATCATCAAACAGCGCCACTTCCCCAAAATGCTGGCTTTTCTGGAGCTGTTTTAACTCCTGGGGGGTATTGTTAATCTCCTTGGTGAGTTGCACAGTGCCCTCCGCCACAATGTAGAGATGGGAGCCCCATTCCCCCTCACTAAAGATGGTTTCTCCGGCCAAAACATGACTGGTTTGGGCGCTTTTTTCGATTAGCAGGAGTTCATCGAGGGAGAGGTTTTTAAACAGGGCAACGGTTTTGAGAAAGAGCAGTTGATTCATAACGGTATTCAGCGGGGAAGGGGTGCGATCGCGCTCGCCAAAAATTTGGCCCGTGATTTGCCGCACGATGGGGTCAGGATCATGGATATGCATTGAGGGTACAACAGCCAGGGCAAGCAATGCGCCACTGCGAATCCAGCGATCTTTGGCTTCGAGGGCCTCCAGAAGCAAGCGATAGCCCTTGGTACGGAACCATTGGGGTGTCACCTGCGTGCGACCACTAGGGGGGCTGGCAGCCATCTTGCTCTCAAACAGCGGAACCAACGGCAGCACAAACCGCCGATGACCCAGGGAGGCCAACACCTCGATCGCCTTCTCTAGCTCGGCTTGGTTGCGCATAGCCAGTAAGCGCCGCACCACATTCACGGTACGACCATAGCCTAGGGCCGAGAGGACGTAGAGCACCCGCTGGATCAGGCGCTCTTGATAGTCCAAAATCGCCACCTGAAGGGGTTGCCAGTTGGGGTCTTGGCTGGGAATCTGCTGCTGCCATTTGCGGGTTTGGGCCAGTTGCTTGTAGCTCGGTGTGAGGTAGTCAAAGAGCAGGTTGCTGGCGGCCTTGCTGCGCACCAGACCGATCGCCGTAATCACGGTATCAACAACGTCGGGCTGGGTTGCCTTGAGCTGTTCCTTGGCAATACCCAAGCCGGAGCGCCCATAGCTGGCGAGCGCCTGGGCAGCCCGTTGCCGCACGCGGGGGTCGGGGTCGCCGAGCCCCTGGCTCACGGCCGGGAGCTGCTCCGGACAGCGGGTGACGCGGAGGAGATCAAAGGCGGCCATGCGCACCCAAGCATCGGGATGGGCTAGCTGCGCGGTGGCGATCGCCGCCATCTCCGGATCGCCCGCCTGAGCCAGGGGGAGTAGCGCCTCTAAGCCCGCCCGAATCACCTCGACATGGGTCTGGGTCAAGATCACGCTCGGAATCAGCGGCATGAGTTGGGGCGAGCGGCCATGGATCACGATGCGCGTGATGATCCGGGCCGTTTTGCCGTTGAGGGGAATCGACCAAGCGGGGGGCGGGGCCGCGTTGAGCAGCGATTGGGCGATCGCCGCCAAAATCTGCATCTCAACCTGATCGTGTTGTTGCCAAGCCTGAACTTGCTCCGTGTTGGGCCGATAGCCATTGATCAAGAGAACTTCTGTGGCAAAGGCTTGGAGTTTAGGGTCAGCCAGCTGTTGTTGCCAATGATCCAGAAACTCCGCTGTGCAGTTCTTGAAGAGCGCGATCGCATTTTCGTAAACCAGCAGGTCGGCAGTGGAGATTAAGGCCTCCACCGTCGTCAAAAACGGTTCCGGGTCATTCAGATGCGCCGCCAGTTCCAAGCCCTTGGCCTGGGTGTAGGGGTTGGGGTCTTGGAGGAGTTCGAGCACCGCCTCGCTGGACTGGGGCGGTAGCGGCGCAGCATACAGATCCAGATCTAGCTCATCCAGATTGATGCTGTTCGAGCGGATCATCTCGTCCAAACCATTGGCATAGAAGCGACCCATCGGCAGCCGTACCAGCAGCAACACCAGGCTCAAGCCCGCGATCAGCCAGGCAATCTGCACCAGGTTCAGACGGCTTTCCCCCAGCCACAGCAATGCCCCGGCTAGGGTCAAACCGATCGCATAGATGAAGCCATCACTGAGGGTGCGAATGCGGCCGATAAACTCGCGGGGAATCGCGTTGTAGTTGAGCTGATGCACCGGGACGTTAATCGCCTTGTAGATCGCATCGCCGTTGATATGGAGGGCGATCGCCGCTGGCAGGCCAAAATGGGCGATCAGGTTCAGAAAACTGGTCAGGGTGGTGAGGGGATAAACCGGATTCATCTGGGCCACACCGAGCAGGCGCAGTAACGGTTTGGTGAGACCATAAATCACGGCGATCTGCACCAGACTAATCACTATCCGCATCAGACCCAGAAACCCAGTCAGAGCCTGGTCCGTAAAATGTGCGCCGTAGATGTTGAACCAAAGAAACTCGGAACTGAGGTAAATCATCACCAACAGGAAGCTGCTGGCTGCCAGAAACAGCGCCAGGGGATAGCGTTGGATCAGCTCCGGAAAGGTGCGCAGGGATTCCCAGAGGCCCACCTCAGGTGCGGTGCTGCCCCGATTCACCTGCCGTTGGGAGCTCTCCAGATAGACCAGTTGCACCGCCCCGATCGCAAACAAAATCGGCAGACACCAGAGCAACTCACGGGTGCGAAAATAATGGGAGAGCAGGGTCGTCAATCCGCCCCCGAGCAGCGTCCCCACCGCTTGAGCTGCGCTGATGTAAGGCGCGTAGCGTTTGTATTCCAGGGTGGTGAAATAGTCCGTTAAGAGCGTGGGATACAGGACGTTGTTGTGGAAATCCCATTGGAAGAAGACCGCAATCAGCAGGAGGTAATAGGCATAGGTGGCGTCGGTGAGCAGCAGCAGCCGCAGCCCCACGATCGCCACCACGGAGCCCAACAAGACGGAGCGAAAGAGTTGGGGCCGACTGTAGCGATCGATGAGCTGGGAGAAAATAACGTAGGCCGGGAGGGAGCAGAGCCCAATCAACATAAAGGCCAACGGCAGATGACTAGCGCCCACGTAACTCACAAAGAGTGAATTGCCAATGGCAATGCTCAACACGCTGTAGCTCAACACCGTTACCGCCAGAAGCAGGAGCTGCGTCAGGCGATTGCTGAGGAGCGGTATCCAGGGAGGTTGAGTGAGTTGCACGTTGGGTTTGAGGTCAGGATTAAACTGTAGGGTGGGCAATGCCAGCCCTATCAGGGTTTCAGGGTCGGGGCGGGTTTCAAACTATCCGTGTGAACTTAACGCTGAGAGCCCTACCTCGCCTGGCGGTTGGGGCGGTTGGGATTGAAACACGCTCAATGCTTAAATTTCAGGCTTAAGTTCACAGGGGTGCTGGTTTCCCAGCCCCTACAGGATATTTGTTATTGGGGTCACACAATAGCAGCTTGGGTATAAGCCTCCATTCGACAAGAACTTAGGGGGAGACAAAAGGAGGATCTCTCACTTCGGGAGTTGCATTGATTGCGGGGGCAGCAACAGGACTCGTGTTCGGGACAAAGAGCGTCAAGACCGCCGCCATCAGCAGACAGACCCCGCCCACCACAACTGCCAATAAATGACTCTCCCCCAGCCAATGCTCCATAATCCAGCCAAACACCAAGGCCACACCAATTTCGGGCAAGACAATAAACAGGTTAAAAATGCCCTGATAGATCCCCTGCTGCTGAATCGGGATCGCCTGACTCAAGATCGCATAGGGAATTGACTGGGCACTGGCCCAGGCTACACCAAAGCCCACCATTGCCAAGAGCAAGAGTCGGGGCTGGTGAACCCAGAGCAGCAGCATCAGGCTGAGGCCCCCAATTGCCAGACAAAGGCAATGCACCCCCTTGCGGCTCGTCCACCGGGTCAGCGCCGGAAGCCCAAAGGAGAAGCCAATACAGACGGCATTAAAGGTAGCAAAGCAAAGCCCGGCCCATTCAATGCCCGCATTGTAGAGCGGTGAATTCAGCTCCGTTGCCCCAAAGATATTGTGGGCGACCGCTGGGGGAAAGTAGATAAAAAAGCAAAAGATCCCCAACCAAGTAAAAAACTGCACCCATGCCAACTGCCGCATGGTTTTGGGCATTTGCCAGAGGGCTTGCTGCGTGGCTTGGAGGCTATTAATTAAGCCGCTGCGCTCGGCTCGCAGGGTTTCGAGGCGATCGAGATCCTGGGGCGGGCGCTCTGGCGTAGAAATAATCGTCCAGAGCATGGTGCTCAAAAACAGCAGCGCCCCGAGATAAAAGGAAAATTCGATGGTTTGGGGAATCTGGCGATCGCCCCGCGGCACCGCTGCAATCCCCAGTCCATGGTTCAGCAGCCAGGGCAAACTGGAGGCGGCGATCGCCCCCATGCCCACCATCACGCTCTGCATGGCAAAGCCCTGCGTCCGCTGATTCTTCGGCAACAGATCGCCGACAAAGGCGCGAAAGGGAACCATGCTAATGTTGGCGCTGCTATCGAGCAGCCAGAGTGTCACTGCGGCCATCCACAAGCCCGACGCCTGGGGCATCACCACTAGGGCGATCACCGCCAAAATTGCTCCCAGCAAGAGGTAGGGACGCCGCCGCCCCAGCGGCCCCCAGGTGTAATCACTCAGGTTGCCAATGATCGGTTGAATGATCAGCCCCGTGAGCGGAGCCGCCAGCCAAAGCAGCGGGATCTCATGGGCCGTCGCGCCCAAATATTCAAAGATGGCACTCATGTTGGCCATCTGTAGACCCCAGCCAAACTGAATGCCCAGAAAGCCCATATTCATGTTCCAGAGCTGGATCAGGCTGAATCGGGGTTTAATGGCGGCGACAGCGGCGACAACAACTGCTTGAGTCGCAGGCGAGGTGTCTTGGGTCATTGCAGAGGGCCAGCGATCGCCGGAGGGGATTGAACAGTCAAGGCCGTTGAGTCATATAGCAAGGAGAATCTCGGTTAGGACATCGCGTAGGGTGGGCATTGCCCACCAGTTAAGGATTTCAGCGATCGTAAAATGTCTTAACCACCGCTATCGCTGCTATACCAAGTCGCTAAATTAGGACTACAGATAAAATCCGGTCGATACAATGCCGGACTTCGACAAGCTCAGTCCTCATATCCTGGCTCTGTAGCCGAACTTTCGTGGTTTGGTATCAGACGCAGATATTAAGTCAGATGCAGTGCGAGACCTGACGGACTCCCCCGCATTATTACGAATATTGTCCCACTGTGCATCTGTCTAGCGCCAGAGGCTCAGATTATCGCTGACGCGCCCCCACCTACTCCACAATTTCCCGAACGCGGTAAATGGGGCGACCTTGGGATTCATGATAGGTGCGCATCAGCAGTTCCCCCAGCAGCCCGAGACTAAAAAATTGCACCCCGGTCAGGAGTAGAGCGACAGCAAGGATGAGGAGCGGGCGATCGCCGATCTGCGCCCCAAAACCCAGCTTCAGGACTGTCAAATAAACACCCAAGCCAAAACCAACAACCATCGCCCCCAAGCCCGCCGAGCCAAAGATATGCATCGGTCGGGTGAGAAAACGCTTCATAAAATAGATCGTCATCAAGTCCATCACCACCCGGAAGGTACGCCCTAAGCCGTATTTACTCTGGCCGAACTCGCGGGCATGGTGACGCACCGGCATCTCGGTAATGCGCGCGCCTTCAATAAACGCTAACGCAGGCAAAAAACGGTGCAGCTCACCGTAAAGGTTCATGTCAGCGACCAGTTCGGCCCGGTAGGCCTTGAGCGAACAGCCATAGTCATGCACCTGCACCCCGGTAATCTGGGCAATGAGCAAATTGGCGAGCTTGGAGGGGAGCAGCCGCGTTAGGGCGGCATCCTGGCGTTTTTTGCGCCAGCCATTCACTAGGTCGTAACCCTCGTCCAGCTTGGCCAGCAGCAGCGGAATGTCCGCCGGATCATTCTGCAAATCGCCATCGAGCGTGACGATCTTGCGACCCCGGGCATGGTTGAAGCCAGCGGCCATGGCGGCAGTTTGACCGTAGTTGCGCCGAAACAGGATCGCCCGTAACGCTGGATGCTCCTGAGCCAGACCCTTGAGCAGTTCGGTAGAACCATCCCTAGAGCCATCATCCACACAGATAATTTCGTACTGCAACTCGGTTGAGTCTAGACTGGTGGCGATCGCCTCGGTCAAGCGGGGCAGGCTATCCACCTCGTTGTAGATCGGTACGACAATGGACACATCCGGGCGTCGTTCCCTGGGCGCAGTGGCAGTCGATTCAGGCACAACCGAGGCAGTCATAGGGAGATCAAGGAATGAGATTTAAGGGCGTAATTGCCTCCCATTTAACCACGCGCCCCCTGCCCCCAATGCTTCCGCCAGCGTGCTGACTAGGCGATAGAGGGCGATCGCGACCAGCAATTCGCCCGTGATCCAGTCCGGGGGCAGCAAGGCGATCAAAGTCCCCTCAAAGACCCCCACCCCTCCCGGCGCACCGGGCAACACAAAACCGAGTAACCAAGCGAAGGCAAAGGCACTGGTGAGCTGGGGCAACTGTTGCCATGAGAACGTCCCCAAGGCCGCCAGGGTGAGGATAAATCCCCCGGTTCGCAAGAGAATATAGACCACTTCACCGCCCAAGGGAGCGAGGGGATAAACGAGCAGTTCCTGGGGGGCTTGGCGGGTCTTTTTGAGGCGACTGGCGAGACGAATGAGGGGATTGAGCCAGCGGGGTTGGACAGCCAGCAGAATGGCCACCAGAGCCAGGACTTGCAAGGGCCATTGACGACTGGGAAAGCTGAGGATCGTCACGCCCAGCGCCGCTGCGGCCATGAGCAGCGATTCGAGTAGGATGCTCAATGTGGCGATCGCCCCCGTTGCGCCTTGTTCTTCGGTGGTCGCCTTCATGCGCCCGTAAAAATGCCAGACATTGCCCGGCAGGTATTTCGCCAGGTTGGTAATCAAATAAATTCTCACGGCCCAAGCCCAGGGCACAGGCTGTTGCAACTGGTGCAAAATCAAGCCCCACACGGCTCCGAGCCAAAGATGGGCGATCGCCGTCACCGCCAAGGCGACCATCAGATACCCCCCATGGATTTCATCAAGTGGCTGCTGCGCTACATCCTGCCAATGGCGATGCAGCGTACTACCCAAGAAGAACAGAACGCCACCGAGAATCAGCCATTGCAGCAGCGGTTTGGCGTAGGATTTGAGACGAGTCAGGATTGTCATACTGAGAAAATCATCAGATTGCCCGGTTGGGTCGCGGTTTGCCTTAATGGTGTGAACTTAAGCGTAAAACCCCCTTGATGAAAAGGTTGCAAGGGTTATAAACATCCGACCCACCCCGGTCATCGCTACGCGAGACCGCCCCTCCCGAGAGGGGATTTTAAAATCTCCTCTTGGGAGGAGTACCCCGCTCCGGGGAGGTGGGTCAACCCGCTCAAACTCCCACCAGGAATTGAATACAGCCTTAAGTTCACACAGATGAGAGAGACCCAGACCCTACGCTAAAATTGCCTTGTCTTTTGCATCGCTCACCTGTCGTGTTCATAACCATCACCATGACCCTATAACCATGACCATCGGGACATCCCCTGCTTCTGCCCAGGATACGCCACAAAATACGCCAACGCTGGCGACAAAAGGCGTCCAACTGCGATCGCTCACCAAACGATACGGTGATGTGGTGGCGGTGGAGAATTTAACCCTGGATATTCCCGCCGGATCGTACTGCTGCCTGCTGGGCCCGAGCGGCTGTGGCAAGACGACAACACTCCAGATGCTGGCCGGGCATGAGCTTGCGACCCAAGGTGACATCTACATCGGGACGGAGCGAGTGACCCATTTGCCACCCCAGGCACGGAATACCGCGATGGTCTTCCAGGACTACGCCCTCTTTCCCCATAAAACCGTGGCGGAGAATGTGGGTTTTGGGCTGAAGATGCGGGGTCTGAAGCGGCGCGATCGCGCCCCCATCGTCCAGGAAATGCTGGAACTCGTGGAGATGAGCGGGTTGGGCGATCGCCGTCCCCACCAACTCAGCGGCGGTCAGCAACAGCGCATCGCCCTGGCGCGAGCCCTGGCCACGCGTCCCCAGGTGCTCCTGCTGGATGAACCCTTGAGTGCGTTGGATGAATCCCTGCGGGTCAAGACGCGGGGCGAGTTGCGTCGCCTCCAGCAGCAGTTTGGCCTGACCTTCATTCAAGTCACCCATGCCCAAGATGAGGCCTTTGCCCTGGCGGATCAGATCGTGGTGATGGCTCACGGGCGATTGGATCAGGTGGGGACGCCGAGCGAGATTTACCATGCACCCGCTTCACGGTTTGTGGCGGAGTTTGTGGGGGATCATAATCTGTTTGCGGGACAGGTTACGGCGGTGCAAACGGGCGGGGAGTTAGAGGAAGTTACCCTTGCGGTAGAAGGGTTGGGAGAAATTCACGCGCAGGGGCAAGGGGGCAATATCGGTCAAACGGCTGCGGTTGCGGTGCGCAGCGATCGCCTCCACCTAGCTCCTGGCGAGGCTGATGTCGATCTCTCCAACTGCTGGGCTGCCCAGATTATTGCGATCGAGTTCACGGGCTACGTCACTCGCGTTACCTTGCAACTCACGACCAACCAGCAAACAATTCTCTACAAAACCCAGACAGATGATTGGCGATCGCAGCCTTACAGGGTGGGTCAAACGGTGCAACTGGGCTGGTCGGTCAACGATTGCCGATTTTTACCCCATTAAGGCCCATGCTGAACAGTTTGGCGCCCCACCGTCAGACATAATCGCTGGCGAACAGATATCCCGTTGCCCCAACAAATTTTTTTAACGATATCGCTCTACCATGACCCAGATTACCCGTCGTCAACTCCTCCATACGGGCCTCGCTGCCAGTGCCCTTGCTGTGGCTAAAGGTTGTGGCACAACCGAGGAGACCCAAACCGGCCCCAAGAGCCCCGAATTTAATGCCAACAAAACCAAGGATGTCACCCTCCGTTTCATTGGCACAGGTGTTTCTCAGGCCAATGAAATTCGGGAGCAAGCCGAGAAAGATCTGGGTTTCAAAATTGAAATGCGGGCGTTGAGCACCGAAGAAAATAACCAAATTGCGATCACGCAGCCCAAGCAATACGACATTTTTGATGGGGAATATTTCAGTCTCCCCCTGGTGATTCCCTCGGGTAACTTGCAGCCGATCGATGTCAAAAAAATTACCGACTTTGACAAGATTGTGCCGCTCTTTACCACCGGGAAGCTCTACGACGGTGCGCCGGTCAACAATTCCCAAGGCACAGCACCCCAGAAGGTGATGTATCTCCAAGATCAAGACTCAACCGAGTTTGCCGAGAGCCCCACAGATTGGGCGACGCTCATTCCCTTCCAATACAACGCCGATACGCTGGGCTGGCGACCGGATCTCGTCGGTAAAGAGATTACCTCCTGGGCGCAACTGTTTGACCCCGACTTCAAGGGCAAGACCGCGATTCTCGATATTCCCTCGATCGGTATCATGGATGCGGCCATGGTCATGGAGGCGGCGGGACTGATGACTTTCGGCGACAAGGGCAATATGACTCAAGCCGAGCTGGATCAGGTCACGGCGCTCTTGATTGCGCAAAAGCAGCAGGGCCAGTTCCGGGCGTTTTGGAAGACGTTTGATGAGTCGGTGAACCTGATGGCGGCGGGGGAAGTGGTGTTGCAGTCCATGTGGTCGCCTGCGGTGACTGCCGTGCGATCGCGCGGTATTGAATGCACCTATGGCCCGCTGAAGGAGGGCTATCGCGGCTGGGGCGGCGGCATTGGCCTCTCGCGTAACCTCTCAGGCATTGAGCTGGATGCGGCCTATGCCTACCTGAATTGGATGCTGGAGGGCTGGCTCGGCGCGTTTCTGAGTCGTCAGGGCTACTATACCGCCGCACCGGAAAACACCAAGAAAGTCCTTGAACCTTACGAATGGGACTTTTGGTATGAGGGCAAGCCCGCAGCACAAGAGATTGTTGACCCGTTTGGGGAGCCGATCGCGGTCAAGGGAGCTGTGCGTGATGGCGGTACGTTTGATGAGCGGATCGGTAATATTGTCTGCTGGAATTCGGTAATGGATGAGCAGACCTATTTGGTACAAAAGTGGAATGAGTTTATTGCCGCTTGAGGAAGCGTAGTCTTTTCAAATAGGCTCATCGATACTTCAGCAACTCATCAATCGTCAAACCAATATCCTTAGCGATCTGTCTCAGAATCAGCGGAGACAGATCGCGTCCTTTATGATGACATGGGACAGTCGTGCCACGTCCATCAGGATGACGCATTTGCTTATGAGAACCCCGCTGGCGAACCTCTTGAAAGCCAAGTTTTTCCAGTAGGGCAACAGCTTCCGAAGGCTTAAGAACTGGATATTTTTTGCCCACAGCTATGCAACCATAACAGTATGTGTACCCACAAAATCAGTTTCCAAAGCGGGTTCGCCATCTTCAAGCAACATTGCAATTACCTCACGCAGATTGTTGTTGAGTTCATCGAGGGTTTCGGCTTGTGTATGTGCCCCAGGAAAGCCAGGAACATAGCCCACGTAGAGGTTTGTATCTGGGTATTTTTCGATGATTGCTGTGTATGTTTTCATTTGCTGTCGATCGATATTGGCTGAACAGGACTTATCCGATAGCGCGATCGCTCTCTTTGCTACTGCGGAAACAACGCCCGCCGCTTCTTAACCAAGGGCAGATCCACCACCGGAACCGTAAACGTCACCGTCGAGCCCAGGTTCTCACCCATACTGAAAAACTCGATCGAACCGCCCATCGTCTCCACCAATCGCTGCGAGATCGCCAGTCCCAAACCTGTGCCACCGTAGGCCTTCGTGCGCGAGGCATCCACCTGGCTAAAGTGTTGAAAGAGCTTATCCCGCTTATCCAACGGGACGCCAATGCCCGTATCGGCCACCCGGAGCTTGATCATGCCAGGCAGGATGCGATCGCGCACCGAAATCGAGTGCCGCATCAGTTCTGTGCTGATGGTGATGCCACCATCGTGGGTAAATTTAATCGCATTACCCACCAGGTTGAGCAGAATTTGCAACAACCGCTGATAGTCGCCATACATCTGGAGCGGTTCTGACGAGGGTAGCGGCATAATTTCAAAACTCAAGCCCTTCTGCGTGGCAACGGAGCGCATCTTCGCCTCCACATCTTCAAGCAAATCGTTCAGGGAGACCTCCGTAAACTCAAACTCCATTTGCCCCGACTCAATTTTGGCGATATCCAAAATGTCATTGATGATGTTGAGCAAATGCAGCGCCGACTTGTGCGCCTCCACTAAAAATTCCTGTTTCTCCGCTTCATCATCCGCCATATCATCCAGGATCAGCCGCAAGAAGCCAATGATGCCGTTGAGCGGCGTACGCAACTCGTGGGACGTACTGGCCAGAAACTGGCTTTTGAGCCGTGAAGCATCGGCCGCCCGCTGGCTGGCCTGCTCTAGTTCACGGTAGAGGTGGGCATGGGCAGTGGCTGTACCCACATGGGCGGCCAATTCCTGAATCAGAGCTATCTCGGCGTCATTCCAGTTGCGGCGGCGATCGCATTGCTGCAAACAAATCAAGGCATTACGCTTGTTCTTATAAAAGGTCGAGACCGAGAGCATTGACTTGACGCCAAAGCGGCTATGCTCCACATATTCCACGGCCAGGGGTTCACTGGTCAGCATCGTCTGCTGGAGATAAGAATCGGTCGCCGCCGCTAAACGCTCCCCCAGCATTGACGGATAGGCTGAATCGCAATATTCCGAATCCACCTTAAAGATCTGATCCTCTTCATCGAAGGAGATAATCAAACAGCGGGTCACGTTCAGTCCATCGCCCAGGAGCGTGACTGTCTGCTGCCAGAGAATTTCCAAATCCAGCGTGAGGTGAATATTGCGCGAGATGCGGTTGAGCAGGTTCTGATACGGATTGCGGCGAATGCTGCGCGAGATGTGCTTGACCAGATCTTGGTAGTTGGGCTCGCTGAGGGTGGCAGGCAACGGCGCGTGATGGTTCAGAATTTCTTCTTCAATCAATCGCCCCATCACCAAGACATTGGTAACGCCGCCGTGACGTTTGAGAATGGGGCTAATCACCAACTCTAGGGCAAAGGTGCGATCGTCGTAGGCAAACAGGCAATGGTAGTTCTCGGGAACCCGACGCTCCATCACTCGCTGTACCGTAGCGAGATAATTATCAGCATCCACAGGATGCAACAGTCGGTTGATGTCCGGTAGGCTCACCTCAGATGGCGTAATCCGCTTCTCTGCGAGCACCGGGCCGAGAAAGGAGAGATATTGACCAGAACCATCCTGGGTAAAAACCAGCTCTGCGCCGAGATCTTGCCAAAGAAATGTATTTTGGGCAGTCAATGCACCATCCATTGAGTAAAGTTGTGCTCGCGCTACTGCTGTTTAACTGTTCACTGCCACCGTCTGGACGCATAGACCCATCTCAGTCTAGCCGCTTCAGTCTAATCGTTCCATTCACCCCGAGGCGGTACAGGCGGATTACGCCGAAACGTCCGGGCTAGCTCTTCATCTGGGTCACGCTCACCCCGCAGCCATTGTTTGATAGCCGTTTCAACGATGCGGCTGGGGTCATTACTGAGGTGCTTGAGCTGATCCACCAGCTCGGCATCAAGACGAATCGAGAGTTCAACTTTATCTGTCAAACGCTGGGGACTCGCCGATAAATTCAAGTCATTCATAAGGGCCCTATCAATTGCAGCATATTTTATTGTACAAAATTATAGAGGGGTTCCAACGCGCCCGAATGCGAGCCATTCCGCGTCCATCATGTCCCTGTCGCTTCACATTCCAGCCTGGGATTACATTGGCAGAACGATGTCGGGCTGTCTGGCAACCGCAATCTGCCTCACCCGAATTAATGTCTACTATCCTCGCACGTCTTGAACAATACACCCTCCAGCATCCCAAAGAGGTGTTACAGATCACTGCTTGGGAAGAGGGTAATGAAGAAGTTGTGCTGGTCTTTCGGGGGTTTTCAAGTTCCCTAACCCAGCCCACGGCGTTTGACCCTGATGTGCCGATCCTGAGTGATTCGGCCGAAATCCGTGCGATCGATCGCCTCGTGGCCCCCTACAATCCTGAGCAGCCACAGTATCTCGCTCAAGGCTTAAGCCTCACCGCAATGTTAGAGATCTTGGCAACCGCAGGGGTCTAGGGGCTCTCATCATTCGGTTGAGTGGAATGTAGGCGAAGCCCGTGCAGCGCACGTTAAGCGTAGCTTGCGTCTTGCAGAGTAACCCAACACGATTGCCCTTGGCCCTGCGCAGAGCACAATAAGCAATTTGGATAACTGACCCCTGAGCGGAGTCGTTGGCGAAGCCTCCCGGAGAGATAGGGGACATTCTAGTGAGGGCATGGTTTCAATAATTTTAATTAGCCAGCGCAGTTGCTGGGACAATGACCTAAATTTGGCGATCAACCAGAGCCTTCTTGTAGTATTATGCTACAATCGCACTACAGCCATTAGGAAAAGCCTCATTCAGAAGCTGTCGATCAGGCGCTGAACTGAACACCAAACTTATTAAGAAATTTCAACATACGCTGGCTTCTCCGGAAAATGTCATTACATTTGTGGAATCCATAACAATCCTGATCAAAACAAACTGGGGGTCACAATCGACCCACCTAAATTGACAGGTCGAGTTATGCGTCTCTCGGTCAATACCTAGAGAACTCTTCCCTGGTGCAGCCTACTCAAGAAGATTGTCATTTCACGAGTCCTAAATCCGATTCTTGTTGTTCTGTTGGATTAATATTAAGTCAAGTCAATGAGTGAATATGCTATTGCCCGGAAAAAGTTTGAGGAAGTTCAGAAGATTTCGCCGGAACATATTTTGATTTCCAGCTCAACGATTGTTTTTAAGCAGTCTAAAGACGGCAAAAAAGGCAAAGAATTTAGTCTGTTTTTTGGTATCCAGGATATCAAGCACATTGCGTTCTGCGATTATAAAATTCCCAAAGAAAAGCCGCCTGAATTTTGTACCCAATTGATTCTGACCAGCCTGGTTCTTTTGTTCTTTCCAGGCTATCCACAGTTCCTGGGCATCTTTGGCTTCATCATTTTGTTTCTGATTCTCGGCAATGTTGATGCCAAGAACGCCAAGCGAGGAAAATATGGTCTGTTCTTGTCTTTGAGCGGTGGGCTAGAATTCATTGTCGAGTCGAAGCATGACTCGTTTTTGAAAACCACAATTCAAGCGATCGATGCGGTCAGAGACAAGCATCCTAAGATGATGGATTATTTGGCAGAGCATAATCATTTCATCTTGGACTTCAAAGACAAAAAAATCATCAATCCCACCAACAAGGAGGATGTTGGCATTGATTTTGTGTCGAGTCCTAGCTACATCAGCTAATCCCCTCAATCCCCCTATCCTGCGGGAAGCCGCAAAGCGTCTAGGGGAAGGGGGACGTTAGATTGAGTAGGTTGGGTTGAGTGTAGGCGAAGCCCGTGCAGCGCACGTTAAGCGTAGCTTGCTTCTCGCAGAGCAACCCAACGCAATTGTCCCTGGCACTGCGCTTCAGCGCAATCACTCAAAGCATTGGCGACGTTGAGTCTCATGCTTCAACCCAATCTACAGTTCTAAACTTTTGTCCTGTACTGAGGTCTATTTCACAGCATCGTTAGCAAGGTCACGAGAACCAAACCAAAACTGACGATGTAGAAAATACCAACGATCTGGGTTTCGCTCCAGCCGCCGAGTTCGAGATGATGATGATAGGGCGCCATGCGGAAGAGGCGTTTTCCTTTGCCATCAGGGCCTTTAGTGGCTTTGTAATAGCTGACTTGGGCAATGACAGACAGGGATTCTAGAAAGAACAGACCGCTGACCAGAAATAGGGCCCAGAGGTTTTGACTCAGCAAACCGATCGCCGCCAATGCGCCACCTAGAGCAAGAGAGCCCGTATCTCCCATAAAGACCTTAGCCGGGTTGTGGTTATGGAAAACGAAGCCCAGACACCCGGCACTCAAACAAATCCCGAAGATCGCCAGCGCAGGATGGGTAGGAAAAATCAGCAGGGCCAAACCCATGAGGGCGATCGCTCCCGTGCCGCCTGCCAAGCCATCCACCCCATCGGTAATGTTGGTAGCGTTGCTCTCAGCGGTAAAGACAAACAGTGCTAGGGGCCAAAAGGCCAGACCCAAGGGCAATTGCCAGCCAAAGGGGAGCGCCACTGTCGTGATCTCGCCCGGCTGACTCCAGAAGAGCCAAGCACAAAAGGCGATCGCCCCCACCATCTGCCAAATGAGCTTCATCCGAGGAGTTAACCCTTTATTGGATTTACGGCGCAGAATTTCCCAATCGTCAATCCAGCCAATGAAGCCATAAAAGAGGGTCAACAGCCCGACTGCGATCGCCTCAGGCGCGAAACCTGTCCAGAGCCAAGCCAGGAAGACGGCTACGGGCACAAAGAAAATCCCCCCCATGGTCGGCGTTCCGGCCTTCTTGAGGTGAGTTTGGGGGCCATCGGTTTGAATCACCTGACCCGCTTTGAGGCGACGCAGAACCGGAATGACGCCGAAGCCACAGCCGATCGTAATCAACGCTCCCACGACGAAAACAACGGTTAGGGGAACACCCCCATTCAACTGCTCTAGGGTGAGACCATACCCATAATCAAAGCTGAGGCCTAAGCCTGCCAAGAGGAGCGCGAGGAGAACAAGCAGGACTTTACCGGAAGGGTTGCGCAGCAGTGAAGGGGCTAAAAATTTGGCTTCCACGGTGATGAAGAATTTCAGTGATGAGCGGTGACGGTGGCAATCAGGGGCTGGGACGGTGCATCCCCCGCAAACAGTCGTCTACTTGGCTCTTAGGGTACAACCAAAGGGGTGTAAAACCAAGCAGCATCCTCGACTGATTAGTCATCATCATCGTCGTCATCGTCTTCTTCCTCAAAGTCCTTGTCATCGACGCCCATGAGTGCAGCGAGTTCTTCTTCGCTCTCTTCGTCTTCTTCCTCAAGCTGTACCCGATGCACCAGACGGTTGTTATGCTCTAGCCATTCCAGCAGGGACTCGCCGCGCTTGAGGGGAATGACGCTGGCGGGTTCGTAACGGGGCTCTTGACGGAGGGAGGGGTTTTTCATCGGTATACTGGAGAACTGTGAGATGGACGAAACACAAGGCTTTAAGGATCGCACATTATACACCGCGATCGCCACTGCGCTCAATCCATCAATGATTTTTATCCGGTCGGGGTAGCACTATGATACTTGCCCCGCGTTCAATTGCTTTTAGTCAAGACCCAAATTATGAGCCAGAAAGCCGAACTTTTGCAGGCACTCGCGGGACAAAACCGGGGTCTGTTGACCCAGGAACTCAATCGTGTGGCGATTTTGGCGGCGATCGCCGCCCTCGAAGACCACAACCCTACGCCCGAACCTACCCGCCGCGCGGACTTGCTTGATGGCGATTGGCGACTACTCTACACCACCAGCCGCGAACTGCTCGGCATCGATCGCTACCCGCTGCTGCAATTGGGGCCGGTCTACCAATGCATTCGCACCGCCAGCCAGTCAGTCTACAACTTTGCTGAAGTGGAGGGGATTCCTTTTCTGGAGGGGCTGGTCTGTGTTTCGGCGGGGTTTGAAGTGCTTTCCGAGCGCCGTTTGGGCGTGAACTTTAAGCGATCGCTCATTAGTCTCCAGCGGCTGATAGACTACCAGTCGCCCGCTGCAATGATCCAGCAACTTGAGTCCGGCGAGAAGAAGTTCATGGCCATTGATCTTGACCTCTCCGAGCGCGATCGGCAGGGTTGGGTAGATCTGACCTATTTGGACGAAACATTGCGAATCAATCGGGGCAATGAGGGCAGCGTGTTTGTGTTGGCGAAGGACTGAGTCTGCCAAAGGCAATCGCCAAAACCATCTCGTGGTGGGCATTGCCCACCCTACGCAAGGATGGGCTTCTCATCCGCCCTAAAGAATTTTTTGGGAACCGTCACACCCCCAAGCGTTCCTCGGCAGACTCCAAGCAAACATCCTGCTCAGGAATATGTTCGGCGCTATATTCGAGGGTTTTACGCCAATGTTTCAGGGCGGCTTGGGGTTGGTCTTTGGCTTCAAGGGTTTGGGCTAGAAGGCAATGGCTATGGGGCGCTTCGGGATGAAGTTCGATCGCCTCTCGCAGATCAATTTCGGCTTTAGTCCAACGCTGCTGGAGCACCCGAATCCAGCCGCGATTTTTGAGACAGCTAGCTGTTGTGCCTGCATAGGTGGTCTTTTCGAGGCAATGTTGGCTGAGTTTGAGAAACCTTGAGGCATCTGCAAACGTGAGCGTGTCTGTATTGAGGAGTTCTAGACGGATGTATTGGGCGATCGCCTCGGGAAATTCCAGTAGGGCGGCTTCTTTGTACCATTGCAGCGCCGCCTCCGGCTCGCCCCACACTTCGTCGTAGAGCCAAGCTAAACCGTAGCGGGGGTGGGGATAGCGTCGATCCAAAAAAGCGGCCCGGCGAAAATACCGTTCCGCCACGAGCATTTCCTGCTGTTCATAGGCCAGATTCCCTTGCTTGTTGAGCCATTGGGCAGCAGGCGATCGCAGGCCCCACGCCGCGATCATCCCAGCGACCATTGTTCCCAGGGCCACCATTGCCCGACGGCGTCGCCAGAAGGGTTGGATCTGAGCCGTTGAACGGTTTGGGATGGGATCTGACTGGGGTTCAGGGGCAAGTTGAAACGACGTGGCATAGGGGTTCTGCCAGATGATCGGTAGCCAACTGGCACAGGGATATTCACCTTCGAGACCCTGCAATCGTTCTCGGGCACGGGTAGCCGCCTGATAAAGCGGTATCCCCACGGCAAAGGCCTCTAGCAGATGACGCAAAAAGGTCTGGGCAACGATGTCGGGAACCACGTCCCGCATCACAATCATCTGGGGAATCTGGGCGTCATCTCGCAGGTTGCGGGCCAGCAGACCCAATCCAGCACAGGAGTTGAAAATCGCCAATTGTAACCCAGCCTGAACCGCCTTGCGTAGCCCATACCAGATGTCGTTGAGGCTCAGGGTTTCTGACTGGTCATTGAGGTAGAGCAGGCCCTGGCCGTCATCGGTGGTTGTGCCGTGGCCTGCAAACAGGATCATGTCCCAGGGTTGCTCCCAGAGTTGATCGGTCAGGGCAGCCCGGTTGGGCTGGTCAAGGATCTGCACCTCCACCTGCTCCGGGGGCAGGGCTTCGAGGAGTTGCCGATCCAAATCTGTGCCAATATGGTCACTCGCGCCCAAAATGCCCAGGATGCGCATCCGCGCCCGTGCGGGGCGGGGGGGAAGGGGCTGGGCGTCTAGGGTGCTCTGGGTGACAACGGCCTGGGGATAGGTCTGCAAGAGTTGCCATTGACACCAGGGGAGTTGCTGGATTGTGCGATCGCAACTCTGAATCACCAGTTGAATTTGGTCTTCGGGGTTGAGCACCCGCAGCAGGGTTTCTCGAATCGGCTGCCAGTCTGCTCCCGAGAGCCAATCATGCATTTGCACGACCAGCGTCTGAGCCGACTGACGACAGGATTGGAGCGAAACTTGGCCCAGGGAAATACTTTTGGGCTTGAGCATCCGACCGGGAAATAAGGGTCGGTACGCCCCTTGCCAATGGTCTTGGGTTTGCTGTGCCAGGTCGGGCAGAACCGCAACCGTCTGGACTCGGCTATCGATGAGCTGGTTGCGATCGCCCTGACGGAAAACTTGGACTTCAACCATCAAGCTGGGATCGGTCAACGTGCCGTAGATCTTTAGAAAAATTTGTTTATCGGGAAGTGCACAGGTGAGGGCAGCCATCGTTAGGGGTTAAAAATTACAAGTTCAGGAATTGCAGATCAAAAATTACAGGTCAAATCCAAAATAACGAGCCGAAACAGTACGAGCGGAATCTAGGGCTAGAGACTAGATGACAAAGGGTTCAACAAGCGTCTTGTCCTTGAGCGTCACCTTAACATTGAATTCATCCCCTGGCTCACCACTCAAGGTGAATTGCAGGCGATCGCTCCCCCTCGCTTGGGCTTGCATGATGGCTGCGCCTGAAGCTGCGTCCAGGAGTTGCAACTGGAGATGATCCGGCAAGCGGTACTGCTGATTCAGGGGCCAGATTTCCACGGCGACATTCATCTCCGCCGTCGCGGTGGGTTGAACCCCCACCACGAGCGCGATCAGGTCAGGTTGATCAGGGTCGAGGAGCAGGCGTTTGCCCCATTTGACACCACTGGTGCGCGATGACGCTCCCCGCAGCCCTGCCGGTGAGCGCACCGCAATCAGCGGCGGCGCTTGGGGCCCCAAGAGCGTATCCAGACCCTGCCATAGTTGGGGCATTGCGCCATCAAGCCAATGGCTCAACCGATTGAGGCGGGTTTGGGCAGATGCGGCAAGGGATTGGTCTAATGCTTGATCGGGTACTTGCTCTGGAGCAGTCATCGGGAGTGGTTCAGGAATTTGATCCAGGAACTGATCAAAGTCTTGGAAGTCTTGCAGCGAGAGCGTCAATGCTTGCTCTTGTTCTGGGGGAGACGTGGCTCGAAAGCCCACCAACGTGGCATAGCGAAACTGGGCATCGAACTGCACGGCGACATAACCGCGCTGCTCACCCGGCGGGATTTCACAATATTGTTGGTCATGGAGCACAGGTCGGCAGGCCAGGAGACCCCAATCGGGTAGCCGCAACTGAGCAACATCCCCCAGCGATCGCGCCGTGAGTTGCCAAGCGGGGCTATGGTCGAGATCGGTGGCGATCGCTAAGTCCACTAAATAGCCATTGACCACCGCCACCGCCAGGGTGTTGAGATAAACCTGCTGACGCTTGGCCTCAGCCGTGTGGTGAGCCGCAAACTGGCGCGCAATCACCTGATGTTGAGCCGCAATCCCCAATTTCAGGGCGGGCAGAGGAAGGGAAGGCAACGGCATAATAACTCCAAAAAACAGATTAAACGGGGATGAGGATAAGTTCAGGCTTCGAGATAGGCCTTGATGCGCGGCGTGAATCGCTTGAGATGTTTGCGATAGAAGCCGTTGAGGGTCGGAATGGTGATGCCAAACTCGGCTTCGAGTTCGCGCCATTTGTAGCCCGCGAGCACCCGCAATGCCAGCAGTTGAAAGGTGACGTGGGGGTGGTCTTGAATATGCAATTGAGCCAGACAACACTCGGGATCGGTCTCGATATACTCTCGCAGTTGCTTGCCCAGGGAGGGACGCGGGTTGAGAGCCGTCGCCCCAACCAGATGCGGGTATTTCTCCAGTTCACTTAGCTCAAGCCAAGGCTGACGCGAGGGGTTCTCTTTTTCCGGACGGTAATGGGAGACAAACTCGTGCCGCGCCTCGGGAAAGAAGCGACGCTTGAGTAAAAAGTTTACCCATTGCATCACCTCATGTTCCGGGCGATATTGCTCAATTTTCTGGCAGATGTGGCTGAACAAGCGTTGACAGGCTTCGGCGTAGATCTCTTCGTAGAGCTGGGGAAATTGGCCCCGGCTCGGGCGCACCAGTTTACCCGAGCCTTGCAAGAGCCGCAGCAGGCGATCGAGCGATCGCCGCCGCTGCCGGGAACCGGGGGGCTGGGCTTGGGCCGCTAGGGCAAGCTGCTTGAGCTGCTGATTTAATGTGGCATCATCCATGTGATCCAGATCGATCCAATCAAAGGGTCTTCACCCCACCCTGGTAGATACCGATTCGATATCAGAGGGGCTTCATTACTACCCTCTGCGGCAGCTTCGTTTTTTTATGCGGCAGTCCCAAAATTTTTTTTGCGACGGGTCTGAATCGGGGGCGATCGCAGGCATTGGCGCAAGCCCCGAGCCGATTGCGAACCAGCGGACTAATACCAAATCCGCCTCGTGAACCCCAAGAATCCCTGTAGG
>JBMYQW010000026.1:0-21873 GCA_049601735.1 Spirulinaceae cyanobacterium
ATCGCCCCGCTTCAATCAGCCGGGCCGTATCAAGGATATAACTCGAAAAAGTGGTGAAGGAGCCCAAGAAGCCGACCGTGATTAGCAACGCGAGATCCGGTGAGAGCTTAAGAACCGATTGGCTCAGGAGGGCGACGAGCGCCCCCATCAAAAAACTCCCCAGTAGATTAACCGTAAAGGTTCCCACGGGGAATGTTGTGCCGCATAACTCCCCCAGCCAGAGCCCAAAATAGTAGCGAGAGAGCGCACCGCCGATCGCCCCCAGGGCAATGGCGATTGGGGGCTGAATTGACATCGCCTGGTTCATCACCCGATATTCCGCACCGCTAGGGGCAACTGCACCTGAAACTCGCTCCCCTGACCCAACCGGGAGGTGCAGTCGATTCGGCCGCCGAGGAGGCGGGCACATTGCTGGGCGATCGTTAGACCCAAGCCCGTACCGTCCACGGTTTTCACATTCTGAGCCCGATAAAAGCAGTCGTAGATACGATCGCGCTCTGATGCCGGAATCCCGCGACCGCGATCGCGCACCCGAATGTACAGCAGCCCGCCCACAATTTCCAGTTCTAGGCGCACGGGTTTGGCTGGGGGCGAATATTTCAGCGCGTTGACGAGCAACTGAAGCACCAGTTGTTGCAGCAAGAAGGGATCACTGGGGACGGCAACATTGGGGTTGGGAACCTGAGCTTGGAGGCGATCGCCCCATTCCGGACGCAGCCGCTCTACCTCTTCGAGCAGGCGATCGCAAAAGTCTCCCAGGGGAATCGCCGTAAAATGGGGCTCAATTTCCTGAGCTTCGGCTTGGGAAATCCAGAGTACTTCATTGACGAGCTTGGTCATCTGGCGAGTCGCCTGCTGAATTTGCCGGAAGCATTGCTGGCGCTGCCGGGCCGTGAGTTGGGTCTGCTGTTGGGCCAGCGACTCTGCCGCCAAGGAAATAATCGTCAAGGGAGTACGGTATTCATGGGAAATCGTCCGAATTAAGCGCGTCTTGAGGGCGTCCAACGCTGCTGCTGAGGGCGGAGACGTGCCGCTTGGGGCGTTGAACAGCGGCACTTGAGGCGGGTGAGCCTCAGGGCGAGCGGGCGGTGAAGCGATCGCTAAACGAAGCCGCTGCCACTGTTGTTCACGTTGGAGTTGGGTCTGGAGACGGACGAGGTCGGATTGAGCGGCAGTCGATTGAGTCGGACTAGCTTGAGCGGCACGGGTCGCAGGAGCGCGTCTCGCCCCTGGGGAGCGATCTTCAGGGCGGTTCTGGGTACGCGCCCAGTGAAGTTCTGCCCTCAATGTCAAGCTCGTGTGACGGTAGAAGTGGGAGTAGTAAGCAAACAAGGGTCGTTGGCGGGAGGTTTAACGAGGGTTAAGCCGATTTGAACAAGCCATTTCTGCTCCTCTACCGTATCGCTTGCTTAACAACTCTTAACTCTTCTTAATGAAGGTCTAAGAATTGACGCCTGTACACCTTTTGTATACCTTTGGTGCGCTCGTTACCCACGCCCCGTCGGCTGCAACGGTAATTGCACCACAATCCGACAGCCCTTGCCGATCGCGCTCTGGATCTGACAACTGCCACCGAGCGATCGCGCCCGTTCTCTCATGCCCTGCAAGCCAAACCCGGTCAGGTTTTGTTGCGTATTGAATCCCTTGCCATTATCTTCAAGCACCAAGCGCAGTTCCTGATCTGATCCCTGACATGGCTGCTGATTCGACTGTAACGATAGGCGAATGTGACTCGCCTGGGCATATTTGCAAATGTTTGTGAGTCCCTCTTGGACGATGCGATAGAGAGCGGTTTTCAGTGGCTCTGGGAGACCAGCCGGACTCTCAAGGTGTAACTGGGGTTGAATGCCCGTGGAGCGTTGCACGTCTTCGATGAGGGCGGCGATCGCCA
The DNA here is from genome assembly GCA_049601735.1 of Spirulinaceae cyanobacterium. Lineage (GTDB taxonomy): Bacteria > Cyanobacteriota > Cyanobacteriia > Cyanobacteriales > Spirulinaceae > SIO3F2. The sequence goes on from JBMYQW010000026.1 coordinate 1,892, forward strand.
CCTCTAGGGTTTGGCCCTTGAGGGGATGGGCACGCAACGTTCGTACCGAAGCCCGCACCTCTTGCAGTGCCTGTTTGCCCTGATCTTTGGCTTCGTACAGCAGGGCTTTCGCCTCGGGGGGATCAACCTCTAGCAGCCGCAGAGCTGCCTCAAGGTGCAGATTAAAGACCGTCAGGGAATGACCCAAAGAGTCGTGGATTTCGCGGGCAATGCGATTGCGTTCTTGGAGCGTGGCGAGGTCTTCGGCTCGTAGCGCATAGTCTCGCAGTTGCTGGTTGGCGATCGCCAACTGTTCCCGGCTCCGGCGTTCGGTCAAGACGGCATCTACGAGAAGCTGCAAGAAGACGATCACCAAGCCAAACAGGAGTGAAGAGGTGAGGAGAAAGAGTCCCCAGCGATCGCTGTTCGCTGCCCGAGCGGGCGGCATTTGCTCAAACCGCTGGAGCTGGGTCAACACAAAAATGCCAAAAATCGCCCCCGAAGTCAGCCAGCGATGGCCCTGGTTGAAAATAAAACTGTTGCGCAGCACCGTCACCACACAGAGCATCGGAAACAAGCGCAACCGGCCCCAGGTCGCGGCGATCAGCAGCATGGCGATCGCCGAAGCCAGATAGCCCGCCTTTTCTAAACGACGCTCGGGCAGGGCGGAGCCGATGATCGCAAAGCCCGCCACGAGCCCCAGATTCAGGAGCGATCGCTGCCAGGGGATCGGCAAAGCAAGAGCCGCCACCAGTTCGCTAAAGGCAATGAGCCCCAGGAGCGCCCATTCGAGGTATTGCAAAAAGTAGAGGGGATGGCGCTCAGGCATCGGGCGAATTGCAGGGTGGCATCAGGGCAAAGGGACAGCTCACGCGCTTGCAATTATAAAGTCCCTGGCTCAGGCAGAACTGGGACGATCGTCCCGACTCGAAACAGGACTCAGGACTCAGGACGGGGGCGATCGCTCCTGGCTAAGATAAATTCATTGAAACAGTCAACCTCTCACAACCCCAATCAATCATGAAACGCACTTTTCTCACCCTCCTCGCCGCCGCCTCCCTCGTCACCTTGGCAGCCATTCCGCAATTCACCGCCCAAGCCCAAGGGGGACGCGGCGATCGCCTCGCCGCCGAACTCAACCTTACCCCCGACCAGCAAGCCGAGATGCAGGCGCTGCGCGAGGCCACCCAGACGCAGATGCAAGGGGTGCTCACCCCCACGCAGCAGCAAGCGGTAGAGGCGGCGATCGCTAATGGTGAAAACCCCCGCCAAGTGCTGCGCACCCTCGACCTGAGTGATGCCCAACGCACGCAACTCCGGGACATCAAAGCAAGCCAGCGCGAAGAGATGGCTGAGATTCTCACCCCTGAGCAGCAGGCGCAGCTAGAAGCCATGCACCAGTCACGTCCGGGTCAAGGCAAGGAGGGCGATAAAGGGGGACGCGGCGATCGCTTGGCCGAAGAGCTGGGTCTGACCGAAGCCCAACGATCCCAAATGCAGGCGCTACGGGAAGATACCCGCTCCCAAATCCAAGCCATCTTGACCCCGGCACAACGGACAGAAGTTGAAGCCGCTATCGCCAATGGGGAGAACCCGCGCCGAGCCATGCGCAATCTGGATCTCAGCGAAGACCAGCGGGCCCAAATGCGGGAAGTCAAAGAGTCGCAACGGGCGCAGATGCAAAATATCTTGACGCCGGAGCAACTGGCGCAACTGGAGCAACTGCGGGAGTCGCGTCCGGGTCGGGGCGAGCGGGGTGAGCGTCAGGCACGGTAAATTCAGCCAGACGGGCAATAGCCCAATCGTTGCTTTGATTTGATACCGCTTGGCGGGTGGGGACTACTCACCCGCTCAGGCGATTTTTGGGAATGAACTTCCTCGTCGCAGGCGATCGTTGTAGAACACCCGATTATCACCTTTATCAAGCCGCGTAAACGATTACGGATTACTCCAGTGACCCAAGGCAGTGGTTTTACGGATACTTCTGTTAATCATGATGCTGTGTTCTTTAACAGTTAACTAAATCCATGAATTCATTACCGATTCGTAGAGCTAAAGATAATCTAAATCAGTTGGTTGATGAGGTATCGCAGCGCCGTAGTCCAGTACTGATAACAGGTTCAACTCATGAGGCGGTATTGATCTCTAAAGCAGACTGGGATGCTATGCAAGAATCGTTGTATCTTGGCAGTATTCCGGGCTTGGTTGAGTCGATTCAGCAAGAGGCGAATACACCGCTCGAAGATTGCGTTGAGCTTGAGAATTTAGACTGGTGACTTGACGGGTTGTTTTGACCAAGCAGGCGACGAAGGATGCCAAAAAGCTAGCGGCGGCAGGTCTGAAGCATAAAGCGCAAAAACTGCTCGATATTTTGGTGCAAAACCCCTACCAATCGCCTTACGAGAAGTTGGTGGGGAATTTGGCTGGCTATTATTCTCGTCGAATCAACAAGCAGCACCGTTTGGTGTACGAGGTCTATGAGCAGGAGCGGATGGTAAAGGTTTTAAGGATGTGGACTCATTATGAGTGACGACATTTACGAAATGTGGCTTTCTGCGTCCTGTAATCGTCTGCTTCACCCAGTCCTAAGATATCAACATGAGCAGCATGGGGGTAAAGATCAGCAAGGCGATCGACGAGCCGAGGCGAAAGGTTTTGGTCAAACAACAGCTTCATGACGCAACGGATAAAATCAGCCGCTCACGGCTTGCGGCAAAGCTCAAACAAGCCAAGATATCACTCTGAGTCAGGTAGGGAAAATCTTCTAGAATTTCCTCATAGGTCATACCGGAGGCGAGGTAATCTAGCACATCATAGACCGTGATTCTCATGCCTCGGATGCAGGGTTTGCCGCCGCGTTTACCGGGTTCAATGGTGATGATGTCTTGGTATTGCATGGAAGAAATTGCTCTAAATTAAAATTACATAAAGCTAAAAATGTAGGGTGCGTTAGGCGATCAAGATCTTGAAATAAAAGCAAAAATACTCAATTCGCCGTAACGCACCAACGCAACTTTAATCAATCTTTCGCCCGGTGCGTTACGCAGGCAGTGAACTCATGGTTTTATCAGTAATTTCTGCACCTGCTAAAGCACCCTACTACTAATTCAAATATTTCTCTATGTCATAATCAAAATCGGATAATATCCTTGATCTTAGACAGCTTATGAATGAGTCAATTGCTCGATTGATATGCTGTATGTCGATCCCAGAATCGGACTTGAATGCTTGCCAAACAGAATAAATCCTCCAGTACTTTATGTCGTCTGCTTTCAGGAAGGATAGAATTCCTTCTTCCTCATAGTCCATTGATGAGTACCTAAAATCCATAAGCAGTCCGTGGGTAATTTTGGCTTGCCATCGAAGAAGATCTTGAGCGAACTCAACCAACAATATATGATCTTCATCAAAGAAGACATCATTATTGATGTAAATCAATAGTCTTCCTTCAATGCAGGATACAATCATTTCGCTATCCGGCAAAGAAGATACTTCGATGTCATCAAACTCCACCTTGATGTCGGTCATCTTTGCTTTTTTCGAGAACTATAGTCGGTAGCACAATATCTCTAGTAGAGTTGTAGGGTGGGCACTGCCCACAAATTGGGAATTTCAGCTTGTTTCCGATAGTCCTAAAAATGAGTCTAATTTGTTATTGTTTCCAATTATTCCCGTGGCTTTTGAATTCATCTGATGCGATCGCTATCGAGCATTTCATGGGTTGTGGTGGGCAATGCCCACCCTACTGCTACTACTAACTTGATTGATCATCTAGCTCCTTCGCCGCATCCAATTCCGCTTGGGTCACACCCAACCGCTTTAATAGCGGCTCAACAGGTACGTTGAACCCCTGCAAAAATGGCACAAGCTGTCGAAGAAGCTTGAGATAGCCCTTACGAATGCCACGCTGCTCACTTTCTTGGACAATATCCTGATAAAAAACCGACTCTCGCATGACCTGACTCCTCATAATCCGCTTAATTACAGCCAACTCCAATTTTAGCCCAGCAAAGATTGCTGTCGCTGTTTCCAAGTTCCCCTGCATCCCCACATCGGCTGTTACTTCGCTGATCCGTACCCGTATCTGCTCTAGTAGCACTGCCGCATTCTGATTTGCGGCTTGAGAGAGAATCGCCAACGGCAACAAACCGGGTGTATTCCAAAACACCGCTTTCGGTTGCTCCCACAGTCGAATTACCCTAAACCGATGGGTCATTCCCCCCGATCGAAAGACTGTCTGCTTGACCAACGGTGAAGCGGTTGCCCGGAGATACACCACCACCTGCACAATGCGTTGCTCGGCAAACTTCTTACGAATGCGGAGATAATACTGCGCCATCCGCTCGGGGATCTGGGCATCGGGCTGGGTTTGAAACTCTACGTGTAGCACCACGCCTTGCCCTTGGAGCAGTAAAGCATCTGCTCGAATCGGTTCACTAATCAGTTCGGTTGGCTCTAAGCGAGTTAGGGGAACCGATCGCCCAATCAGCCAAGTGGCAAAATCATCTGGATAGGTTTCAATCAGGTATTTGCAGAAGTTGTCGTACACGTAAACTTAGTTTATTTGTACGAGCCAATGGTAGCATGATATTTCCGTTTCACTTCTGGAAGTGCTGTGGGGTAAGGATTGCTGGTTTCGTGTTGATCTTAGTTATTGAAGTGGAGCGTCGATCGCCATATGGCGCGTCAATGAGCACCCCCACCCGAGCCCACCATCGATTAAAATCTGTAAAGAATCTTAATCAAAGCGAGAAGTTAAGGATGCGTGTAGCGATCGTAGGTGCGGGCTTGGCGGGACTCAGCACCGCTGTGGAACTGGCCGATGCGGGCCATGAAGTGGAAATCTTTGAAGCCCGGAACTTTGTCGGCGGCAAAGTTGGCAGTTGGGTAGATAAAGACGGCAACCATCTGGAGATGGGTCTTCATGTCTTCTTTGGCTGCTACTACAACCTCTTCGCCCTGATGCGGAAGGTGGGGGCGATCGACAACTTGCGCCTCAAAGAGCATACCCATACCTTCGTCAACGAAGGCGGCAAGATTGGCCAACTGGACTTCCGTTTTCCCGTCGGTGCGCCCTTCCACGGACTCAAAGCCTTCTTCACCACCTCACAACTGAGCACCATCGACAAGCTAGCCAACTCCCTGGCACTGGGCACGAGCCCGATCGTGCGCGGTTTGGTGGACTTCAACGGCGCGATGCGCACGATTCGGGACTTGGATGCGATTAGCTTCGCCGATTGGTTCCGGGGTCAGGGCGGCAATGACCAGAGTCTGCGGCGGATGTGGGACCCGATCGCCTATGCCCTCGGGTTTATCGACACTGAAAATATTTCCGCCCGCTGTATGCTGACGATCTTCCAATTCTTTGCGGCCAAGACCGAAGCCTCGGTGTTGCGGATGCTCGAAGGCTCACCGGATACCTACCTGCATCAGCCGATTGTCAAGTATCTGAGCGATCGCGGCGTTAAAATCCACACCAATCGCCGGGTGCGGGAGGTGCAATATATTGATGACCGCGTCACCGGGCTCGTGATTGCAGCGGGCGATCGCACAGAAACGATTACCGCCGATACCTACGTCGCCGCCTGCGATATTCCCGGTATTCAGCGCCTGCTGCCGGAAGGTTGGCGCAAATGGCCCGAGTTTGACAACATCTACCAACTCACCGCCGTGCCCGTGGCCACCGTGCAACTGCGCTTCAACGGCTGGGTCACGGAAATGAATGACCCCGAGCAGCGCCAGCAACTGGAAAAAGCGGTGGGTCTAGACAACCTGCTCTATACCGCCGATGCCGACTTCTCCTGCTTTGCGGATTTGGCGCTCACCAGCCCCGGCGACTATTACCGCGAGGGCGAAGGCTCCCTGCTGCAACTGGTGTTGACGCCCGGTGATCCGTTTATTAAAAAGAGCAACGAAGAAATTGCCCAGCAGATCTTGGCCCAGGTGCAAGCTCTCTTCCCCTCGGCGCGGGAGTTGGAGATGACTTGGTACAGCGTTGTAAAGTTAGCCCAATCCCTTTACCGTGAAGCGCCAGGGATGGATCGGTATCGTCCGGCGCAGAAAACGCCGATCGCCAACTTTTTCCTCGCCGGGAGCTATACCCAGCAGGACTATATCGATAGTATGGAAGGAGCCACGATCTCGGGTCGGCAAGCGGCGGCGGCGATTTTAGAGACCGTTGGCGTTACCCCTGAACCCGTCGCGGCGATCGCTTAGGATTTTGAATTATGGCTGATTGGCTTGAACATAGCGTCCAAATTGACCTACCGCTGACGCGATCGCAGGCCTGGGACTGCTGGGCTGATATCGAGAAGATGCCCCAATGGATGATCTGGCTCGATTCAGTGAAGGAACTCGACGATGACCCGAGCCTCTCGCGCTGGACGTTGAGCGGCTTGGGCTTCTCCTTTAGCTGGCTGGCCCGCATTTCCAAGAAAATCCCTGGGCAGATTATTCAATGGGAGTACGTGGATGGGCTACCCAATCGGGGAGCAATCCGCTTTTATGACCAAATGGATGAGCAGGGTGAGAAGCAGGCTGGCAGCATTGTCCGTTTGACCGTTTCCTATGCGATTCCGGGCGTGGTGGGTGAGATGATGGACAACCTCTTCCTCGGGGGGATGGTGGAAAAAATGCTCCAAGACAGCTTAGTGAAGTTTCGGGATTATGCCGAGCAGCAGGCGAGTCATGATTAACGGTTTGGCGCAGCTCAACCCAACGGGCGCAAGACTATACTAGAGCCGAGGCGCATAGGTCTTCCCCGCGGGTACACCTACCATACAACGACCCCAACTCAGGCCAACTTCGGAACCGCCATGACTCAATCCTCACGCTGGCTCGGTGGCACTATTTTTTGTGCGTTGTTGTTCAACGCCCCAGTCCTTGCTCAGTCAATCGTTCCTGCTGCGGATGGCACGGGGACGATGATCCACCATAACGGCAACACGTACCACATTGAGGGCGGCACTCAAGCCGGGGCGAACCTCTTCCATTCCTTTCAATCGTTTGGGCTCAGTAGCGGCGAAATCGCTAACTTTCTGAGCAACCCCGGCATCACGAATATTCTCGGTCGCGCCACGGGGGGTGAGCCATCCTTGATTGACGGGTTGATTCAAGTGACGGGCGCAAACTCAAACCTATACCTGATGAACCCGGCTGGGATTGTGTTTGGTTCGGGGGCCAGTTTGAATGTGGGGGGAGATTTCACAGCCACGACGAGCGATCGCATTGGCTTTGACAGTGGCTGGTTCAACGCCACAGGTACAAATGATTATGCGGCTTTAATCGGGACACCGAATCAGTTTGCCTTTTTAAGTGCGCAACCAGGAGCGATTCTGAATTTCGGAGACCTCACAACAGAACAGAATGTGAGTTTGATGGGTGGGACGATTCTCAATCAGGGGGCGATCGCTTCAACCTGGGGCAATGTCACGATCGCCGACGTCCCTGGGGAAAGGTTGGTGCGGCTTGGTGAGCCAGGGATGTTGCTGAGTTTGGAAGTGGATGCGGGGGCGATCGCTTCAGGTATCCACCCCCTTGATCTACCAACGTTGTTAACAGGTTCAGAACCATTAACAAGCCGTAGCGCAGCCAGGATGGCTGCCACCTATGGATTAAACGAAGGAAACCTCATCATTGCAGGTGAAGTTTCTGGTCAACAGATTGATCTCTACGCCGCAGGAACAGTCACACCCACCAACGCAGATTTGATCCGAGGTGATACCCGTGTGATTCGCTTCAGTGAAACAGGAGAGAATCCTGACCAGGCGATATTTATTGACCGTCGGGCAGATCATCCAGAGGCGCTGCTATTTGGCGCTGAGGCGGGAACCGTTAGCCAAATCATTGAGCGGGATGAAGGCGGAATTGCCGTGATCACGGAGCAGCTAGCCACAATCAGTGATTCCGTGGGAGAGCTAGATTCGGTTGCCATTGTTGCTGAGGGGAATACCGGGAATTTCTGGTTGGGGAGTGAGTGGATACGAGCAGAGAACATTGATGATTATGCAGCACAGTTGCAGACCTGGGGCGCGGCGCTGACGGAAAGTGCAGATATCTTGCTCTACAGTTGCTTCACGGCGCTGGGCGAAACAGGCGAGGCCCTAGTCAACAGCATTGCAGACATGACCGGAGCGGATGTGGCGGCCTCGGTGGATGCAACGGGGAGCGCGAACTATGAAGCGAATTGGGATTTAGAATACAGCACGATATCGGGAAGTATCGAGGCGGGGAATCCATTCACGGCTGAAACCTTGAGCGTTTGGCAGGGCAAACTCGCGAATCAAACTGTCACCAACCTAAACGATGCTGGGGCTGGCTCATTCCGACAGGCGATGATGGACGTGGGGGATAATGAGTCCGTAACGTTTGCCGTAACTGGAACCATTAACCTCGCTACGACTGTTAGTTGGAACCAGTTAGGTATCACGATTGATGGCAATGGGTCAACTCTGCAGGGAAATGGTGGCTTTAGGATTCTGAGGAGTACTGCTTTCTCATCGGTAGAGACAACCACCATTCAAAACTTGACCATTACAGATGGTGACACAAATGGCCCTGGTAATGGCGGGGGGATCAGCAACGCTAGCAACTTAGTATTAAACAACTCTACGGTTTCTAATAATATTGCATACTCCTCTGGTGGTGGAGCTTGGAGTTATGGAAATATCACAGTTATTGATTCAGTGATTTCCGGTAATTCTGCTGGTACTAACGGAGGTGGAGTTGTGAGTGATTCTGGGACTATCACGGTGATTGATTCCACGATTTCGGATAATGTATCAATCCTACAAGATGGTGGCGGAATCTCAAGTGATGGCAATATTTCAATCTCCAACTCTGTGATTTCAGGAAATTCTGCCATTTCAGGAAATCCTAGTGAGGGCAATGGGGGTGGAATTCGGAGTGTTAATGGAAATATTTCAATCGCCAACTCTGTGATTTCAGGAAATTTTGCCAATGGCAATGGGAGTGGAATTCAGAGTGTTAATGGAAATGTTGCTGTTACCAACCATATTGGTGACTTGAACTTGGATATTGATGCAAATCGCCAAGTGTCTTTAAGCGGTTCCGGTTCGATTACCGTGACAGGAAGTATTGACACTAACGGTAACGATTTAACAGTCAATGCCGCTTCAGGTATCGACATCACAGGTTTATCACTCCAGACAGAGGGTACTGCTGGTAATCCTAGTGGTGACATCACGATGATGGCTGGAGGGGATATCAGGGCGCGCGAACTCAACACCAGTCCCATTTTCGGCACGGATGCTGGTGATATCACAATCACCAGCACCGGAGGCGTGATTGATACGCTCAGTAGTGGTGGCTCTGGCTCAGTTCTCGCTTCTTCAGCGACGGGGGGTAATGGAGGCAATGTGAGTTTAAATGGTGCGTTAGGGATCAAAACTGGGTTTATCAATACCGAAGCAGATATGGGAGCAGGCGGTAGGGTTACGCTGGAGAGCGATCGCTTTGTTCAGATCGATGGCGCATTGGCAGCGGGGGATAGTGATTTTAATGATTTTGCCGCTAGTATTTCTAGTGCAGGTGAGGTCTCAGGCGGCGCAATTACGATTCGGCATGGCGGCAATGGTTTAGTCCCCTTTGTGGTAGGTGATGCCAGTACAAATGGAACCTCGAATGCCATCACCGCAGGCAATGGCTTCACGATTTTTCCGACCAATGAATATCTCTTTAGCCAAATTCAACCCGGCATTCAGATTCTCACCAATGGTTTTGGGGCAACTGTTGCCAATGATGTGGCGGGCTCAGAACCCGTTAATCAATATCTCGATACCAAAGGCTTGATTGAACGGGTCGGCCGTCAACTCAATGCCGAGACGATCTTCACTGAAGAAGGTGGGTTTACTTGGCAGTTGCCGGGCGATCGCGCCACAGGCGGTTCTTTGGATGACAATGTCGTTCTGCAAGAACTGATTCGGTTAGATGATGCGCTTACCCAGAGTTACTCGGCATTACAGGCGGAGTCAGAAAATGTGGGGAGCAGCGAAACGAATGAAGACAATAACGCAGAAAGCATTGCCAACATCCGCGACACCTTCAAACAAATCCAGGCACAAACCGGAACCACACCCGCACTCATCTATGCATTAAGCCAGCCCGATGCCCTCGAACTCATTGTTGTCACGCCCGATAACCAACTGCTGCGCACTGTTGTCCCCGAGGCCGATCGCTCCACCCTCCAACGCACGATCCGCACCTTCCGCCGCCGCATCACCACTGTGAGTCGTGGCTACCAAGCATCCGCCCAGCAACTCTACGACTGGCTGATTCGCCCGATCGAGAGCAGCATTGAAAACCTCAACGTCGATACATTGATGTTTGCGATGGGTGATGGTCTGCGCACCCTGCCCCTCGGCGCTTTACACGACGGGAACCAATTCCTGATCGAAAAATACAGCCTCGGGCAAATCCCCAGCATGAGCCTCACCGATAGCAGCTATGTGCCGCTTCAAGCGGCCAATGTTCTCGCCATGGGAGCCTCTGAATTCCAAGACCTCGGCCCCCTTCCCGCTGTCCCCAACGAACTGGCCCTGATCACCACGCTCAAATCTGGGGAGCAATACCTCGATCACACCTTCACCTGGAACAATCTCAAGACCCAGAGCCGCCAACGCAACTTTGAAATTGTCCACCTTGCCACCCATGCCACGTTCCAGCCCGGTGCGCTGGAAAACTCCTACATCCAGCTCTGGGGCGATGACCAGATTGATGTGAATCAACTCCGGGAATTACGGTGGTTTGAAGACCCGAAAGTAGAACTGCTGGTGCTCAGTGCCTGCGAAACCGCCTTTGGCGACCCCTACGCCGAGCTGGGTTTTGCCGGTGTGGCGGTGCAAGCGGGCGTGAAGACGACCTTGGCGAGTCTTTGGCAGATTTCTGATTCTGGGACGATGCAGCTCATGGGCGAGTTTTATCAGCAGTTGAGCGATCCAGACATCACGATCAAGGCGGAGGCATTACGTCAGGCACAGTTGGCGCTCTTGAGCGGAGAGACTACACTACCCGAGAATTCAGCGGTGCGATCGCTGCTGCTGCGACACAGTACGGGGGGACAGCAAGATCTAAGTCATCCCTTTTACTGGAGTGCTTTTACGCTGGTGGGGAGTCCTTGGTGATACCGAATCCATAAATTCAGGCTACAGATCCAAGATCATGAGGACTGAGCTTGTCGTTCGCACAGTGTTCCCAGCGGGAATAGTCCGGCGCTTAAGACTAGATTTCATCTGTAGTCGGACTGATTCGAGCTGGGATAAAACACACGCCCCGGCAGTGGGCTCTCAATATCGTTGTGTCGACTCATCAACAGCGCATCGGTGCAAACCTCGCCCCCGCCCTTGAGGTCGCCGTAATGCACCACCTTCGGAAACTTTCGGACCCCTCAGTCCGTCGTCGTGAAAATGAGGGCTGCGGAGCATTCCCAATTTGGGTTGCTCGCAAAATATCCCTTGTCACTGGAATTGCGGCAATATACTGATCCGGATTGCAGCCATCCTCGTTACGGTCAAGATTGTTGATGCCTAGGAAAGAATCTGTGGTGGATGGGGGTGAATAGGTCATATTTGCAAAACTTGTTAGAGTTGTGCTACACCCTCGATCGCAAAATCATAGAGCCTTTCCGGCGATCGCAGCATCCAGTCTCTCAGCGTGCTACTTCTGCTACATCTACAGACAGATTGATACTGGCCATTCTGATTGAGACTGCCATTCATGCTTAAGCCCTTACTCTGGATAGGGGTGGGACTTCTCTTCCCGCTGACGTTGACATCCCCCACTCTGGCCCAATCCATCACGGCAGCACCTGACGGCACAGGAACCCTGGTGACGCTCAATGGCAACACCTATCACATCCAAGGGGGAACCCAGGCGGGCGCAAACCTCTTCCATTCCTTTCAGGACTTTGGTTTGAGCAGCGGCGAGATTGCCAACTTTTTGAGCGATCCGAGCATTGCCAATATTTTCGGGCGCGTGACCGGGGGCGATCCCTCGGTGATTGATGGCCTCGTCCAAGCCAACCCAAACCTGTACTTGATGAATCCGGCGGGGATCGTCTTTGGGGCCAATGCCAGCTTGAATGTGGGCGGAGACTTTACCGCTACAACGGCCACGGGCATGGAATTTGCCCAGGGGGTTTGGACAACCGACAGCCAAGATTATGCGGCTCTTAGCGGTACGCCCCAGGCCTTTGTGTTTACCGATGGCGAGGCGGGGGCGATCGCCAACGCCGGTCACCTCCAGGTCGGCGCGGGACAGAACCTGAACCTGGTCGGCAGTTCGGTACTCCATACGGGTCGGCTCACCGCCCAGGGCGGCAACCTGCAAGTGATGGCGGTTCCGGGCACGAATCGCGTCAAAATTAGCCAGCCCGATAGCCTGTTGAGCTTAGAGATTACCAATCCTGGTTCGGATACCACGCTCAACCCCCTTGATCTGCCCCAACTCCTCACCGGGAGCGGCCTCACGCCCGATAGCCTCGGCGTTGAATTTGGCAACGATGGCCAACTCTACGTTCCGGGGTCTTCCATCCCGATTCCCACCTCGCCCGGTTCGGTGACGGTCACGGGGACGCTCAATGCCAGCACAACCTCAGCCACCGATGGGACACCGCGAATTAATCTTGATGGCGATAAAGTAGCCCTGCTCGGGGCCGAGTTGGATGCCTCCGGCACGAGCGGCGGCGGGCGCATTCGCATTGGCGAAACGGCAACGCGCACCTTTGCAGACCGAGACAGCCGGATTCGTGCCGATGCCACGGGCGATCACGGCGATGGTGGCGATATTCTCGTCTGGTCTGATGATGTCACCGCGTTTTATGGCCAGCTCTCGGCCCAGGGCGGCGCTCAGGGCGGGGATGGCGGCTTTGTGGAGGTCTCAGCTCTGGTCAGCTTAATGTATGACGGTCAGGCGAATCTAGATGCACCGTTCGGAGAGATGGGGACACTCTTCCTTGACCCGATCAATATCAATGTGGTGGGCGCCCCCGCCAGCCCAGGTGATGGCAACTTGCCTAGCATTTTTGCCAATGATCCCGGTTCGACCTTTGTCATTTCGGGAACCGCCTTGGCGGCCCAAACGGGCAATGTGATTCTGGAGGCCACGAACACGATCAACATCAACACCAACGTTTCCCTGAGTACGCCCCACTTGGTCTTGCGAGCGCCCAACGTGAATCTCAATGGCGACCTGACGGGTTCAAGCCTGACGATCGCGGCGGATCATTCAACCATCAGCGGCAGCTTTACGGGCGACAATACCGGAACCCTGACCCTGACGACCTTTTCCCCGACGGAAGGGCTGCGGATTGGCAGTTTGGGCGATGAACCGGGCTTTCACGATCTTTCTCAGGTGAAGATTGATCGCCTCAATGGCTTTGGTCAAGTGGTCTGGGGCGACCCGAACCATACCGGAATGCTGGCGATCGAAAATACTCCGGTGCTGCAAAATGCCCTGGCCATGGGAACCACCTCGATCGCGGGCGCGGGAATGCTCCAGATGGGCTATATGAGCAACTGGACAGACGCCACCACCTGGGAACTCACCGGCGCGAACCAGGGTCAATTTAATGCTTTCGGCAGCGCGATCGCCTTCAGTAATGTGCAGCAGATTACCGGTGGCACAGGGGCAGATACCTTTGTGTTTAACGATGGCGTCAACTTTAATGGTCTACTCGATGGCGGCGGCGGTCTCAATACCCTTGACTATTCCCGCTCCACCACTGCCGTTACTGTGGATCTCGCTGCGTCTCAAGCCCTGGGAACGACGGGGGCGTTAAATATGCAAAACGTCATCTTGCCCGCGCTCCCCCCCACTGTGGCTGCGCCGCCCACTGTTTCCGACCCCAATTTGCAAACCCAGCAGGCCGGTCTCGATTCGAATCAGGGCAGCAGTAGCGGCTCGGGTAGCCAGGATGTAATGTTGCCCGATCGCAACGCCATTTCCCAACTGCTCGATGGCGATGATATTGCCGGGGCGATTACCGGGTTAGAGAGCTTGTTTGGTAGCGAAATCGCGGACTATCTCGGCAAGTCTGACCGGAGTGAGACCATTACCCTCGAAGAGATTCAAGGCATCTTGCGCGAGCAGTCCACTGCGACAGGGAGCCCGAGTGCGATGATCTATGCGCTGGTGCGATCGCAGTATTTAGAGTTAATCCTAGTGACGGAGCTGGCCGAACCGCTGCATTACCGGGTTCCCGTGAGCGATCGCGCCCTCCTCGAAACCATCCGCACCTTCCGCCGCGAAATTACCGATCCGGTACGACGGCTCACCACCAGCTATCTACCCGCCGCCCAGGAACTACACCAATGGCTGATTGCGCCCCTACAGGCCGATCTCGATCGCTTTAACATCGATACGCTCATTTTTAGCCTCGATCAAGGGCTGCGCACCTTGCCCCTAGCGGCGCTGCACAATGGCGAAAACTTTCTCATTGAGGACTATGGCCTGAGCGTAGTACCGAGCCTTTCCCTCACCCAGACCACCCGTACCCCCCAAGCGGATGCCCGGGTACTAGCCATGGGGGTGGCGGAATTTGCCAACCAACCGCCCCTCCCCACGGTTCCGGTGGAACTCGCGGCAGTGGCCAAGACCACAACCAAAGACAATGTCTCGCTGCTCAACCAAGACTTCACCTGGAAAAATTGGCAGCAGCAGCAGCAAGAACCTTTCAATGTGGTGCATATCGCCACCCATGCGGAATTTCGCTCGGGGCAGATCGAAAATTCCTACATTCAACTCTGGGATGAGCGGATCGGACTGGATCAATTGGGAACCATTCCCTGGCGCGACCAGGCCGTTGAACTGTTAGTGCTCAGTGCCTGCCGGACGGCCTTTGGCTCCACGGAAGCGGAGTTTGGCTTTGCGGGTTTGGCGGTGCAAACGGGAGTTCCGGCGGCGATCGCCAGCATCTGGTATGCCAATGATGTGGGGACGCTCGTCTTGATGAATGAGCTGTATCGCCATCTGCCAGAGAGTGCCACCCGCGCCAATGCCCTGCGCCAGGCCCAGCTTGCCTTGCTGCGCGGGGAGGCAACGGCTCAGAATACCCTGGCTGAGGGGGTAACTTTGCCCGCAACCCTAGAGCGGTATGGCGATCGCAATTGGCGACACCCCTACTATTGGAGCGCGTTTACCCTAGTGGGGAGCCCGTGGTAGAGGTGCGCCTTGGCGTTTCAGGATGAATTGCCAAATTCCGCCAATAGGCTGAACCCCTTCTCGCCGCCGTGACATCCAAAATTCCGTCACCCATACTGGAGGGTAAACCCTAATATTTCCCACAGCAAATAAATCCGCAAATCGCCACCATCGCCACCATGCTGAACTCGCCCCTGTGGCTCTGCGGGGCCATCTCCGTTGCCTGCGCTCTGCCCTTTCCCGCCCTTGCCCAATCGATCTCCCCCGCCCCCGATGGCACGGGGACGATCATTACCATTGACGGTCAGACCTACCAGATCCAGGGTGGAACCCAGGCAGGCGAGAATCTGTTTCATTCCTTTCAGGACTTTGGTCTCAGCAGCGGTGAAATTGCCAATTTCTTGAGCAACCCGAGCGTTAGTAATATCTTTGGGCGCGTCACCGGGGGCGATGCGTCGGTTATTAACGGACTGATCCAAGCCACGCCGAACCTGTACCTGATGAACCCGGCGGGAATTGTCTTTGGTTCGGGCGCGAGTTTGAATATTGGCGGTGACTTTTATGCGACGACGGCTGACCGGATTGGTTTTGAGGGCGGCTGGTTTAACGCCACAGGAGCCAACGACTACGCCACGCTGGTCGGTGCGCCGAATCAATTCGCATTCTTGAGTGAGAAACCGGGGGCGATTCTGAATTTTGGTGATTTACGTCATGGGCAGCATCTGAGTTTGAGCGGTGGGACGGTACTCAATGAGGGGGCGATCGCAGCGGAGACTGTAACCCTTGCCGCTGTCCCTGGTGAGCGGCTGGTGAATTTGTCTCAGCCGGGGATGTTGTTGAGTTTGGAGGTGGATGAAGGGGCGATCGCATCCGGAATTAAACCCGTTGATCTACCTGCGTTATTAACCGGGTCGGGTAATCTTTCCGTGGTTGCTCTAGACCCTGCCGGGGTAAGCACGGGGGCGTTACCCCTACAGCATGGGGATGTGGCGATCGCAGGCGAAGTTTCTGGACGGCAAGTTGATCTCTACGCCGCTGGTCAAGTTACCCCCTCTGATGCGGATTTAATTCAAGGTGATACGCGCGTTGTGCGGTTTAGCGACACGGGCGAAAACCCGGATCAAGCGGTGTTCATCGATGCCCGAGCGGATAACCCGGAGCAACTGCTTTATGGGGCGGCGGCGGGAACGGTGAGCCAGATCATTGAGCGGGATGAAGATGGGGTTGCGGTGGTCAGTGAGCAGTTAGCGGTGATCAGTGACTCGGTGGGTGAGCTGGATTCGGTAGCGATCGTTGCAGAGGGGAATGAGGGCAATTTCTGGCTGGGGAGCGAGTGGGTTCGGGGTGAGAATCTTGATGATTATGCGGCGCAGTTGCAAAGCTGGGGGGCGGCATTAACGGAGAGTGCAGATATCTTGCTCTACAGTTGCTTCACGGCGTTGGGGGCGACGGGGGAGGCATTGGTGCAGAGCATTGCTGACCTGACTGGGGCGGATGTGGCGGCGTCGGTGGATGCGACGGGCAGCGCGAATTATGGTGGGGATTGGGATTTAGAATACAGTACGCTTTCGGGTGGCATTGGGGCGGACAATCCGTTTACCAGCGAGACGTTGAGTGTTTGGGATGGCAAACTGGCAACGCTAACTGTGGATAACCCTAATGATTCTGGTTTCGGTACTCTCCGATATCAGATTAATAATGCCAGTCCTGGTGATTTGGTGATCTTTGACTTGCCCCGTACGGTGACGCTAACCACTGGGGAAATTGCTTGGGGAACCAACAATTTGACGATTGATGGCAACGGTTCAACGGTTGATGGCGGCGGGAGCAACCGAGTTTTTTACACTTCGGCGCAAAATGCCACCATCCAAAACATCACTATCCAGAATGGTAGTAGCACTTACTCAGGGGGTGGGGTTTATCATGGGGCCTACTTCCCAGCATCCACCGGAGGCTCTGGAACATTAACAATCCGTAATTCGACAATTACGGGAAATTCAGCTCGTAAGGGCGGGGGTGTTTACAGTGGCTATCGCAATGTTTCTCATGGTGTCCTTTATCTACAGATTATTGACTCAGTCATCTCAGGAAATAATGCTGAATATAGGGGCGGTGGTGTTTATGGTGAAAACAATGTCAGTATATCTGGCTCCCAGATTTTGGGGAACTCCATCACTTCTACAGCCACGGAATATGAGGGAGGCGGAGTTTTTGCTGGAGACACGTTGAATATCTCAGGCTCAACGATTTCAGGTAACTCTTCGACGAGACGCGGTGGTGGAATTCACACACAAGGAACCACCACAATTTCAGACTCAACGATCGCCAATAATCAAGCAGTCGATGGTGGAGGTGTTTTTGCAGATAACAGGGCAATTACAATCTCAAATTCCACGATCGCCAATAATCAAGCAGTCGATGGTGGAGGGATTTATCTGGAAGACAAAACAGGTGATTCTTATCTTGCTAACTTAGTGATGAATCAATCAATCCTTTCTGGTAATACCAGTGGGAACTTAGGGGGTGATCTTTACAGCAAACGGAATAATGTCACGATCGCGAACCATGTGGGGGACTTAAATGCCAATGTTTATCTCTCACGGGGTCAAGTGTCGATCAGCGGCGACAGTTCCATCACCCTCACGGGACTCATTGGAACCCGTGGCAACCAGAAAGATATTAGTCTCAATGCTGTTGGATCAATTGATGTTAGCAGTATCACGCTCGACACTAGCGACAGTGCCTATCAAGCCTCAGCTGTGCCCAACAACGGGAGTGGTGATATTACCCTCACCGCCGGAGGGGATATTTCTGCCCAACGGCTTGTGACGCTCTCACCCCTTCAACGCAATGGAGGCAATGTGACCGTGACCAGCGGCGGCAGGGTCAATATTTCCGGTGACATCAACACCTCCGCGACGTATAACGGCATGACGGCGGGGACAGTGACCATTGATGCGAACAAAGCCGTACAGGTTGGCTACATTAACACCGAAGCCCAGTTTGGCCGAGGCGGAACAGTGTCGATTTCAAGTAACCAAACGGTGCAAATCTCTGGGGCACTCTCCGCCAGCAATAGTCCCTTCAATAGCTTTGCCGCCAGCATTTCCAGCGCAGGAAAACTCTCCGGCGGCGCAATCACGATTCAACATGGGGGTAACAGCCTAATTCCCTTCATTGTGGGAGATGCCAGCCTCAATGGGACAGCGGCAGCGATTACAGCAGGCACAACGGCCACGATCTTCCCCACTAATTCCTATTTATTCAGTCACCGCCAAACGGGAATTCAAATCCTCACCAATGGCGTGGGACCAGAACTGAGTGCGGTGGTCGCAGGATCTACGCCGACAGATCCCTTCCTGAGTGCTGATGAAGTTATTACCAGCTTTTTTGGCGATTCACGTGATGGTGCAGTCGCAGATATTACCTACACGATCGGGTCTGAAGAAATTAACTTCGTCGAGGGTTTACGCACAGAAGAGTTTGGTGTGGATGATGTGGAGGAAGAAGCTGAAGCAGATTCTGGAGAAGGAAATGATGGTGGTGACGGTAATGTAAGCACTGTCGCCAATATCCGAGAAACGTTCGATCGCATTCAATCCCAAACCGGCACAGTTCCGGCGCTAATTTATGCCACCAGCAACCCCGATGCGCTGGAACTGATCCTGATTACCCCCGATGACCAGATGCTGCGAACCGTCGTTCCCGCCGCCACTCAAGACCAGCTCCACAACACGATCCGCCGCTTCCGGCGAGGCATTACCCTTGGCCGGGGCGATCGCTACCTCGACCCCGCGCAACAGCTTTACAACTGGCTAATTCGTCCGATTGAAGGGGCGATCGTTGGTCTTAATATTGACACCCTGGTGTTCTCAATGGGCGAGGGGTTGCGATCCATCCCCTTAGCCGCCCTGCATGATGGTGAGCAATTCCTCGTCGAAAAATACAGCCTGGGGCAGATTCCCAGCATGAGCCTCACCGATACCAGCTATGCACCCTTGCAGGATGCCTCTGTGCTGGCGATGGGTGCATCCGAGTTTGGTCAGCTCAACCCCCTGCCCGCCGTGCCCAGCGAACTCGCCCTCATTACCCAGCAGCAGGGCGGTGAGCAATACCTCAACCAAGCCTTCACCTGGGAAAACCTCAAGACCCAAAGCCGCGATCGCAACTTTAAGATTGTCCATCTAGCGACCCATGCCGCGTTTCAACCCGGACAAGCCACGAACTCCTATATCCAGCTCTGGGGCGACGATCGCATCGGCGTCAATGAGCTGCGCGAACTGCGCTGGTTTGATGCGCCAACCGTGGAACTCTTAGTCCTGAGCGCCTGTGAAACCGCCTTTGGCGACCCCTATGCCGAGCTGGGCTTTGCCGGGTTGGCGGTGCAGTCCGGCGTGAAGTCGGCGCTGGCCAGCCTGTGGCAGGTCTCGGACTGGGGCACATTGATGCTGATGGATGAGTTTTACGCGGCGCTGGGCAACCCGGACGTGACGATTAAAGCCGAAGCCCTGCGGCGGGCTCAGTTGGCGCTCTTGCAGGGGAACGCCGTGAATGCTGAGGGGCCATTAAGAGGGCTCACGCTCCCGGATGAACTCACGCAGTATGCCGATACAGATTTAAGCCATCCGTTTTATTGGAGTGGATTTACGATGGTGGGGAGTCCGTGGTGATCGAGAGCCGAACCTGCCTCAAGTAGCGAAACGGAGGTTAGGGGAGGAGCTCAAGCATGAAATCCTTTATCCAAAGGGCTTCTGTGGCGGCACAAACCCGACCCACCTCCCCCTCCTGAGAGGGGATGCTCTGCTTTGAAATCTCCTCCTGGGAGGAGTCCCAGGAGGGGGAGGTGG
>JBMYQW010000027.1:0-21554 GCA_049601735.1 Spirulinaceae cyanobacterium
GTGCCGGAAACGTCAGCCAGCATTCACCGCTATTGAGGGGGGATGCAACGCCGCCTCTAGCTGGATTATTTCGGGTGTTGATTTATTTAAAGGTTATCATTTCGATGAATTCAGAATCCACTTCAATGCTGCTATAATCCATTGCGCCTTGATTTCTCTTTTCGTTTCCCCTAAAACAGAAAGCAGCTTTAAATAAAATCACCCAGCATTACTCTACGTTTTCTGTAATCAATTGCGCCCGATGTTTGGGCAACCAAAATACAACGCGTCAGTACATCAACCTTCAAGCCTGCGAGGCTGGGAATGTGGCTGCGATCGCTCCGTGCATACCTCCCATTCTCCAGGTAATAAATCTGCAAAACGCCATCCTGCCAAAACCAGACTTCCGGAATGCCTAACGCCTGATATCGCTGCAACTTGTCTGGCCCACCCGTGCTAAACACCACTTCAATTGCCAGATCAGGGATGGGTTTTGAGTCGCCAAAGCAATAGGATTCATCGGGCTCTGCGGCAACTTCTTGGATATTATTTTCTTGCGGGGTTGACCCCAGCGGCTCAAATTCAACCTCGTTTTCGAGGCAGAACAACTCAATCAGCATCCCGATGATACTTTTGAAAAATTCATGATCACGACCTGGCATGAGAATTTCAATTGTATTTTGATAATAAAAAAGTCGTACGGTAGGGGATGAAGCAAACCCTGCTCGAATGAGCTTGAACTGCTGCCAAGACAGACCATTGTGGATCAGCCGTTGATCTACAGGTTGTTGACGATTTTTGCTGGGTTTTGCCGAGGTAATCATGAAACCATCGATTGCTGTAATTCACTCATCAAACGTGCTGCTCTCGGAGCAGGCGCATCACGCAGCATCCCCTCTGTGCTCAAGTCTTGATCTAAAGTATCCCAATGTAATCCATAGCCCCCACCAAAAATTTCCCAAGCCTCACGCTGTTCGGGTGTTGCTTTAAGAGGAGAGCAATCAATGGAAAATTTTTCTTTACTCGCTCAAAACGCAAGCCTCAATCTGTTCTCGTAGCTTGGCTTGATCTAGGTCTTGACCAATGAGCACCAATTGGTTGCGCTGGGGGCGATCGCCCCATTCTTCATCTTCAATAGCAAAGCGTTTACCACTGAGATGAAAAATATGGCGGCTCGGGCTCTCATCAAACCAGAGAATGCCCTTGGCCCGGAAAATATTCGGCGTGAGTTGATTATCCAGAAAATATTGGAACTTGCGAATTGCTAGGGGCTTATCGGTTTGGAAAGAAATGGAAACGAAGCCATCATTTTCTAGGTGATGGGAATGGTCGTGATGGCTATGATCGGGGTGAGCATGATCATGATGTTCGTGGGACGGATCGGTGCAATCAGGATCATGGCAGTCCTCCCCATCATGGTTATGATCGTGACCGTGATGATGATGATCGTGGTCATGTCCGTGATCATCGCCATTATCCACCTGATCAAAATACTTATCCGACTCAAACAGACCCACACTCAAGACCAGCGGTAGCGCGGCTTGGGAGTTTTGAGTACGAATGATCCGGGCATCTCGCTTCATCTCCCGAAGGCGCAATTCCAGCGCATCCACATCCGCCTCATCGACCAGATCAATCTTGTTGAGCAAAATTACGTCGCCGTAGGTAATCTGGCTCATCGCTGCCTCGCTGTTGAAAAGATCGAGGCTGAAGTTTTCGCAGTCCACGAGCGTGACGATTGAGTCGAGACGGGTCATATCTCGCAGTTCTGTGCCCAGGAAGGTGAGGGCGACGGGGAGCGGATCAGCGAGGCCGGTGGTTTCCACAACCAGGTAGTCCACTTTATCGTCCCGTTCTAGGACGCGATAGACGGCATTGACCAGATCTTCGTTGATCGTGCAGCAGATGCAACCGTTGCTCAACTCCACCATGTCATCGTCGGTGGAGATAATCAGCTCGTTATCAATACCAATTTCCCCAAACTCGTTGACCAGCACCGCTGTCTTCACGCCCGCTTGATTGCTGAGGATATGGTTGAGAAGCGTGGTTTTACCACTGCCCAAAAAGCCAGTGATAATGGTGACGGGGAGGCCCAGCTTGGGGGCAACCATCCCGACAGTGGGGGTGGGGGAATCGGCCGTTTGCATAGTTCTTCTCAGTCGTTTTCAAAATATCTGCTCTCCCCATTATTGCTCAGGAATTGGGGGGACTGAAGGGGTTTAAGCAGAAAACCGGAATTGACGTCAGCGAATATGTCTGCCTCCGCGAGTCTGTCTGGAGGGCTATCGACCATGATGGGTTGGTATTACAAGAAGTTACAATCCTGCATGATCGGGGTTGGGAACTCCGTTTGGAAGCGATAGGAAACGCCATAGCCATCACCACAGGCAGGCATTCCTCCCGTGCGATGGACGAAGACTAAAAAGTTGCTGCTAATCAAGAGTTGCAGCAGGGCGATCGCCACCAAGACTTTGACCCGATGCTGATACAACGTCGCCAACCAAAAGTAGATAAACGGAAAGACAATCACGATGTAATAGGGATGCACATTCACTCGCGAAAGGGTATAAGCGCCACCGGTACCGATCGCCATCGCCTTGAGATAAAACCCTAAACGAGTGGGTTGGGGCTGGGGGCGCTGGCGGCGATCGTGGCGCAGTTTCCACCAGCGATAGGCGGGGTAAGCGCCAACCACGACAAGACCCAGGTGGGCGATCGCCACGCCATAGGTGGGCAGACCCCAGATTTTCGGTTCCTGCAACAGCCCGCCCCAGAAAAATTCCTTGAGTGTATAGCTCAGGTTTGTGCCCAGCGCAGCGGTAATCCATTGGACATAAAACTTTGGGAACAGCAGCGCCACAATCGACTTTCGGTAGCTCTCCATTTGGGGAACAATCTCGATGAGCCAAGGGATGAGCGGGATAAAGGCGATCGCCGTCCCCGTCGCCCAGCCCGCCCAAGTCTGCCAACGAAATGTTTGCTCTCGCCAATCAACCCAAGCCGTCCAAGCCGCTAGACCAAAGGCAAAAAAGAAGCCGCCCATCTGTACCTGACCACTGGCCAGACTGGCTAACCCCCAAAAAAATGCCCCCCAAAACCGATGGCGAAACCAATGACCCACCAAGGTTACAAACACAAAGGGGCTGAGAATATTCGGTGTCCAAATCCGCCGAGAGAAGAGCACCGCAAACGGGTTAACCGCCATAATCGCCATGCCCCAGAGCCAGGGCGTTTGCTCCCGTTGCGGCACTTGCCAGAGGATAAACCCGGTAAAGAGCAGCAGCATCACACCATTGAGCCATTGAATAAACTGCGCCATGCCCACAGGCGTAGCCACAAACAGGCGAATGAAGGCAAAACTCCAGACGCTCATGCCCGGGTTATTCACGAGTACAGAACTCTTCATACCCAACCAAGGCAAGGGTATTTCTCCCGTGACAATTTTGCTAGCCTGCTCAAACATCCAGCGTTCTTCCCATTTCCATTCCATGTCGGTGGGCCAGATCACCCGTAGCAGAATGCCGATCCCTAAGAAGGTGAAAATGAAAAAGAGTTGGAGGGGGCGATCGCTTTGGAGCTGGTTGAAGCGTTGCCAAAGAAGTTTGTGCATGAAGCAGGTGATTCGCGCAGAAGAGGATTGCAGACTCTCTAAAAGTTCAGAAGTCGTGAGGATACGATCGTATCGGGAAAAGGCGATCGCGTCCGCTATTGCTAGAATTGAGGGTGTATCTAAGCGAGGTTATTTTGAGTTTCTATCAGTTCAAAATCACTCAAAACCCGGCTCTGCTTGACTTCCACGATTTTGTGATTTTATTTACGTCCAGAATGACCAAAGAGGATCATAGCAACCATCTTTAATTCTTGGGATATCGGGATATCTATAGCCAATTTCGAAAACATGAGAACACCACCTCCCCCTTTCCAAGGGGGATTGAGGGGGATTAACGCACCTCATGATCATGAAAACCGCTATAGCTATAACCCTTATTGCACTGTGATTGGGCATCTCAACATATAATTTCGGTCCCCATCAGCCGTCACCCAAGCTCACTCCGACATCACCCCCGCCTCATCTCGTTCACCCAAGATCTGCTGGGCCAGTTGCCCGATGTTCAGGGTTTCGTAAACCTCAAACGGCTGATGAATCCAGGGATTCTCAGCCAGGTAGTCCACATAATAGTCTGGCTCAAAAAACGAGCATTGTTTGTACCACAAGACGGCGGTGCGGAGGTCTTGAATCTGTTCGCTGTAGCGGTTTAAGAGCCATTGCCGCGATTCGTGTAGGCTGACACCCGAGTCCGCCAGGTCATCCACCAACAGGATGCGATCGCCCAGTGTTGGGGTGGTCATCGTCAGATGCTTGGCAAAGCGAAGCTGCCCCTGGGTTTGGTTCTCGGGGCCACCGTAGGAGGCTGCCGAAAAAATCGCCAGCGGCGCATCGTAAAGGCGACAGAGAATATCACCAATTCGCAGGCCGCCCTTAGCAATGCAGACAATCTGGTTAAATTGCCAATGGCTGTGGTGAATCAAGACGGCCAACTGCTCAATTTTCCGGTGATAGTCGGCCCAGGATACGTAAAGGTCTGCCATAGGGATGAGGATAAGGCGTAGGGTTGCGCGATAATCAAGCCATGCGGACCCAGGGTTAAGGTGGCGTCCATTGGTATTTCGACTTAACCGTATCAGACTGAAGACGTCCCTCCCAGCCCTCAGCCCAGATCTAAAAATCTATGGACAATTCCCCCCACCCCGCACGGGAATCCCTGCGACTCTCAACCAAGCTCGCCTACGGCGCGGGCGACCTTGGCCCGGCCATGACCGCTAATGTGCTGGTGTTTTTTCTGCTCTATTTTTTCACCAATGTGGCGGGGCTCTCGGCAGGTCTTGCCGGCATGGTGCTGGCGATCGGCAAGATTTCGGATGCCATCAATGATCCGGTTACGGGGATGTTAAGCGATCGCACCCGCAGCCGTTGGGGTCGCCGGATTCCCTGGATGCTGGGGGGGATCATTCCCTTTGGGCTGCTGTTTGTTGTGCAATGGCTTGTGCCCCGCTTTAGTGGCAACCCCACCACCAATGAATGGCTCTTGTTTGCTTACTATGTCCTGATTGGCATTCTCTTCAATCTGGCCTACACTGCCGTCAATCTGCCCTACACCGCGCTTACCCCCGAGCTGACCCAAGACTACAACGAGCGCACCAGCCTCAATAGCTTTCGCATGGCCTTCTCCATCGGCGGTAGCATTCTCTCCCTGGTGTTGGCGCAGGTGATCTTTTCGCTCTATCCGGACAATCCCCAACGGCAATATTTAGCCCTCGGTGAACTCTCGGCCTGGATTGCCACAGCCGCCACGCTCTGGTGCTGCTGCCGCATTCAGGAGCGTAACCGCGAACCGCTTTTGCCCTATGCCGTGCGCCGTAACGTCGGCTATATTTTGGCGGGCTTGGGCAGTTTGGCGGCGGTTGTCGGCCTGGCCGCCGTGGCCCAAAATGCCGTTAACCTCATGGTTTTGCGGCTGTTGCTCGTCGGGCTGCTGGGCGGCGTTGCGGGCCTGACGCTGATCTTTTCGCAGCCGGAGCCCCATTTAGCCCCCAAAACGGGCCCGGCCATCGTTGTGCCGAGCCCTGCTAGTTTTGAGCCGAGCTTGGATTTTAAGGCGCAAATCAAGATCGTCTTTGCCACGCGCCCGTTTCTGTATGTGATTGGTATTTATCTCTGCTCTTGGCTGGCGGTGCAGTTGACCGCTTCTATTTTGATCTACTACGTGGTCAGTTGGATCGGCTTGCCGGAGTCTGCGTTTCCTCAGGTGGCGATCGCCGTTCAGGGCACAGCTCTGGTGATGCTCTTTGTCTGGCAAAAGGTCAGCGATCGCTGGGGCAAAAAGAAGGTCTACGGCTTGGGGACAGTGATCTGGATTGGGGCAGCGATCGCCATCTTCTGGCTCCAGCCGGGTCAAATTTGGCAGACCTATGCTCTCTCGGTACTGATTGGCCTAGGCGTCTCGGTCGCCTATCTAATTCCCTGGTCGATGGTGCCCGATGTGATCGAACTGGATGAGCTAGAAACCGGAGAGCGGCGCGAGGGAGTTTTCTACGGCTTTATGGTGCTGCTGCAAAAGGTGGGGCTGGCGTTGGCACTCTTCTTGGTCGGTCAGAGCCTGGAGTTGGCCGGGTTCATCCGGCAACTACCGGGCACACCGATCCCAGAACAGCCCGAGAGCGCCCTACTGGCAATCCGGATTGTGATGAGTGTCTTTCCAGCGGTGGTGCTGATCGGGGGCTTGGGTTTAGCCTACTTTTACCCAATCACGAAAGATTATCATGAGGAAATTCGAGCGAAGTTGGCGGCCCGAGCACAAGCCAAAGAAGCGTCATCGTAATGCCGTGGGCAAGCAATGATCATCACCGCGAGAGTGATGGTTCCAAGCAATCATCCTCACCGCAGTTCAAACTTGGACTCTGGCTTCACCTCTTCCCAACCCAACTTGCCTTGCAAGGAGATAATCACCACATAGAGCACCGGTACCACGAACAGCGTCAGGAAACTGGCTAAAAACATCCCGCCAAAAACGGCTGTGCCCAAAGACTGGCGACTCCCTGCCCCGGCTCCCGTCGCCACCACCAAGGGAAAGATACCGCAGAGGGTTGAAATTGCCGTCATAAGAATGGGGCGCAGACGCTCACGGGAGGCTTCAACGGTTGCCTTGACCAGGGGCAAACCCTGGGCCCGCAATTGGTTAGCAAATTCCACAATCAAGATCGCGTTCTTACTGGCTAAACCAATCAGCATGACCAACCCCACCTGGCAGTAGACATCGTTAATGGCCGGCGCACCAATCATGAACTGCCGGAGCAGCTGCGCAAGCAACGCCCCCAGGACGGCGAGGGGAACCGCCAGCATAATAATCAACGGATCGACAAAGTTCTCGTATTGGGCAGCTAAGACCAGAAAGACAAACACCAAGCCCAAACCAAAGATCAACGGCGCTTGACCGCCAGACTCTACTTCCTCCGCCGACGTGCCCGCCCATTCATAGCCCAGACCGGGGGGTAGGGTTTGGGCAGCAATCCGTTCCATGGCGGCGATCGCATCCCCCGAACTCTGACCAAAGGCAGCGCCGCCGGTGATTTCAATCGAGCGTTGCAAATTAAAATGGTCAATCGATCGCGCCCCGGCCTCCGGTACTTCAGAAACCAAACTGCCGACGCTAAAGAAGCGACCGCTATCAGCCCGGACATAAATGCGATCGAGGTCGCCCGGATCATCCCTAAACTGCCGATCCGCCTGGACATAAACCCGATAGTTGCGCTGCCCCAGGGTAAAGTCATTGACGTACTGCGAAGCGACCGCGGCTTGGAGGGTTTGCAACAGGGCATCAATAGGCACTTGCACCGCCTTGGCACCCTCCCGGTTCACCTCCAGGTTCAGCTTTGGTGTGTTGGCGGTAAAGGTGGTGAATACCCGTTGCAACCCCGAGTCCGGCTGATTCGCCTGGCCAATGATCGCTCCCGCTGTCTGTACCAGGGTATCCAGATCATTGACGCCGCGCAGATCTTGCAACTGGAACGTAAAGCCGCCGAAGGTTCCTAAGCCCTGAATCGGCGGCGGGTTGACGGGAAAAACCCGCGCTTCGGGAATCGCACCAAACTTGGCAAACAGCTCCCCAATGATCGCCTGTACCGGCCGTCCCGGTCGTTCGCGCCAGTCTTTGAGCGGTGAGAAAACAATGCCGTTACTGGCGCTGGTTCCCGTGAAGCTAAAACCCGCAACCGCAAACGTGGCTTCCACCTCCGGAATCTTGAGCAATTCCGCCTCGACCTTGGCGACCACATCAACGGTGTAGTTGAGCGAGACGCCTTCGGGCGACTGCACCAGGGTAATAAAGTAGCCCTGATCCTCTTCGGGTAAGAAGCCTTGAGGCACGAGGTTGTAGACCCAAGCCGTGGCCGCGAGCGCCACACCAAAGAAGACGACGACCAGCAAGCGGAAACGCATGAGGGTGCGCAGCGATCGCCCGTAGCCTTCTTCCGCTGTTTCTAAGACCGCATTCACCAATCGGAAGGGGCCGCGCAGCAGCCAGGGCACTTGGTCATTCGCCCGCAGCATCACCCCGGAAATCGCGGGGGTGAAGGTAAGCGCCAGGAACGTGGAAACAGCGATCGAGAAGGCGATCGTCAGGGCAAACTGGCGGTAGAGTGCACCGGTCGTACCGGGGAAGAAGGCCACGGGAATAAAAACCGCCATCAAGACCAAAGAGGTGGCGATCACCGCGCCCGTGAGTTCTTGCATGGAGGCGATCGCCGCTTCCCTGGGCCGCAAACCCTGTTCCTTGATCAAGCGGAAGGTATTCTCCACCACAATGATCGCATCGTCCACAACCATCCCCGTCGCCAGCGTCAGCCCAAAGAGCGTCAGGGTGTTGATTGAGAAGCCAAACAGCCGGACGAAGATAAAGGTTCCGATCAGCGAAGCCGGGATCGTAATCGCCGGAATCAGCGTCGTGCGCCAGTCTTGCAGAAAGACAAAGATAATCAGCACCACCAGGGCGACCGCCTGAATCAGCGAGATGACCACCTCGCGCATGGAGGCATCGACAAACTTGGTCGAGTCAAAGCCAACGTCGTAGGCCATGCCGGGGGGGAATTCCGTCGCCAGGCGATCCATCTCCGCCGTAACCGCCGTGGCGACTTCTAGGGCATTACTCCCAGGCAGTTGGGTTACGCCCAGACCCACCGCTTCGTTACCCCGGAAGCGCAAGAGCGTGTTGTAGTTCTCTGCGCCCAGCTCCACGCGCCCAACATCGCTAAAGCGTACCAATGAACCATCGTCGGCGGTCGCCACAACCATCTGAGCAAATTCCTCTTCCGTCCGCAGGCGGCTGGTTACTTCCAAGTCAAGCTGAAACTCTTGCTGTGCGTCATTGGGCGATTGGCCCAACTGTCCTGCCCCAATCTGGAGGTTCTGCTCATTGATACTGTTGATCACATCTTGGATCGTCAAGCGGCGGCTGGTGAGCAATTCCGGGTCAACCCAGAGGCGCATGGCATATTTACGCTCACCGAAGATCTGAATCCCGCTAACGCCCGAGATGCGCTTGAGGGCATCGGCAATGTAGAGGTCGGTGTAGTTGCTTAAAAAGGCGGTGTCGTAGGTATCATCGGGCGTGTAGACCGCCAACGCCATCAGGAAGTTACTCGATTGCTTCTCGACCTGTATCCCGGTGCGTTGGACCTCGGTGGGCAGTTGGGCTTGCACCGTAGCGATCCGGTTTTGCACATCAACGGCCGCGAGATCCAGGTCGCGATCGCTCTCAAAGGTGAGCGTAATCGCACTGGCACCACTGTTGGTGCTGGAGGAAGACATATAACGCAGGCCCTCAACTCCATTGAGTTCCCGCTCCAGAATGTTGGTGACCGTACTCTCGACCACCTCCGCACTGGCGCCGGTGTAGTTAGAGAGCACCTGCACCTGGGGCGGCGAGATTTCTGGGTATTGGGCGATCGGCAAGGTGGGGATGGCCGCCGCCCCGAGCAAAATCACGATAATTGCGCAGACGATCGCAACGACCGGGCGTTTAATAAAAGTCTCGACCACGACTACTCTCCTGGGGGTGGGCCGATAAAATCAGACTCTGGCGCATCCGGTGGCAGCACCATCAAGGGTGTTCCGTTGGTGAGGTTGGGAACCCCCGCCGTGACGATTTGATCGCCGGGTTCTAAGCCCGAAATCACCTGGTAGCGGTTATCCTGGAGTTTGCCCAGTTTCACCGGGCGCTGCCGCGCCACAAATTCGACTTCTGGGGGCACTTCATCGTCTGGCCCCGGCGGCTCGGCGACAAAGACAAAGGGTTCGCCCGCCAAGCGAGTAATGGCCACTGGCGGGATTAGTAATCCCGGTTCCGTCCGCCAAATCAGCCGCGCCCGGACAAACTGACCATTACGGAGCAGGTTGTCGCCATTGGTAAACGTTGCCTTGGCCAAGATGGTCTGGCGACTGGGTTCAATGTTGGGGTCAATGAAGCTAATCTGCCCGGTATTGAGAATATTGCCCTGCTCCGTGACCAGCTCCACAAACTGACCTCGCTGGAGTTCCGGCGCTTTTTCAGTGGGTACAGAAATTCGCAGGCTCAAGGCGCTGTTTTGGGTCAAGGTGGTGAGGGTGTCGCTGTCGGTTACCACGCCCCCTACCCGCACCGGAATATCGCCGACCACACCGGCAAAGGGGGCTCTAATTGTGGTGTCTTGCAGTTGGGCTTGGGCGCGGTCTTGTTCGGCCCTCGCTTGGTTAAACCCCGCTTGCGCTTCAGCGAGTTCGGCTTGAGCACTCCGGAAGTTGGCATTCGCTTCATACACATTCGCCTCAGCTGCTGCCACCTGTTGCTGTAGCGAGCGGAGGTTAGCGATCGCCACCTCCCGATCGCGCTTGGCTTGATCTCGTCGTTGGGGCGGCAAGGCTCCTTCATCGACCAAAAAGTCAATGCGAGCGTAGTCTGTGTAAGCCAGTTCAGCATCGGCGGATCGAGCCGCCAGCTCATCTTGGAGCGCATTGAACTGAAACAGCGCCTCCACCCGATTGGCATAGGCAGAATTGACATTGGCTTGAACGCTGGCACGGTTTGCCTGGGCTGCCGCAACGCTCGCCACAAATCCGGCGAGGTTGGCTTGTTCTTGATCCGGCTGGAGTTGCGCAATTTCCTGGCCTTCAGTCACGCGATCGCCCGCCTTCACGAATAAACGTCGCACCCGCCCGGTGATTTCGGGGCGTACCTCTACGACTTGTTCCGCTTCCAGGGAGCCGACAAAGTCACTGGAGATCGTAACAGTCTCCGACTCGAGGGTCGTGAGCTTAACCGGCACACCCGGCGGCTGCCCTTGCTGCTGGCCGATCGCCAGATTGCCCCGTTCTTGCCAGATTTGCCAACCGATTCCGGTTCCCATCAACAGGAGAGCTGAACCGAAGAGGGCAAGGCTTCTCTGGGTTTGGGGGCTAAAAGATAAGCGCCGACGGATGGGCTGGGGGGGCGACTCGAGCGTCACAATAACCTCAGGGAGCGTAAAGAAAATGTCAGAATTTGCTGATGTTACAGAGTGTAGCGAAAAACGTCCCCAGCTTGGAGTTATAAAATTTGATGAATGATCCTGCCAACTGGCCGAGCTCAACGATTCACGAACGACTGCTCAAGATCGCCCAAGGTCTGAGCCCGGAATTGGCAGCAGCGATCGCTGCCGTTGGTCCCCTCGACCCCATTCCCCGCCCAGATACTCCCTTTCCGGAACGCCTCTGTCGGGCGATCGTGGGCCAGCAGCTTTCGGTCAAGGCCGCAGCGACGATTTGGGGACGTTTAGTCGCGCAAGCGGGGGAGCAGTCGTTAATTGACCATATTCAGCAAACGACGCCAGAACAGTTACGCAGTTGTGGGCTCTCGGCGGCCAAAGCCAAGGCAATGGGGGCGATCGCCCTAGCCGCCCAGACGGGAGAATTGGACGGTGAAATTTTAGGCAGCATGACAGTGGATGAGCGCAACCGAGCCCTCACTGCACTCTGGGGCGTGGGACAATGGACAGCGGACATGATGCAGATCTTCTATTTCGGCGAGCCGGATATTTGGCCGGCGGGTGATACCGCAGTTCGGAAAACCCTGGCTCGGTTAACAGCAACTCGGTTAACAGCGGCTCAAGCCAAGCCCCAAGAAATCGCGGGGCAGTTTGCCCCCTACCGCTCGGATTTGGCACGCTACCTCTGGCAATCTATTGATGCTGCGCCGATCGTTGAGGTGTAAAACAGCTTAACCATTAACTTTGTCGAGAGCAGGGGGATCTACTAAAAAACAACCTCCCGATCAATCCGATTTTCCTCCCTAACGCACCACCACGCTGGATTTTGGACATTCAAACCAACCCTACAATTTCTGTTTTCCAATTTCTGTTTGACAAAGCACGTGTGGTTAAAAAAGGAATTGGCAGGGGCAATCACGCAGCAATCTCCCCCAATGCCGCTGGGGGAGAAGGGGTATATTGCGACAAGTGAGCCTAAAGATTCCAACGTAACTGAGGTTTACAAGCTATTCAGCTAGTTCCTTGACAATAACTATTGACGCCACCCACTAATTCCTGTTCAGTTTGGCTCACCTCTTGCAACTCCTCTATAGAAGCCTCAATTGCAGAACTGTCTCCGTCCTTAGAGGCGTCAACTAGATCTCGACTGGCGCTAGACGTTTTGTCATACATTTCGACAAAGCCCGCTTGAAATTCCTGTAAACGCTCATCTTCTAGCTCTAATGCTTGCATATCACTGGAGGCTTGCTCCATGGTCTCAGCCGCCTTGAGCATGACGTCAGGATCACTGGGGTCACCTTCGCTGGTCAGGTTTTGGGCTGCCTCAGCGGCACTATTGGCAGTTTCGATCATGCTATTGCACTGAGCAACTTTACTCGCGCCACAACCCGATGCGAAGAGAAGAGCAATAGTACCAAAAGAAGCGATCGCACGAGAACGAGGCAAGAAACGCATTTTCAAATCTCCTATTGAAGAGAGCATAACTTTATTTTTGTCTCAGCAATGATAACACTTCCAACACTGTAAAAACTCTATAATCATATTATTTCAAAAGAGAATCAGATGAACTACCGTGATGGCGTCGAATCCCGTACGTTATCACTGAACTCACGTCAATGTATTCATCAGCGTGCCAAACAACCTCGGATTTTCGCCTGGACTATCGAGCAACTTAAAGCAGAAGGACAAGCCGTAAGCTCTCGATCAAAAAAGCCAAGCTCTGCTGTTTAGGAGCATATCGATTATTTTTTTTTTGCAAATATTTTAAAGAGAAAACCGATGCAGCAAAGAGACCCCTGGCCGCAGCAGTTGACGGCGGCGGAACTTGCAGAATGGCAGCGCCGTTTGGCAGAGGCGAATCGGCGGAATGTCTTCTGTCATTGTCGTCAATGCGGCCAAGAATGGGTCGCCTCAGGACGAGAAGCCTGCCCCCATTGCGGCAGCTTAGATGTAGAAGCGATCGCCTGCTGGCAGTTTCCGGATGGTTAAGGGTTGCGCCAGCCTGCTGTACTTATCTTTTCCCATCGATGTTATACACCGGAGCAAGACCGCAGCAGGGGGCAGCGGGAGGTGGAGGTGGAAGTGTGGCCGCGACCGACGCAGATCCACCTATATTAGGGCGTTTGACCCATAGGGTTCGGCATCTTCACAACTTTTTCACAGGCGATCGATAGATTGAAAGGGCATAGGCAGACATTCACAGTCGCAAACAGCGTTGCAGAATCGGGTCATGGTTTCGTCTTCAGAACAAACAGAGTACAGCCTTGTTGCCGAAATCGCCCAGCTCCGGCGACAACTGGCGCAGGAGCGGCAACGGCGACAAGCTCTAGAAGCCGAACTGTCCCAGCAAGATCTAGATCA
This sequence comes from Spirulinaceae cyanobacterium, assembly GCA_049601735.1. GTDB lineage: Bacteria > Cyanobacteriota > Cyanobacteriia > Cyanobacteriales > Spirulinaceae > SIO3F2. Next base: position 13,396 of record JBMYQW010000027.1, read on the forward strand.
CCGATATACAATCTCCCAATCCCCAATCCCCAGAACCCCAGATATCCCCTTGCCCGCTGGGACATCCGTGCTCAACAGCCTCTTCGCCAATGCGCCGATCGGCATGGCAATTTTGGACTGTGCCGGGCGATATCTCCACCTTAACCCCCTGATTGCGGCGTTTAATGGTCAACCGATCGCCGCCCATTTGGGCAAAACCCCCCGCGAAGTCTTGGGTGAAACGACGGGCGATCGCATCCTGAAGATTTGCCAGGAAGTGTTGCAGAGCCGTCAACCCAGAGTCAATTGTGAACTGAACTGTCCCCTGAATCAGCACCACCAATGCTACTGGCTAGCGCATTACTTCCCCCTCTTTGATGATGCCAATGCCTTGGTGGGGGTCGGTCTGATGCTAATCGACATCAGCGATCGTCAGCAAGCAGAAGTCGCGCTCCATGCCCAGACACAGTTTTTGCAAAGTATTTACGATGGTGCGAATCAAGCTCTGTTTGTAGTGGAGGTTTCACCGCAGGGAGAATTGACCTATGGCAGTCTGAATGGGGTGGCCCAGGACTGGACGGGTAAAACTGTAGCCGATGTGCAGGGCAAAGATGCGATCGCCGCCTTTGGCCCCGAGGTGGGAATGCTGCTTCAGGAACAATATACAGCCTGTCTGACCGCAGGAGCAGCCAGCGCCTGTGAGCAGTTTTTAGTCTTTCATGGTCAGTCCCGCTGGGTGTTGAGCACCATTTCTCCCCAGCGCAATGCCGAGGGGCAGATCAGCCGCCTGATCGTCACCTGCTGTGATATCACCCAGAGCAAGCAGGCCGAAGTGGAGCGCCAAAAACTCGCTTCGATTGTGGAACATAGCCATGACCTCGCCTGTATTACCACGCCCACGGGTCAATGCCGCTATCTCAACCAGGCTGGGTTTCGTCTCACCGGCCAAGACCCCGCGCGGGATCTACGCGATCTCCGTCTGCAAGACCTGTTGCTGCCCTCGGAGCGCCAGCGGTTTGAGACCGAAATTTTGCCGCTGGTGCTGACCCAGGGGCGTTGGCAGGGCCAGCTCTCCCTGCGCAATGGGCAAACCGGAGCGCCGATTGTGACGCAGTATCATCTGTCGCGTCTGAGCGATCGCCAAACCGGGGAAATCTGGCTCTCGGCGATCGCCACCGATGTCACTGAATATCAACAAGCCCAGCAGCAAATCTGGGAGAGCGAAAACCGCTACCGTACCCTCATCGAAGCCTCGCCCATTTGTGTGTTCCTCACCGATCCAGACGGCAACTGCCTCTACACCAACGATCGCTGGGGTGAGATTGCTGGGCTAACCCCGGCGGAGGCGCTGGGAACGGGTTGGTCTCAGGCGTTGCATCCCGAAGACCGCGATCGTGTCTTTGCCGAATGGACCGAAGCATCCCGCACTCGTCAACCGTTCTGCTCAGAATATCGGTTTCAAAATGCGCAGGGTCAAGTGACCTGGGTGATTGGCCAAGCCCTCGAACTCACCAACGCCCAACAGCAAGTGACGGGCTACGTCGGCACGATTACAAATATCAATGAGCGCAAACAGGCCGAAGCCTTTCTGCGTCAGCAAGCGCAAATCATCAATCAAGTTCATGATGGTGTCGTGGCGGTGAACCTCGATCGCACCATCGCCTTTTGGAGTCAGGGGGCGCAACGGATTTTTGGCTATCGTGCCGCCGAGATTGTGGGATATTCCGTCACCCTGCTCCATCCACCCGAGCAGCACGCCACCCTGCAAACAGAACTTTTTGAGCCCTTGTTGGCCCAGGGTCAACATGAGTTAGAGCTGAAGCTACGGCGCCAATCGGGTGAGGATTTTGACGCGCACCTGGCCCTTTCCCTCAACAAAGATGCCGAGGGGCGCGTGGTTGGACTAATTGGCTACATCCAAGATATTTCCAAGCGTCGTGCGATCGAACTTGCCCTGCGCGAGAGCGAGGAACGGTACAATCTCGCCGTCGCTGGCACCAATGATGGCGTCTGGGACTGGGATCTGCGCACTGACAACGTCTATTACTCCCCAGTCTGGATGCGCATTTTAGGGTATGAGGAGAATTCCTTACCCCAGACCATTGATACCTGGTCTATGACAACGCATCCCGATGATCTGGGGGCCTGCTACGCGGCTGTGGAAGCATATCTGAGTGGTGAGAGTCCGAGTTATCGTGTGACCTATCGGGCCAAGCATCACCACGGTCATTGGCTCTGGATTGAAGCCAAAGGTCAATGCTTGCGAGACGAACAGGGCGAACCCTACCGCTTCATCGGCACGATTACGGATATCAGCGATCGCCGCCAGGGAGAACTCCTGCTCCAACAAAAAAATCAAGACCTCGAAGCCGCCCTCACGCAGCTCCAGCAGGCGCAAAGTCAACTGGTTCAGAGCGAAAAAATGTCGAGTTTAGGGCAGCTAGTCGCAGGTGTCGCCCACGAGATCAATAACCCGGCCAACTTTATCCATGGCAACCTCGCCCACGTACGCGGCTATGTAGCGGATGTCATGACGATTCTCTCGGGCTATCAAGCCGCTTATCCCAACCCCCCCGAGGCGTTACTGGATCTGATTGAAGAGCGAGAACTTGATTTCTTGCGAGAAGACTTACCCAAGACCGTGCAGTCCATTGCCGAAGGCTCGCGCCGTATTCGGGAAATTGTTGCTTCGTTACGCACCTTCTCCCGTCTCGATGAGGCCGATTGCAAAGCAGTGGATCTCCATGCCGGGATCGACAGCACCGTGCTCATTTTGCAAAATCGCCTCAAGGCTCGCCCCGAACGCCCCGCCATTGAGCTGATTCGCTGCTATGGCGATATTCCGGCGGTGGACTGTTTTGCCGGACAGCTCAATCAGGTGGTGATGAACATCCTCTCCAATGCCATTGATGCCCTCGATGAGCGCAACTTCCAGCGCAGCTATGCGGAAAACCAACAGCACCCCAGCAGCATCACCATAATGACGGAGTATTCAGCCGCCACGGAGGCGGTCAAAATCACGATTCAGGACAATGGCTCAGGGATTCCTGAAGCGATTCAAACCCGCATTTTTGACCCCTTCTTTACGACTAAATCTGTTGGCAAAGGCACCGGGCTCGGGATGTCGATTAGCTATCAAATCATTACCGAAAAGCATAATGGTAGCCTGAGTTTTCATTCTAATCCAGAGCAGGGTACGAGTTTTTACATCACGATTCCGATCCATCAGCCTGAGTGATACGGCTTGTGGGACGCAAGCGTTGCGGCCCTACAACGCCTCGTCGAGGATTTTTAAATTGAGCAGCAGATAGCCCAACTCGGGTTCCGGTTTCTGAGCCAATTTTTGTTGCGCAGTTTGCACCAACTCATGTAAATGGGTTGTCAAGGAAAAATCAAAGGCAAAGCGTTCTGTTAGTTTATGGAGCAGCCATTGGCGGGGCAGCCATTTTTTTTGGGGTGAGAGTTCAGCCAGACAATGGGTCTTGAGCAGAGTAATAGGCTCCAGATCACCCGTTTCCAGAAAACTCATGATTTCTTCGTAAAACTGGTTGGTCAACTGTCCAGTTACATATTTCATCAACACTGGTTCGAGGCTAAACTCGATGCCCCCCAACTCAGCCCGGTGCATCTCCAGCAGCGATCGCCGCTTGAGCGATTCCAGCGTGGCCACGACCACCGAGGTCGAGGGGGCCATGGAGCGCAGATATTGGCGTAGCTGCTGCAAGGAGACCGGATCATTCGCCAGGGCTAACCAATTGATCACCGCCTGTTCGAGGGGTGAGAGGCGCTGGAGTTGGTCATGAAAAATCCCTGGCATTACATCACCCAAGACGAGGGTGCTCTGGTTGAGGAATTCGTAGATTTGCCCCCCGAAGATGTCTTGAATCGTGGTCGCCATCAGCTTGAGGGCTAGGGGATGGCCCCGATAGAGCTGGATCAGTTCAAACGTGCCTCGAGTTTGGGCTTTCACGCCTTTCATTTGCAAGATTTGGTGGGCGGAGTCCACGTCTAAGCCCCCGAGCTGAAAATCCCGAATCGGTAGGGTTTGCCCCGCAAGTGAGCTGATTTCGCGCGGCTTCTCGCGAGTGATCAGCAATAAACAGCTCTGATGGCGCTCTTGGCCCAGACGGGTGATCAGATCGCTGTAGGCTTGATAGCCCTCCCGGTATTGCCCCGCCAGTTGCCCACTGCGCAAGAGGGTTTCCACATCATCCAAAATGATCAGGCAACGGTAGGTGCGCAGCACCTCCAGCAGATATCCCAGGGGTTCTTGGGGTGGTGTTTCGGGCTGATCCCCCAAAAAGGTGATGCAGTCATGTAACAGATTCGGCAAGGTAATGCCCTGGCGCAGCGATCGCCGCAGCACAAAGGTGAACTGATCTTGGAGTTGGCGGGCTAACTTCACCGAGAGGTTCGTTTTGCCAATGCCCGCAATGCCAGAAATGACGACCAAACGGCAGCGATCGCCCACCACCCACTGCTCCAACTCCTGCAACTCCGTCGTGCGACCGTAAAACGTGCTCACATCGATCGCTTCATCCCAATCTTGCTGCGAAGGTGCGAGGTTACTCCCCCGTCGCTCGACCACCTCGTCCCATTGCAAGCCCAAAATTTGGCAATAGGCCTGGAACGTGCGGGCACTAATCGGGACTTTCCCCGCTAAAAAGCGTTTCCAAGTCCCCAAAGAGACTCCGTAGGCATAGGGGCCCCCTGTGCTCCAATCCCGCTCGGGCTCCAAGATTTGGCTGGCCTGAATAAAGCAGGTATCGTCATCTTCATTCCAACGCCAGCCCCGCTCTTTGCGGGCTTGTTGAATGCGGGCCAGGCCCAGTTGAGATGCTTTGAGGGTTGCCACAGTGCAGTTGACCAGGTTGACAAGTAAGGTTTGGCGTGAACACGACGGGGGCAAACCGCCCTCACTATTGGCGATTATGCCAGATCAATTGCGGGGTATCCGGATGGTATCTGGATAGGGGGAGCGAGAGTCCGACAAACCGCTGGATGTTTTCCCCCATTTTACGGGCCTGGTGTAGGACGGGTTCTAGGGAATGGGCGTGCCTGCCCACCCGGTCAACTTGAGGGCTGCTATGTCGGTAGAATTACCAAAATACTTTAGATTGTGCAAGATCAGTTTGGGATCATAGGTGTTCACTTGAGATCGCTTCTCAGTTGATCTTGTCAGTCACCAGCCAAACAAGCGATTCTATAAATGTCATCACCAATCACCCAACACAACCACTCGTGTTCTAGGAGGTGTAGCTGACGACTTCCTGAGTTTATTTCTGATAAGTTCATCAAGCCTGAGGCTACACTTCCTTTTCTACTCTTGAATCTGCTCTGAACTATTGAAGGGCGTTTCGATCGTCGAGATCAGTTAAGCTGATCTCTCTCCCTCCCTACGATAGGAATGCTTTGAGGTTATTCATCAGGTTTGGGAGTATTTTTATTTTTCTGAATCTAGACCACCGATTTCCCCCTTTTTTTCTATGTTTTTATCGCGTCTACCCCTCATCTTGACTTCGATCGCAGTTGGTTTATTGTTTCCCACCGTCCTCTCGATCGCTGTCAATACCGTTGCGCCTACCTCTCAAGTGGATACACCGATTGCTCAGGTTCGCTAGGGCGCACCCGCAATCAACCGCAGGATTGGGGCGGGTTATCCATTCACGCGGGTGTGATAGGCGATCGCAGGCAATATCTCTTCTGCCGAGCTTTCAAATTCCGTTTCACCGTCGATGAGCCGGAAAGTCAAGACTTCACCATCAAGCTCAAGTTCTGCCGTCCCCACGTAATGTCCCCGTTGATCGTAAATATCAACAATCTTCTCGCCAGGGCGTCCGACTAAACTCAAGACCGGTGAACGACTGCCATCCTCAAACGCCGTCGCTTCGATCGTGCCGTTAATTTCACCTTCATAATCAACAATCTCAATGTTGGTCAAATGGGTCGCCGTGACATCACCTTCGCTCGTCCATTGACCCAGAATGTCTGCAACCGCAAGGGCAGTTTGAGGCGCTGTGGTGGGGCCGACCGATGATTCAGATGCTGCTGACGCTGATGTCGCTGGGACTTCAGGCGTTTCAGGTTGCGCCGATTGAGCAGACGGTTCTGGGCTCGCACAGCCGAGAAGGAAGATCGTGCCCCCCATCATCCCGAGGAGGAGCCGGGTGAGTCGGTGGTTCAGGGGGATAGGTTGGTGGATTTTGTGGGGCGTAGGGCTTTGTGGGGTCATGATCTTTGATCGTATATATCAACGAGATTCTCGCCAGGTATCCCATGGTAAAGTTGAAATCGCCGAATGACGAGTATCTGCAAACAAACCTGCTTCGATATCTATCTCTCAAGATCGAGTGTTTTTTTCTACACCCAGCTTGAAGAAAGGGAGTTATTCAGAGAAATTTGGCTGAACGTATAGATAGACGGAATCTCGCTCAAATTTCAGCTCAAACTGGGGATCGACTCCAACTCGTTCCTGAAAAATTTTAGCGATCTCGATAGGCGTATTAATTCCAGGGTAAACCAGATCGAGCATCACATATTTGTAGTCTTGGATATCGGCTTCGTGAAGATACCGTTCTTCAATGATCCCGACCTTGAGACGGTGAGTAACCTGGGGCACAATGTGCATGGGGACAATCACGGGGCTTTGCGCATCGATCAGGGCGATCGCCTCTCGGGAGGCAGACCAAGTATCGAGCCCTTCCACCAACCGACCGACCAGATAACCGGGTTTGGCCAGCAGCATAAAGCCCATCAGTGACCAGGCGACGATCCACTGGGGACGATACAGCCCTTGAAATCGCCCAATGGGCTGCTGCGCCAAGGCAAAGATAACGATCATTATTAGAAACGGGGCGATCGTCAGCGAATATTGGTTAATCAGATTTTTTTGCCCTTCAAACGTGCTGAGAAGATTCAGCAAGAGTGGGGGAGCAGCACCGATAAGGGGGGACAAAATAGGCAGTGATGAGCGCCTTGGCAAGAGAAATTGTGGCAAAATTGCCCAGGCGATCGGCAAAAAGAGCATAACCAGATATTTGGCATTGGTCAATGTCAGTAAATGAGCGGCCACTAGACCCGGACTTAAGACAAGATTCTGGACAATTTCTCCAATTGAGTCACCAAAAGCACTGTAGTGAACCGTCCCGGTTAAATAACCTTTGCTAAAAAATCGCTCCATTACTTGGCTGACGAGCAAAAAATAGCCACTCCCGAAACTGATAGACGCGAGACCGTAACGATAGCGTTTGAGCCCGAGACAGAGCCATAACCCCAAGCTCACCACAGTCAGCGCAAAAATTTCCTTGCAGCCACAGAGCAAAAGGACTGTACTACCAAAGAGGAACGGAGAATTCTGGTAAGTTGCCCCGATCGCCCCCAAGAGTAGCAAGGGCGCAAAGGCATCGGGATGAAAGTCAAAAAGGTTCTTGTTGAAGATTAGTGGATACAGCAAATAAATCAGAATGATGGCCTTGCGAATATGCCCAGGGAAGGGGTAATACTTGAGAATGACCCAGAGCGGCCAAGCGGCCAATGCTAATCCGAATGCCTGCAAAAAAAATAGCCAGTAGACTGTTGGGTGAATCCAATAGAGTCCGGCGATGAGATAGAGAATCCAGGCAAAATGATCGGTGAGGAAGTGATGAGGTTTTTGGATATAGTTAAAGATTTCAAGAGGAGGCTGATTCGTGCTCAGACGGTACAGGATATGGTCAAAAATCCCCAGGTCATAGCCCGTGGAGCGCAACAGGAAATGTCGCAAGCTGGCGTAGGCAAAAAAAACGGTTCCTGAGAGGGCGATCGCCCCCCACAGAAAAAAATGCTCCGATCTCCGTTTAGCCTTGAACCATTGCAGCATTACTCTATGAATGTCGCTGACATTTCAGCGACGCCGATGTTTGATCGCTTGATGCAACCGATATAAATACAATTATAGTTTGCCATTGATCTATTAAATTTACAAATGGTGTATATAAAAACCTAATAAAGACTGTTAAAGCAGCAACTTTCGGTAATGCAGCAAAAAATAATGTAACAGCTGTTGGTGAGCCTTGATAAACATCAGGTGCCCACATATGAAAAGGCACAGCAGAGATTTTAAATGCTAAACCAACAATTATAAATACTAAGCCAAAAATAACCCCATACTCAATATTTGTTGATGTGGTAGAAATATAAGT
>JBMYQW010000028.1:0-21343 GCA_049601735.1 Spirulinaceae cyanobacterium
CCTATGCTTTGTGGATTCAGCATTATTCTTGTTGGCGATCGCCGCCAGGAATTTACCTTAAAGAAATAAAAAAAGACCCGTAATCCTACGGAATCTTTATCCTGAAAATCGGTTTATGGTGAGGAACATCAAGGTAATGAAAGGGTCGATTTTTGCAGCGATACAACCCAGCTTTTTCCCTGCTCACAAAATATTTTCGTTGCCTCAATTCGTTGTTTAAATCCAGCTCACCGCCATAATATTTTTTCGTGCTTATACCAACTGTATCAATAAAAACTGTAGCGGTTTTTACAGATGCGATCGCACGTTCCGCGATCGCCAAAACCATCCCTCCAATTTTACTCTTCACAACGCTCATGGGCTCAGGGGCGGCTCCAGCGCAAACCGTCAATGAAGATGGCACGGTGGGCACAACCGTGACAGGAGGCGGCCCCTTCACGATTACAGGCGGAACGATCCAGGGCAACAACCTCTTCCACAGCTTCACCGATTTTTCCCCCGCTGCGGCCACCACCACCTTTGACCTAAATCATGGGAGTTATGGCGGTACGGCCAGTGGGATTACGGCAATTATCAATCGCGTCACAGGTAGTAATGTCTCCAATATTGACGGACTTTTGCAAGTGCTTGGCGGGGCTGATCCGGATTTCTTTTTGATTAACCCGAATGGCATTGTTTTTGGCCCTAATGCCCAGTTGGACTTGAATGGCTCCTTTATCGGCAGTACCGCCAGCAGCATTGTCTTTCCGGGGGGCGTGACGTTTGCCGCCAGCGACACCACGGTTGCGCCGCTCTTGACGGTGAATCGCCCGCTGGGTCTCCAGATGGGCAGCAGCCCTAGCGCGATCCAGGTCAATGATGCGGGGCAGACGCTCTTTCGAGTCTTAGATGTGACCGATCGCAATCTGCTCACCACCTCCCCCCTACAAGTAGCGACGGGCAAAACCTTGGCACTCTTGGGGGGCGAGGTTACGCTCAACGGTGGGGTTTTAACGGCGGAGGCGGGCAACATTGAACTCGGGGCGGCCCAAAATGCCCAGGTCAACTTGAGCGCGATCGCCACAGGCTGGACGTTCGACTACAGCGCGGTGCAGAGTTTCGGTGATGTCACCCTAACCCAAGCGGCCCTCGTGGATGTTAGTAATGATGACGCCAGCCTGGGCGCAGGATCAGCGGCGCTTCAGGGCGCAGACATCAATCTGCTCAACGGTTCCATGCTCCTGAGCCAGAATCTAGGCAATGCCACCAGCGGCACAGTACGGGTTGATGCCAGCCAAACCCTCCGGTTTCAGGGCAATTCAGCCACCGGGGCCAGCTCAGTGTTGTGGTCAGAAACAGGAACCAATACGGGGCGGAGCAGTGACATTACAGTGCAAGCCCAAACCTTGACCCTGTCGGACGGAGCAGAACTCAATGCCGCGTCTTTTGGCCCCGGCGAGAGTGGCGATGTTACAGTGCAGGTCGCCCAGACTCTGACCCTAGAGGGGGTTGAACTCAATAATCCCACCGATGTAACCTCCCTAGGCACCATCACAGGCAGTACTGGTTCCGCTGGCAATGTCACTGCCAGCGCCCAGAATTTGAATATTCTGAACGGGGCCTCGTTGGGCTCCTTCACCTTTGGTCAGCTTGCCGTGCCCAACAGTACCGGGGGCGGGGGCGCAGTGAATGTCACCGTCACCGAGGACTTGACGATCGCGGGCTTAAACCCGATTTTGGGCACAACGGGGGGGATTGGCGCTGTCTCCTTGGGCGATGCCCCTGGCGGCACGATTGGCATCCAAACCAAACGGCTCACCCTCAGGGATGGCGGGCGGATCACGACCGAGATCGCCGATGCGGGGAATGCGGGGGATCTCACCATTACGGCAACTGAGCAAATTTTAGTGCAGGGTACGCCCACCAACGGCCAAGAAACGGGCATTTTTGCCAGTGGCAATATCCAGCCCTTCTTCACGCAATTGTTCTTTGGCTTACCCCCCCAACCCACGGGTCAATCGGGCAATGTCAATATTCAAACTCCCTATCTGGAGGTCAGTCGGGGCGGCACAATTACCGCCCGGAATGCGGGTACAGGTAATTCCGGCAACGTCAACATCAGCGGGGACTTGGTCTACCTCAATGAGGGGGGCAATATCAGCACGTCCACCACGTCCGGGGAAGGGGGAGGGATTAACCTCGCTTTGCAGGATCTACTGCTGCTGCGGCGAGGTGGCTTTATTTCTACCGAAGCAGGCGGCACGGGGAATGGTGGCAATATCGCCATCAATGCCCCCGTGATCGCGGGCTATGAAAACAGCGATATTATTGCCAACGCCTTCCAGGGCAATGGTGGCAACATCAACATCACCACCCAAGGTATTTTTGGCTTGGCGTTTCGAGATCAGCTCACGCCCGAAAACGACATCACCGCCAGCTCTCAGTTTGGGCTCAATGGCACGTTCACCGTGAATGAGTTTAGCCTTGACCCTAGCTCGGGCTTAGTGGCCTTGGCCGTCGCCCTGAGTGATGCCAGTGACCAAGTGGATGCCACCTGTGCCGCCAGCCGCCAGAGCGAATTCATTGCCACCGGACGGGGTGGGGTTCCGCCTGCGCCGTTGGAGCAGACGGGCGATCGCCCCTGGCAAGATACCCGCGACCTCAGTGCTTTTCTGGGCCAAGCCACGGCTTTGCCCAGAAAAGCTCATCCATCAGCCACAGCTCAACTTCGAGAAGCAACGGGTTTTCAGCAATCGGCAAATGGAGCAGTTATGCTAGTGGCGCAGGATGCCGCAACCGCTCCAGGAACTCCGTATGCGACCTGTGCGACAGCGCCAGAAACATGATGCCCATTGCTCCTGTTGCGCAATTGAGAAGCCTCCGTTTGAATGCCGACTACAGACTGTCGGGCTCACCCCCCATGCATTGCTCCTGCCATAATTGCGAACTGCGAACTGTAAACTGCGAACTGGGATGAAATATTAAGATGCGATCGCCACTCTTTTCCTTTTACCGTATTGCCCCAGGGCGTCTTTGGCGACGCGGTTTAGCGTTTGGTTTGGGCCTAGTGCTAGCCGTGATGTTCGCCAACCTACCCCTCGCGGGTATCGCCCAAGAAACTGGCCCGGCGGATCAACCCGCAAGCCAGGCGATGCCAGCAGAAACCATCCCCACCACACCCCTAGAAGCCGGTCGCGTTTACCATCGCCAGGGGCGCTATGCCGAGGCGCTAGCCGCCTGGGAGCAGGCGGCGGCTGACTTTACGGCGGCGGGCGATCGCCATCAGCAAGCTCTGAGCTTGAGCTATATTTCAATGGTGCAGCAAGACTTGGGCAATTGGGCGGTGGCTGAAGCGGCGATCGTCCAGAGCCTCGACCTCCTCCGAGCCGACTCGAACCCTCCTGCTATCTTGCTTGCCCAGGCGCTCAACACCCAAGCCACCCTCCTCTTCAACCAAAGCCAGTTTCAGCAGGCGTTCGAGCAGTGGCAACAAGCCCAAACCCATTACCAAGAGGCGGGGGATGAATTAGGCGCATGGGGAGCGCAGATCAATCAAGCCCAGGCGCTCAAAGAACTCGGCTTCTATCGCCGCGCCAATCAGATGCTTCTGGACATCAATCGGGCGCTGGCCGATGTCCCCGATTCCGAGGTTAAAGTGACCGGCCTGCGCACCTTGAGCAATGCCCTCCAAGCCGTGGGCAATGGGCGCATCAGCTACGATGCCCTCGTCTACAGCCTCGACATTGCCCAGCGGTTGGGCTTAACCCCCCAGATTGCAGGACTGCACCAGCAGATCGGACGGCTGGCCTTGCGGTTGGGCAATCCTGAGCAGGCCCTGGCGGAATTCCAAACCGCCCACCGGACGGCAATCCACCCCTTAGATCACGCCCGGGCCCAACTCGGGATGTTGGATGTCTACCTGCTGGGCGCCCAATGGCCCACCGCGGGGGAAATTGCCGCCCAACTCTACAACCAGCTCGTCACCCTGCCGCCCAGGCGAGGACAAATCTACGGCGCAATCCATCTAGCCCATCAAGTCCAACGCTTCCCCATTGCAGAGCGCCCCCTGAGCCCGCCGCAACTGGATCGGCTACTCAGGGATGCAGGGGCAACCGCGCAGATGTTTCAAGATCAACGGGCCGTGGCTCACACGCTGCGAGAGCGCGGGGCGATCGCTACCCAAGCGCAGCAACCCTCCCGTGCCATTGAACTGACGGCCCAGTCGGTGGCGCTGGCCCAGAGCCTCCAGGCTGACGATATTTTGGCCCAGTCGGCCTGGCAACTGGCGCGACTCCGGCAAGAGCAGGGCGATCGCCAGGATGCCATTGCCGCCTACCGTCAAGCCGTCAATGCCCTGCAAGCCCTCCGGGGCGATCTGATCGCCATCAACCAAGACCTGCAATTTTCCTTTCGGGAGCAAGTGGAACCCGTTTACCGCGAGTTGGTTTCCCTGCTCTTAGAGGGTGAGCCCAGCCCTGCTGAACTAGAGCAGGCCCGCAACACGATCGAAGGGCTGCAACTTGCAGAGTTAGACAACTATTTCCAGGAGGCTTGTCTGGATCTCGAAACCCGCACCATTGATCAAATTGACCCGACCGCCACCGTTCTTTACCCGATTATTTTGCCGGATAAGCTGGCGGTGATTGTCGCTCGCCCCGGCCATGCCCTCGACTATTACCAGACGGCAATTCCCCAAGCAACGCTCAATCGTCAATTGCGGCGCTTTCTGGCCGGTCTGCACCCGTCTGCCGATCGGCGGCGTCACCTGACCCAGGCCCAAGAACTCTACGATGAATTGATCCGCCCTGCTGCCGAGCAGCAGCTCTTGGCCGAGACCAAAACCCTGGTGTTTATTCTGGATGGTCTGTTGCGCAACGTGCCGATGGCGGCGCTCTATGACGGTGAGCAATACCTGATTGAGCAATATGCGATCGCCCTCTCACCCGGTCTCCAGCTCCTGGATGCCCAAGCCCTCGATGCCCAGAACTTTGAAGTTTTAGTCGGCGGCATTAGTGAAGCGCGGGGCGGCTTTGCCGCGCTCCCGGCCGTCGAACGAGAAGTGGCGGCGATCGAGGCCCTGACCGATTCCAAAGCACTACTGAACGCCCAATTCACCAGTCAGGCGGTGAGTAAAGCGGTGCAAACGGGTTCCGCGGATGTGGTTCACCTAGCGACCCACGGTCAATTTAGCTCGAACCCCGAAGAGACCTTTTTCCTGACCTGGGAAGGGGAGATCAACGTTCGGGAGTTGGCTGACCTCTTGCTCAATCGGCAGCGCACCGGGGGCAAGGCGATCGAACTTCTGGTACTTAGTGCCTGTGAAACCGCAGCGGGGGACGATCGTGCCACCCTCGGGCTCGCGGGCTTGGCGGTCAAGTCTGGGGCGCGATCGACCATTGCCACCCTCTGGCCGATCAAAGACAATGTCGCGGCGCAGTTGATGATCGACTTCTACGAGCAACTGAGCACCGCTGGCAGCAGCCGCGCCGAAGCCCTGCGCCAAGCTCAACTCAACCTTTTAGCCGACCCGAGTTACCGCGATCCCTTTTTCTGGTCGCCCTATACCCTCGTGGGTAACTGGCGCTAATGCCACGACAAGCCCCCTGACAAGCCCCATAACAAGCCCCATAACAAGCCCGATCTGGCTCAATCTGTTCGGGCGGGATTGCGATTCTTATACTGAATCCGCTTTGTCTGCACCCAGAACCAAATCCCCCGCAGGGCAGGGAAACCCAGCCCCTACACCAGGAGAACTCTTGGGGTTTACGTTCCAGATTGAATATTAATTCTTAAATTTACCCGGATTTCAGTTCTTGGGTCTTGAAGTAGGGAATTAACCCTGATCACCCACCGAATTCCATTGAATTGAAGGCGTTGATTTTTATTTTTAAGAAGTAAAAATCTGCGGCACAAACAGGCTGGGGCGATCGCTGACATCGACCTAAAAATTGCTTATCATACAAGGTAAGCATTACCCATTCAACTCAAAAGCGCCGCTGTAGTCTGTGCTTCTTTACTTACCCAAGAGTGTTTTTACAACTTCTTTAGATTCAGGGTTTCTACTGCACTACACCCCATTCAATCTGTACAGCCTCAACATTACGCTGCCTGCCAACTGAACTGTCCACCCGGAGACTCTGACCATGAAGTTCTTAACCCCTTACTTATCTGCCCCCTCCATAACTTGGCTGCTCTTGGTGGGCGCAATGGGCTACGCTGCACCCGCCACAGCGGCGTCTCTTTCCCCCGCTATCGAGCAGGATCTACCCTCCCCAGCCCAGATCGATAGTGGTGCGCCTCGGAGCAGCCATTGGAACTTTGTCCCCGCACCAGACGAGGGCGCACCCCGTCAGAGCCAAGGCGGGGCATCGCGGGGCAGCTTGAATTTTGTGCCCGCCTCCGGGGCAGGAGCGCCGCGTCAGAGCCAAGGCGGGGCATCACGGGGCAACTTTAACTTTGTGCCCGCCTCCGGGGCAGGAGCGCCACGCCAGAGCCAAGGCGGGGCATCACGGGGCGAGTGGAGCTTCATTCCCCCTGCCGGAAGCGGCCAACCCAGCCAGAGCCGGGGGGGCGCATCGCGCGGGGATTGGAACTTCATTCCCGCGCCAGAGAGTGATGCCCCCCAACACAGTCGCGGCGGGGCCTCCCGTGATGAATGGAACTTTACCCCTGCTCCAGAAGACGGTGCACCCCGCCAGAGCCGAGGCGGCGCCTCCCGCAACGATTGGCCCCAGCAACTCCTGACCTTGACGCCCGAAGCGGGCTACGGCCAGACAACGGCTAGTCATCCCCAATTCCTGTTCTACCTGCCTGAGTCCAACGCGCAGTCGGGGGTCTTTCGCCTCAAGGATGAGGCGGGCACAGTGGTCTACGAACAGACCCTCACCGACGCCCACCAGGCCGGAATCGTGGCCATCCAACTCCCCGAGCACCTGCCTGCCCTAGAGGTTGAACAATATTATCAATGGTATGTCGTGCTTCAGTTTGACGCGGAACTCCAGCCTGCGAGTCCCTTTGTGGAAGCCTGGGTCAAGCGCGTTGAGCCGACGCCGGAGATGCACCAAGCACAAGCTGATGGTCAGACCCTAGCCTATGCAGAGCTGATGGCAAAATCAGGGATTTGGTACGACACGGTGGCAACCTTGAACCAGTTGCGGGCAACCGAGCCCAGTTCGGCAGAACTGGCCAACCATTGGCAGGAGTTACTGACCTCGGTGGGTTTAGAGTCGGTCGTCACTGTGCCTGCGGTGTTGGATTAAGCGGGACGGGCGTTCAGTTCTTGGGGCCATTTTCCTGGGAAATCTGCACCCATCGACCCCATCCCCCGTCCGCTGCCCCGTCGATGGCAGCGGGCGGGGCTTTACAATTTAGGGGCTGTCATTATTTAGACTTGAAACTCTGACTAGGAATGGCTTATAGCCCCCTTCCCTATTTTTGGGGTCGGGCACGCTATCGCTTTTCCTATAAGGCTTCTGAGTTTAATTAATAACACGCCCTCAATGCTTGCTCAAAGGGTAAAGTATGCCGCGTTTTTCGATGCCCCGTTTCTCGATCCGACTCTCCGCACCGTTGTGCTCAACGGGTTTGCTCTCGATCGGCATTTGGGTTGCGCTCATCGCCATCGACCATTGGGGGATGCTCAATCTGCTGGAATGGGTTGTCCGCGATCAATGGGTGCAATGGCATACCCGTGCCAACCGAGAAGACAATATTGTGGTGGTCACCATTGATGAGCAAGATATTCAGGAGATTGGGGATTGGCCGATTCCCGATCAATATTTAGCCGAACTTTTGCGCAAAATTCAGGCGCAGCAGCCTACGGTCATTGGCATGGATCTGTACCGCGATCTGCCGGAGGAGCCGGGTCATGAGGATTTACTAGAAGTTTATCGCAGCCTACCGGAACTGGTGGGGATTGAAAAAATGGTCGGCGATCGCGTTGCGCCGCCGCCCCTGTTGTCTGAGCAGGGTCAAGTGGCGCTGGCGGATTTAGTCCCCGATAGTGATAGTAAGATTCGGCGGGCGTTGCTCTCGGCGACCGACGCCGAGGATGGCGATCGCGTCAAGTTGGGGTTAGGGGCGGCGGTGGCACTCCGGCATTTGGCCAAGCGCCACGACATTACCCTCGAAGCCGTCGATGCCGAGCAACAGATTTTTCAGCTCGGCCCCACCCGGTTCGTCCCGTTGCGCAATCGGTCGGCGGGGTATCCCCAGGCGGAACTCGGCGGCTACCAAGTTTTGCTCAATTGGTGGGGCAATACCCCCAGCTATACCACCGTGCGCTTTCGGGATGTGCTGGCCGATCGCGTCGCCGCAGACCTAATGCGCGATCGCATTGTGTTCATTGGCTCCGTTGCCAGCAGCACCAATGACTTGTTCGACACCCCCTACAGCACCCTGCCGAACCCCACCCATACCGCTGCGATGCCCGGTGTGATTATTCATGCCAATGTCGCCAGTCAACTGCTCCAGAGTGCCCTCAACAACCGCCCGCCCCTGCGGGGCTTTACGTGGCCCGGGCAATGGCTGTGGATTGGTCTCTGGACGCTTTGGGGCACGTTTGGTAGTTGGGCAGCGACCAAGACCCGTCCCGCCGCCTGGTGGCAGAGCCGTCTTTTCGGGCTGAGTTTACTCAGTTTAGGCGGGTTGGCAGCTGGCAGCTATCTCCTGTTTACCCAGAGCTATGTGATTCCGGTTGTCGCCCCGGGGATTGCCTTTGTGGCGGGCGTGATCGGGTCGAGCAATGCCGATAAGCAGCGGCGTTTAATCCAGGCCAATCAGACGCTGACCCATTATGCCCAAACCCTTGAAGATCTCAATGCCGCTTACGGGCATTTTGTACCCGCCCAATTTTTGAGCTTACTGGATAAAGAGAGCATTATTGATGTCCAACTCGGTGATCAAACCGAGCGCGAAATGACGGTTTTGTTCTCGGATATTCGTGATTTCACGAGTATTTCCGAGGAGATGAGCCCAGCTGAGAATTTTCAATTCATTAATGAATATTTACGCTATATGGAACCGGAGATCAAACGCTACCAAGGGTTTATTGACAAATACATTGGTGATGCAATCATGGCATTATTTCCTGATTCTGCGGACAATGCCCTTGCTAGTGCGATCGCCATGCTCCAAGCTCTAGGAGAATACAATATTGAGCGTCAGCGTCAGGGACTCCGGGAATTGCGTTTGGGCATTGGCCTCCACACGGGCAAACTCATGCTCGGCACGGTGGGCAGTGCCGAACGCATGGATGGCACGGTGATTGGGAATTCCGTGAATCTCTCCGCACGAGTGGAAGAACTCACCAAGACCTACGGCGTTTCTCTGTTGATCACCCATAACACCATGGCGCATTTATCGAACTTTCAGGACTATGATCTGAGATTCATTGATCGGCTTAAAGCCAGGGGTAAAACTCAGGCGATCGCACTCTTTGAAGTCTTTTCCGTTGATCCGCCCGATCTCAGAGCCGCCAAAATCCTCACCAAAAGTGCCTTCGAAGAGGCTGTTTTTCTCTATAAAAACGACCAATTTGCCCAAGCAGCCGACCAATTTCGCAACTGTTCAAATGCCCATGCGGGCGATCGGGTCGCCGCCTACTATCTTGAAAAATGTCAAGCCCGGCTATCTTAGGAGATTTGCCAAAAAGAATGTACCTCGTAGGGTGCTGTATAGCCTTCGGCATGGCTTCGCTAAAGGCGATAGCCGTAACGCACCATCTCAGCTTGGGTTGGTATATTCATTTCCAGAAATCGCCTTAATGTTCGCGATCGCTGCGACATTACAGTTCAAACTGCTCGCGGTATTGCTCCGCTCCGAGCACCACCTGAACCGTAAACTGCTCCTGCGACTGGGCTTGCAGGGTATATTGCAAGATGGCATCTTGCGATCGCGTCGTGAGTTCTCGAAATAATTGGCCGTCAGCGGTCAACACCCTCAGCGTCAAATCTGGTGGTAGGCTCGTTTGCTGCGGTAGGGGATGCAGTTGTAACGTGAGCTGATAGGTTTCAGTTTCAGGGCGTTGTAGTTGCACCGCCAGAATCGCCCAAGGCAGTTGCTTGGCCCGTTGACAGGTTGCTGAGGTGCGCAGCGCCAGCCCCGCCTCAGGAACCGCGAGTAGATCCTGTAGGGTCTGCCAAGCGGGGTCAAATTCTTGCTGTAACCAAGCTCTCAGGCGCGTGAGCGGTGGGGTGCTCAGGCGGGCCAGCAATTCATCGAGCGATCGCAGACTTTGGCGTTGTACCGTGGCGGGCAAAGTGGGCGCAGCCGGAAGGAAGCCCAATAGGGTTGCTGCGTTGAGGCGATCGCTCACTTCAACCCCGACCAATCCCCATCGGTGGGCGATCGCCCCTGGCGCTATGCTCACCTGCGCCTGGCCCGGTCGAAACGCCAGGCATTCAAGGCGTCCCCAAGCCGGAATGAGCAGATCAGCACTATGTAACAGGCTCTGCGTTCCCGGCTGCCAGCTATCGCTTTGCGCCAATGCGGTGGGAATCTGCATCAGGGTCAAATATTGATGCACCGTCCAAACCGCTAGGGTATTCAGGTAAACCTGAACCCCTTGGCGAGGTGTGGGCTGCCGAGCAGCAAACTGTTGGGCTTGCTGCTGCACGGACGCAGGAATCGGCAACATTAAACCAGAATTGAGCAGGGCGGTCATGGTTCTTCAGGGGGCTGATACCCCCAGTCTCGGGCGATCGCTCTCAGCAGTGGCAGGGCTTTATGCTGCCAATGCCAGTTGAGCGTGTGATAGTTTATCGCCAACTCGCGAGCGATTTGGGCCAACGAGTCGGGGGGCTCTTGGAGCAGCAGCCGCAGAGCCAGCAGTTGAGCGTGGGCCTGGGGATGGGCACGGGGGTGACAGCTCTGGAGCTGCATTTGGGGATCGCTCTCAATATAGGTTTGCAACTGCTCGGCAACGCTCTGGTTGCGCGCTTCTAGTTGCAGCCGGGCAATCTGATCTTCGAGGGTTGCCAGGGTCGGGGCGCTCAGTTGGTCAGCAAAGGTCGTTTCGGCATCACGGCTCAGGGGGCGATCGAGGGAGAGGGGCGGCTGCTTGGCCTGGCGCTTGAACTCTGCTTGGGGAGAGCGTTGGGTGGCCCGGGAGCGATCGCCCCGTTGCAGATCTTTCACTGCATATTTCAAGCGCAGTTTGAGATTAATCCAATGCACCAACGCCGCTACCACATCTTCATCCTTGGAGGGAATCTCAAACTGGCCAATCTCTTGGCTAATCCGCAGCAGCGTATCATTCCAAATTTCTGGATATTGGGAATGATTGGAGCGGGCTAGTCCAGGGAGCTGGGGCAGCAACCGCAACAGACGATCCATCGCTTTGCGCCACGCCAAGCTTTTTGCAGGCTCAGTTTGCAAAGTCTTCAGAAGTTGCGCGAGTTGGGATGCAAGGGCAGTCTCGGCCTCAGGCATGGGGCGTTAAGGGGAATCATGCCTCTTCAGTGTACCTAGGGGATGCGTTTGTTGCGCTTGCTTACGCTTCATCCCAGAGGTTGGCCAAGGTATAGGTGCTGCCTTCTTGAGCCCAAAACGTGCCATCTACGTAGCGGCGATGGCGATCGAGCTTGGCGATCGCATCCATATCTACCGGCGTTAGGGCCACGGCGGCGGCGGCGAGGTTTTGGGCCATGCGCTCGGGGTTCACGGACTTGGGAATCACAGCGGTATCACGATGCAGCGCCCAGCTAATGAGCACTTGGGCGGGGGAAATTTTATGCTGATCGGCGATCGTCAAGATGGTTGGGTCTTCGAGCAATACGGGTTCATCTTCAGCCTTGAGGCCAGCGGGGCGATCGCGCGATCCCAATGGTGCATAAGCCGTGAGCGGAATGCCGTGAGTCTGGCAAAACTCCAGCATCGCGGTCTGTTGCAAGTAGGGGTGCAGCTCAATCTGGTTCATCTCTGGCTTGATCCGAGCCGATTCCATTAAGCCCGCGAGCTTCTGGGTGCTGAAGTTCGAGACGCCAATATGCCGACAGAGGCCCTGCTCGACCAAGCCCTCCATCGCCCCCCAGGTCTCAGCCAGGGGAACCGTCTCTAGAGAGAGCAGATCACTGGGGGATTCGGGCAAAAAGACGCCCTTCTTGAGCGCCACGGGCCAATGGATCAGGTAGAGATCCAAGTAGTCTAGCTGGAGATCGCTGAGGGTAGCTTTCAAACCCGAGGCTACATCGCCTGCGGCATGGCAGTCGTTCCAGAGCTTGGACGTGATCCAGAGTTCCTCCCGCTGCACCACGCCCTTGGCAAAAGATTCACTCAGCGCCTGGCCAATCTCGGCTTCGTTGCGATAGATAAAGGCACAGTCGATGTGGCGGTAGCCCAGATCCAGCGACGTTTTGACAGCATCGTAGACTTCACCGGGAGCAGACTTCCAGGTGCCGAGCCCGAGCATGGGCATCGTGTCACCGTTGGCAAATTGATGGGTTTTCATGGCGAGTCGAGAGGAGGAATAGTGCTAGAGATCATTAAAACCGATTTTTCCCCTCACGTCTGGCCCAGCAGCAGGGATCGCTGCCCTGCTGCCCTGCTCAACCCCACTGTTACAATGGCGATCGGAATTTCGATACAAATGCTTGCCACCTGTCCCCGCAGCGCATTTCATTCACCACCAAACCCTCAACCAGTGGCCAAGTTAAACTCAGTGGAGAAATGTGCGAGGGAGTGACGGTTCGATGTCTGCAAGAGAGAGTTTGTGGGGTGAGATTCCCGCACCTGAAGATTTACCCGACTTGCCCAAAACCATTCTGCGTGAGCAGGCTGAGATTTTAACGGAGGCAACGGGAGGCGCACTGATCGGGGAAGTGAGCCAACGCACCCACAATAGTCAGACGTTTTCTGCGGCGCTCAGTATTAAAGTTCCGGCGCTCAATGACTATCGTTTCAATGTCCTGACCATTGATTACCCGATTCATCTCTATCCCGTTACCCTCCAAGACCAAACCGGTGAGAGTCAGGGCCATGTGTGCCATACAGTCGAGGACTATAAAGAACAGCTTGGCAAGATTTTGAGTTCAGAGCGCGTTAAGTCTGTCATCGCGGCGTTACTATCTCAAGTTCTCGCCGACGCATCGGCAGAGTCTTAGGTCTGGCAATACGGATTTAAGATCAAAACCCCGCCAAGACAATTTTGCCCCGTGCCGAACCGCTCTCGATTTGGGCATGGACTTTGCGGATTGTGGCCGCATCAATCTTGCCAGCCACTTCTGTCGCCGTGGAGCGAATCCGTCCGGCATCAACTAAGGTCGCTACTTCATTCAAGAGCTTGCCCTGTTCTGCCATATCCGGTGTCGTAAAGAGCGATCGCGTAAACATAAACTCCCAATGCAAGGATATCGCTTTGGTTTTGAGCGGTTTCGCATCCAGCAGTTCCGGGTCATCGATCAGGCCAAAGCGGCCCTGCGGTGCGATCAGCTCAACAATATCGGCAAAATGGCGGTCAGTATGGGTGGTGGAGAACACAAAGCCAGGAGCCCCCAAACCGAGGGACTCAATTTGAGGCGCCATCGGCTGACGATGGTTGAGCACATGATGCGCCCCGCATTCCCGCACCCAATCTTGCGTTTCTGGACGGGACGCGGTGGCAATAATTGTGAGATCGGTTAAAGCCCGCAACAACTGGATGGTGATCGAGCCCACACCCCCGGCACCTCCCACCACCAGAATGGTCTGGCCGCCCTGGGCTGTTGGACGTTTTACATCGAGGCGATCGAAGAGCATTTCCCAAGCCGTGATTGCGGTGAGAGGCAAGGCAGCCGCCGCCGCATCGCTGAGGCTCGTGGGTTTATGCCCGACGATGCGTTCATCAACCCGGTGATATTCACTATTCGTGCCGGGACGAACGAGGGAGCCCGCATAGAAAACCGCATCGCCCGGTTTGAACTGCTGTACCTCCGGCCCCACCGCTTCGACGATGCCAGCGGCATCAAAACCCAAAACACGCCATTCCCCCGCTTCAGGGGACATCTTCTGGCGCACTTTGGTGTCTACGGGGTTAACCGAAACGGCGTTGATCTTGACGAGCAAATCACGACCTTCGGCTTGGGGGGTCTCCAGCGTGATGTCTTGCAGGGCATCCGGGCGATCGATGGGGCCCAGCGTTTTGTAGGCAACAGCTTTCATCATGAATTTCAGTGGGATAGAGGGGCGTGCTGAATTTAAGGCATTACGTTGGCTTACAGTTCCTTGAGGCCAGGGCGTTATCCAAACGCTGCCTTGGCTCAAGCGGGAGAGAGCAGCGTCATTTCGTTCAAGGTAAACGACGCCACTGCGCCCTCGGTTGCTTTCAGATAGTCCGCGATGTGGGTGCTGTTCATATGTTGCTGCCAAAGCTCACGACTTTCCCAATTCTCATAGAACAAGAATATCGCTGGATTATCATTGTCTTGGTGTAAGTCGTATTGAAGGCAACCTGCGTCCTCTAAGGTGGGGGGAATGAGCTTGAGTAACTCGGTTTTGACCCCTTCAACTTGATCCGGATTCGCTTCAATTCTCGCTACGATCGTTAACGTATTGCTCATCGCAACCCCGTTTGTTGTTGTTAACCAGTAGCGACTATAAACGATATACGCCATCCATACCAGTACGTACATTCTTGATAGATAGTTCCTTTTTGGATACCGAGCGGAGTTGTTGATGGCACACAGTCGATATGATTGCAACTTGGGCTGCCCCATTGAAGCGGCATTAGAAGTGATGGGTGGTAAGTGGAAAGGCATCATTCTCTATCACCTCCTGTCCGAAACCCTACGCTTTAATGAAATTCGTCGTTTGATCCCAGAAGTGACGCACAGAATGCTCACCAAGCAGCTTCGTGAACTCGAAGCACAGGATTTAATTAGCCGGACAGTCTATCCAGGCGTTCCTCCGAAAGTTGAATATGCCATCACCGAGTACGGCAAGACTCTGAGCCCAGTCATCTATGCCCTTCAGGTCTGGGGTTTACACCATTTGGAGAAAACTAAGGGAAGCGCAACAGTAAATAGCAAACATTAAGCCAATCAGGCAGATTACTCAACACCAACTTCCTCCGCCAGCCGTCGGGCTTTGAAGGTGCGCCCCCATTCCTGCATCAGGAGTAAAATCGGCTCCAGAGAACGTCCAAACTCGGTTAACTCGTATTCAACACGCGGCGGCACTTCCGCATAAACGTGGCGTGAGATCACACCGTCTGCCTCTAACTCGCGCAGTTGGAGCGTAATCATCCGCTCTGTCGCGTTGGGGGTGAGTCGTCGCAACTCGCCAAACCGCTTGCGCCCATTGAGCAAATGGCAGACCAAGATCGGTTTCCAGCGACCACCGATGACGCTGAGGGTCGCTTCCACATCACAGCCCGTTTTCCAGTTGTACTTCCGCGCCATTGCTGGCTCCTAATTCGTTTAAACATCTCTATTACTTACAAAAATGTGGGTACTTGTCAATAGTTTTGCAAGGAGACTAGGCTAGGTCTTAAGTGAACAGACCACCAACAAGCGATCGCAACGTTCTGACTGGGTGATCATCACGCTTTACAACAACAGCCAACCCCATAGCCTTGGGGAGATAAGTCATGAAAGACAATTTCACCACGTTTAAGGTCACGATCGAAGACGCGATCGCTTGGGTCACGTTTGACTATCCGCCCGTCAATATCCAAGGTCTGCCGATGCTCGCTGACTTGAATACCTTGGCGCAACGGCTCGAAACCAATCCGGATATCAAGGTCGTGGTTTTCCAATCCGCCCATCCTGAGATCTTTGTCGCCCATGCCGACACGGATTTCCTCAAGGAGATGTCGGCCAAAGCAGTCTCCCGTGAGGAAGTGAAGCTGCTGGATTTGCAAGTGGTCTTGGAGCGGATTAGTAAGTTACCCCAGGCCACCATCGCCAAAATTGAGGGTTTTGCTCGGGGTGGCGGTCATGAGTTTGCCCTCGCTTGTGATATGCGCTTTGCGGCGCGAGGCAAGGCTAAATTTATGCAGATGGAAGTGGGCATGGGCATTCTGCCCTGTGGTGGTGGAGCCTCCCGCATGGCCCGCCAAACAGGTCTGGGGCGTGCGCTAGAAATCATCCTTGGTGCTCAAGACTTTGATGCTGACCAAGCTGAAGCCTACGGCACAGTCAACAAAACCCTCGATCCTGACGCGATCGGCCCCTATGTGGAAGCCTTAGCCCGGCGAATTGCCCTCTGGCCCGCTGAATCAATCAATGCTTGCAAACAGGCGGTCTATGCCTCGATCGATAAGCCCATCGATGAGGCATTAAAAGAAGAAGCCTATTGGCTCTACCAGGCTACCAGCCAAACGCCGGCCTTGAAGCGGTTCCAATGGGCCGATGACAATGAGGCACAATTCGACATGGAGAACCAACGCGCCTGGCATGACTTGGTGGTTGGGGTTCAAGAGATCACTTAATTCAGCATCGTTTCCTTCTAACCTGCATTATTCACGAGTAGGTTTGGGTGGATGCGATCCGCCCCTACAGCTCAGGGATAAGGTAGAAAACTGTAGGGGCGCAATGCTTGCCATCAGCATGAACTTAAGCATGAAACCCTTGATTCACAAAGCATCCGTGGCGGCCAAGACCCGACCCACCCCGGTCATCGCTACGCGAGACCGCCCCTCCCGAGAGGGGATTTTAAAATCTCCTCTTGGGAGGAGTACCCGCAGGGGGAGGTGGGTCAACCCACTCGAACTCCCACCAGGGATTGAATACAGCCTTAAGTTCACACGGATGAATGCTTGCGCCCATAAGATACGCAGCGTTAGTCCAATTATTGATTTGCAAAGTCTGATGAATAATTCAGGCTAAATGTCCGTAGCGCAGCCATCTAACCCGCTCCACTCCTCACCGTCAACCTCATTCAACAATGCTCAACTCCATTGCAGATATCGGCTTTCAACCCATCAACCGGGGCTACAACACCGTCTTTCGACCCAATCGCTTGACTGTCGGTCTAGTCGTACCGATTGAGACCTATGCTCGGAGTCCCGTGCCGACATTAGCTCACCATCTCGAACGGGTTCAACTGGCAGAAAAGCTTGGCTTTGCGGCGGTCTGGCTGCGGGATGTGCCCTTCAATGTGCCCTCTTTCGGTGATGCGGGTCAGACGTATGACCCCTTTGTTTATCTTGGTTTGTTGGCTGGTCAGACCCAAAACATTGCTCTCGGTGTTGCCAGCATTATTCTCCCCCTGCGCCATCCCGCCCATGTAGCCAAAGCCGCTGCCAGCGTTGACGCACTTTCTGGGGGACGGTTGATTTTAGGCGTGGCATCGGGCGATCGCCCCGAGGAATATCCTGCGCTGAATCTCTCCTACGGCGATCGCGGCGCACGCTTTCGGGAGAGCTTTGACTATATCAGAGCCATGAGTCACGACTATCCAGCATTCGAGAACAGCTATGGTAGCCCCAATGGTGGCATGGATATGCTACCCAAACCCACGGCTGGCAAATTGCCGCTGCTCATCACGGGGGGAAGCCAGCAAGACCCGGAATGGATTGCGCAAAATAGTGATGGCTGGATGACCTATCCGCGTAACCCGGTTTTGCAGGCGCAGGTGATTCAAGATTGGCGATCGCGTGTCGAAGCCACAGGACAGCCTGCCAAGCCAGTGATGCAGCCCCTCTATATCGATTTGACCGCTGATCCCGATACCCCACCCCAGCCGATTCATCTTGGTTTTCGGTTAGGTATCAACGCCCTGCACACATACTTGCAATCCCTTGAAGCGATCGGTGTTAACCATGTCGGGCTAAACCTGCGTTTTAATCAAGCCAATATTGAGGACACCTTAAAACGACTGGCTGATGAAATTCTGCCAAACTTCACCCATTAAAAGAGGGGCAAAACCATGACTAAAACGATTCTACTCACAGGTGCGACGGATGGTATTGGGCTAGAAACCGCCAAAAGCCTAGTCTCGCTGGGACACACGGTTCTGTTGCACGGTCGCAATGCCGCCAAGCTCGCAGCAGTTGAGAACGCCCTCTCGACAGGGGGTGGACAAGTGGAAAGCTATGTTGCTGATCTTTCTCGCATCACGGATGTGGCCGCCTTGGCAGCGGCCGTCACGAACCAGCACAATAAACTGGATGTACTGATTAACAATGCGGGGGTCTTCAAGGTCGCAAAGCCCATCACAGCCGACGGGCTAGATGTGCGGTTTGTGGTGAATGCGATCGCGCCCTATCTCCTCATGCAACAACTGATGCCCTTGCTGGGCCGTTCTGGACGAGTGGTGAATGTCTCCTCCGCAGCCCAGTCCCCAGTTGACCTAGAGGCATTAGTTGGACAAGTTAAAATCCCGCAAGACTTCACGGCCTATGCCCAAAGCAAGCTGGCGATTACGATGTGGTCGCGGGCCCTGGCTCTACGGGAAGGCAGCCCCATGATTGTTGCGGTTAATCCTGGCTCAATGCTCGGCAGCAAGATGGTCAAGCAGGCATTTGGTACGGCAGGGAAGGATCTCCAAATCGGTGCAGATATCCTCACCCGTGCGGCCGTATCTGATGAGTTTGCCTCAGCTTCAGGCAAATATTTTGACAATGATTCGGGTCGATTTGCGCCACCCCACCCCGATGCCCTCGATATTCAGAAGTGTGAGGTGCTGATCCAAACCATCGAGGCGGTTTTGCTGAAGATGGCTTGAGCGAACCATGACAAGCTATAAGGTTCGTGGCTTAAGCGGCACGCGCTACACTAGAGTTCTACAGCAATGCTCAGTTCCTCCTCTGTAATATAGCAGCCATGTCAGTGGTTAGGATTTTTCAAGACAGCTAAAAATCCTTCCGAGTGGGCAATGCCTACCCTATGCAATATCCATGGTTTTCAATCCTCACAGAAGAGAAGATGTTGACAAATTCAAACACAGTAATAAAAATCCGACAGGCGAGTCCGGTAGATTACCCCAAAGTAATTCGTCAAGTTAATGACTGGTGGGGTGGTCGTAATATGAGCAATATGCTGCCCAAACTTTTCTTTGTCCATTTTCGCTCTACAAGTTTTATCGCCGAAAACGAAGCAGGGATTATTGGCTTTTTAATCGGATTCATCTCACAAACACATCCTAAACAAGCCTATATCCATTTTGTTGGCATCCATCCCCATTCTCGCAATAAAGGGATCGGACGAGCACTTTATGAATTGTTTTTCCATACAGTCCAATCATTGGGGTGTACCCAAGTTCGTTGTGTTACTGCTCCAATCAATCAACAATCCATTGCCTATCACTTGCATATGGGTTTTCAGCCTGAAGGAGGTGATGATGAGATTGACTCTGTTCCTTATTATTGTGACTACGATGGTGTCGGTGAAGATCGAGTTGTGTTTGTCAAACATTTACAGTGAAATATCTAACACTTTATCCAGATAAAACACGATCGCGACTCCAGAAGAAGCGTCTGACCATTGGATTTCACTCAAACTCAATCTACCACTCTTGGCTCAGGCGTTCTGCCTGCTCAACTAAATTTACAAACTCCGCTCGATAGCCATTGAGATCAGCCCCTTGGGCATTAGTCGCACGGGTAAGCACAGCATGATAATTTGCATTCGCTTTGTAGGGCGAATCCCGCAGCAACAGGCCAAATTCCGCCACTGCACTGGCAAACTGGAGGTTCATTGAGGGTTCATCCTGCCAAATTGCCTCTCGCGATACCGCTTGCTGAATCAGTTGACTGTTATTGCCATTGGGCTGTTTATAGCGGAGCTTGAGCGTAAGCAAATCTGTGCTATTCGTAACCGGGGGCTGGGCTTGGGTCGGCTGATAAATGAGGGGATCAACCGTCGCACGACTCGAAGCTAAGTTCGCAGGAATTAATTCATACAGCGCCGTAACCGAATGCCCTGCGCCGAGTTCGCCGGCATCCTTGCGATCGTCATTGAAATCTTCATCCTGTAAAACGCGATTCTCGTAGCCCAAGAGCCGATATTCCTTCACCAACGCCGGGTTAAACTCAAGCTGAAATTTCACATCCTTGGCGATCGCCACCAACGTCCCGCCCATCTCTGTCACTAACGCCTTCTTGGCCTCTTGGAGACTATCCAGATAGGCATAGTTACCATTGCCCTTGTTGGCGAGTTTTTCCATTTTGGTGTCTTGATAATTGCCCGTACCGAACCCGAGCACCGTCAAAAAAACCCCAGCCTCTCGTTTTTGCTCGATCAGGCTCACCAGTTCCTCATCACTGCTTGGCCCCACATTAAAATCACCATCGGTCGCCAGGATCACCCGATTATTGCCCCCCGCGAGAAAACTCTCCTGCGCTACACGATAAGCCAGCTCAATCCCTGCTCCGCCTGCGGTTGAGCCCCCTGCTTCTAAGGCGTCGATCGCCGCCAAAATCTGCTCGGTTTCGCTTCCTGGTGTGGGTTCAAGCACCAGTCCTGCCGCTCCGGCATAGACCACGATCGAGATGCGATCGCGCTCGGTCATTTGCTCTACCAAGAGCTTCATCGCCCCCTTGAGCAAGGGCAGCTTATCAGGGTTACTCATTGACCCGGACACATCCAGCAAAAAGACCAAGTTATTTGGGGGCAGCTCTTCGGTAGCGAGTTGCTGACCTTGCAAACCCACCAAGAGCAGTTCATGCTCCGGGTTCCACGGTGCGGTCGTCAGTTCAGTGGTGATCGAGAAGGGGGCATCGCCCTCGGGTTGGGGATAGTCGTAGGTGAAGTAGTTAATGAATTCCTCAAGGCGGACGGCGTCTTGTGGCGGCAGTTGATTGGTATTGAGATAGCGGCGGGTATGGGTGTAAGCAGCGGTATCCACATCAATCGAGAAGGTGGAGAGAGGCTGGTCAAGGACGGTGCGGAAAACGTTGTGCGCGATCGCATCTGTCGCATCTGTGGGTTGGGAAACAGCAGGGTCTAGAGGCGCTTCGCTCTCTAGATCTGCCATTTCAGGTGCTACGCCTTCCCGAGCGTCTCGCTCGGTATTGGTCTCGCCAAAATCGGGACGGGAACAACCAGAAACGACCAGGGTGGCGATCGCCACCCCCCATACCCATCGTGAACAACCTGCTGACTTTGCTGAATACACCATGTTGCTTTCGCCCCTATTATCTGTACTGAATCTGCGCACTAAACCTGCGCACTAAACCTGCAAATTTGCTGACCATTATGGCGCAAAGGGGATTCGGTTCTGATTCACAATTGTGCAAGTTCGACAAGGCTAGGGCGTGTCATCAATTAATCGCAGAAACCTTACGGGCCAAGCGATAACACGCCTGACCCAACAACATGAGTCGGGGCTGTAAGCTAGTGATGGCAACGGTTTAGGCGATTTCTCATAATGAATATCCCAACAAGCGATCGGCAATGGTGCGTTACGCTGTCGCTTTAGCGAAGCCATGCCTGAAAGGCTATACAGC
>JBMYQW010000029.1:0-10156 GCA_049601735.1 Spirulinaceae cyanobacterium
CTTGAGGTGATTAATCTCGACGATCGCCAGCGTAAACGGCTGCTGCTCCTGGCGGGCGGCTTCGAGAAAGCGGCCAAAGGCTCGCTCGGAGGCAAAGCGGTTGGCTACCCCGGTCAGGGGGTCTTGCTCGGTCAGCGCCTGGATGAGTTGGCTGCGCTCCAGGCGATTCACAACCCGTGTGATCAGCTCGGGCTCAGAAACGGGCTTATTGATAAAGTCATCCGCCCCCACTTCATAGATGCGCTGCAAGGTGGCGCGATCGCGGTTTGCCGAGAGAAAAATAATCGGCAATCCTGACCAGAGGGGCTCATTGCGCACCACCTGACAAATCTCAATCCCCGTGATGTTGGGCATCTCCACGTCCAAGATCAACAGATCCGGACGATGGGTCTGCAACGCCTGCCAAAACTGCCGCGGGTCGTTGACAGTATGCAGCAAGAACCCCCAGGGGGTGAGAAAATCATGGAGCCGTTGCAGCAGAAGGGGATCATCGTCAACCGCCAAAATCGTCGCTTCGGGCGTCTTAACCTGCTGAAGATTCTGGGCCACCGCCTGCAAAATCTGCGTCGGGGCTAAGGGTTTGGCGAGAAAGCCCCGTACGCCCAAACGGGCCGCCGCCACGCGATCGTGAAACTGATCTTGGTGGGTCAGCACCAACACCGGAATTTGCGCCGCGTCTTGGCTCAGGGTTTGTAAAAAGTCCCAGCCACTTTGGGGCGCATCGGGAAAGGCGAGTTCCAGCACGATCGCTTGGGGAGGCTGGTGTGCTAGAGCCGCTTGGGCGGCGGCGATCGACGGGGCGCCCTGCACCGCCAAATTCCACTGGCGAGCGTCATGGGCGAGGGTCGCAGTTAAGTCTGTATCCGGATCCACCACCAACACGGTGGGGGTGCTCGCTGTGATGGGAAGATGGCCGCCAGACGTGGTGGTGATGGCTGGGGCTGAGGCATTGCGTGAGGGATCCCGCTGGGGCAGATGATGGGGGTCTTCCTCGGGGGGTAACGTGGCCCGCAACTGCTGGAACAACTCGGCGAGCGTCTCCTGTTCGCTGGGCTTGACCGCTCCAGCAAACCGTTGCTCCAGTTGACGTGCTGCATCCGAGCCCGCCGTGAGACCGTACATCCCTAAGGAGCCAACGAGCTTGTGGGCTTGAGCCTCGGCATCCCGCTGGAGTTCTTCAGTGAGCTGGTTGCGGGCCAGGGCGGCGATCGCCGCCTCCAGCGTGGCCAGACGCGCCAAGATGGGTTCGCGGAACTGCTGCCACATTTGAGCGACCGCCGCTTGGGTTTCATTGGCCTTCTGTTCGGCCGTTGGCAGGAGAGCGGGTGGATTGCTGGCTAGATTATCGGGTGGATTAACGGGAGTCGGTTTGGCTGCGGGCTCGGGCGCTTCCGGCAGCGCCCGCAGCCGATAGCCCACCCCGTAAACGGTTTCCACCACATCGGCCGCACCGGCCTGCTTCAACTTCCGCCGCAGCCCTTTAATATGCGCTCGCACCGTTTCTTCACCCGGTGGGTCATCAAATGACCAGAGATGTTCTAAGATCGCCCCTTTCGTAAAGACCTGCGTGGGGTTGCGTAGCAAGAGTTCGAGCAGGCTCAACTCCTTCGGCGAGAGGGTCAAGACCTGGTCTTGCCATTGCACCCGACAAGCACTGGGGTCAAAGCTGAGATCGCCCCAATAGAGAATTGGACTGCCGGGCGCAGAGCGACGGCGCAGCAGGGCGCGAATCCGGGCCAAGAGTTCCGGAATCGTACAGGGCTTGACCACGTAGTCATCGGCTCCCGCATCCAAGCCCGCCACCTTGTCGGCACTGGTATCGCGGGCGGTCAGGAGCAAAATGGGGTTCTGACAGTGATGATCGCGCAGACGCTGGCACAGACTAATGCCATCCAAAATGGGCAGACTCACATCTAGGAGCATCAGGTCGTAGCTGAAGGTCTGGGCATAGTCCCAACCCGCTTCGCCATCGGTTGCCACATCAACCACATATTGATTTTTGCCCAGGGCCGCTTGCAGGGCTTGGGCGAGAACTTCATCATCTTCAACGAGGAGCAGGCGCATACAGCGATAGTGTATGACGATGGGGGGCTGTGACGTAAAGGGGGGCGATTCGGCGCGCAGCCCTATCTTAAGACCAGGCAAGATGGGAGGAAATGGCGCTCTCTAAAGCCATGCAGAAGCACCAAGAGTAGACAAAAACTCTGGGTTCTGCGATGTGTCGGTCGGGTAACAGTCAGCAAAATGTGAAAGTCAGCTTGCTATTCATCTAAGCCGAAAGTTGTGAAAATCTTGTGAAGGGGAGTCAAAAAGGCAGAATGCTAAAAATTAGCAGCGGTGCAGGCGATCGCTCTGTTGGTCAAACTGCTTGACCAAAAAGCGAGACACATTTTTGTGAGCGCGAATCGGTTCCACTTTGACCATTTCTCCATTCACCAGTTCGTAGTGGCCATCTTCTGGGCAGCAGTCTAAAAAGTCTGCGAAGGAGAGTTTGGCGATCAGAGCAACCATAAGACAGAGCGACGAAGAGG
The DNA here is from genome assembly GCA_049601735.1 of Spirulinaceae cyanobacterium. GTDB lineage: Bacteria > Cyanobacteriota > Cyanobacteriia > Cyanobacteriales > Spirulinaceae > SIO3F2. Next base: position 2,532 of record JBMYQW010000029.1, read on the forward strand.
AAAAAATCGTTATCTCGATTCTAAACCCCATCTATTTTCAAACCTGGATTATTGCTGTAGGGGGATTGCCCTTCTACCCCGGCGGGGTTTGGGGCAACCACGGGGGGATTGCCCCTACGATATCCTGAAAACGACCGATCTCAACTTGGATGGGGTTTAACAGTTGCTCTGCTTCCGGCAGGCGGCTAGGCTAGAGAGAATCTATTGCTCTGATTTGTGCCGCTACCCTTCGCCCTTCCCCAACGCCATGCTGGATGTTCGTCAATATTTCCGAGCCACCAACCCCGGCCAAACCCTCTCGATCGATAACGAAGAGCATCGCAAATATTACATCGACTTCTCCTCTGTGCGCGGCGGGCAAATCATTGAGGAAATGTGCAGCAATATCACATTCTTCTCGCCGGATGAGCGCACTTGCCAACTCTTCAGCGGTCATATTGGCTGTGGCAAGTCCACCGAACTGAGCCGGATGCGGGTTGAGCTAGAAAAAGAGGGCTTCCATGTGGTCTATTTTGAGTCCTCCGATGACTTGGAAATGGGCGATGTGGATATTGGCGATATCTTGCTGGCGATCGCCCGCCGGGTCAGCGAGAGCCTGGATGCATTGGGACAGCCGCCTAAACTCGAAGAAGCCAAAGGCTTCCGTAACTTGCTCCAAGGCGCAGCGCAACTGTTGCAAACGGAAATTGAACTGAGCGGTGAAGCCAGTATTCCTGGCATTGGCACATTCAAGGGGAGTAGTGAAGGGGACTTCTCGGCCGAGGTGGGCGTCGCTGGCGTCGGCACCGTCAGTGCCAGCAATGAGGGCTTGTCGTTTATGGCGCTGGGCATTGGCAAAATTTCGGCCAAGGTCAAAGAAAGCCCAGAGCTGCGCAGCAAGCTCCGGGAATACCTCGGGCCCCGCACCGCCTCACTCCTAGAGGTGATTAACAAGGAACTATTGGAGCCGGCCAAAGCCCAACTCAAGTCCCATGGCAAAGCAGGGCTAGCGGTGATTGTCGATAACCTCGATCGCGTCGAGACGATCCCCAAACCCTGGGGGCGGCCGCAACCGGAATATTTATTTGTCGATCGCGGTGAGCAGCTCAGTCAGCTCAACTGCCACATGATCTACACGATTCCCCTCTCGTTGCTCTTCTCCAACGACTTGAATCGCTTGACCAACCGCTTTGGCACCGATCCCACCGTGCTGCCAATGGTTCCCGTGCAACATCGAGATGGCCGCCCCTTTGAGGAGGGGTTGGCGCTCCTGCGTCAGATGGTCTTGGCCCGTGCCTTCCCCAACCTCAGCCCTGAAGACCGCATCGCCCAGTTGGGTGAGGTCTTTGAGAACCCCGAAACCCTGGATTATCTCTGCCAAATCAGCGGCGGCCATGTCCGGGAACTCCTGCGCCTCCTTAACGACTGCATCAAGAAACAGCGACAGTTTCCCCTGACCCGCGAGGTGCTGGATAAGGTGGTGAAACTGCGCTGTAACCAGATGGTGAATGCGATCGATGATGACGAATGGGTGCTGCTGCGCCAAGTGGAGCAAACCCAACGGGTCAGCGGCGGCGAGGCTTATCAGGTCTTGGTACGCAGCTTGTTTGTATTTCAATATCGGGTGGATGATGAGTCTTGGTCAGCGGTGAACCCAATTCTACGTCTTTCGCCACAGCTCCAGGCGGTCTAAGTATCAGCTCGATTCGCCCAGCTCCAAGCGGATAATATGTCGCAGAATCCCCATGATCTTGCCCAGTTGCTCGATGTAATATTCCTTGATGTCGATGTACAAAGTTGTGCCGTCCAGCTTCAGGAATTTCCAGATACTCCCTGTGGTAACAATCCCGTATACGGTTCTGACTTGACCGCCGCTTTGCTGGTTAAATAGCTCGGCTGCGATCATTTCGGCTGCACATTGCGCTAGCCCGGACTTGATGTTGTCATTCTTGGCTTCGACGACCGAAATCACTGGAGAACTGACGTAAAGCTGTTCTTCCGAGAGGGAAATAATATAGTCACAGACGCCGTTGAGTCCCTTTCCTTTGTCAACATTGAACTCCACGCCTGAGAACAGACTAATCCGTCGATTCAATGTCTTTCTAAGTTCGATCAGAATTGGGGTGACAATCATTTCAGAGCGGGCTTTTTCCGTATGGATCGCCAACGCCAGGGGAATGTTTTCAGCGAGGGTTTCACTCAGATAGTTGCTTATTTTTTCGGCGTGAATATCGGGGAAAACATCTATTTTTTCCTCGATCACGATCTGAAATTTCTCTTTCAGTGCAATGAGGGTGAAGTCGCTGTATGACATGGTTTAGAGATCTCACTGTTAAAGATCGCTGTAAAGACGTAGTGCTCTGTCAAGACTAAAATTTCGGATCGGCTTGAATGTCCAAAAGCCAACGTGACGGTGCGTTACGCTCCGCTCTAGCGAAGCCATGCCTGAAAGGCTATACGGCCCCCTACGAATATCCTGATTCTTTGCGTTGACGCTGCACTACTGACCCCGAGCGTTGAGCCGAGTCGTTGGCGTAGCCTCTCGGTAGGGATAACGCGATCCAAGGTATTTTATTACTCCGCAAGTCCCCTAGCTATTGCACCTTGACATGGGCTTGGCTAAACGTACCCGTTACTCACACTTCTCGTTCCTTTCTAGTGCAGCGTCAACTCTAAATTGAGGAGTTACTGAACCACGGACACCACAGACTCGGTTAATTCATCCGCCTGGTAGCCAAACGTGAGCGGGTTAACTCCCAAAGGTGATTGCTCGGCAACGGCATCCAAGGCAGAGAAGTCTAGCGCCAGATTTCCAGACGCATCAAAGCTAGTCATCGGCAGGGCTTCACTGTCTAAAGGTAAATCCAAATCCGCGAGAAGTCCTTCTGTATTGGTGCGCAAATCCTCAAAATCGATCGCCCATTCCGAGACATCGAGTTGCGCCAAGAGTTCGCTATCGAAAGCGTCGAGCCCGAGACTTTCCCAATCGGCGGCGAACAGGTCTTCGCCGAAAAAGGTTGCCGAGAAGGTATAGACGTTGAAATCGTTGCGGGTGAAGGTCGCTCCAAGACCCGCAACATCCCATACGCCCAAGTCTAGGGGCTCAATCTCCGCTGTTGCGCCAGGGGTCGGCAACGTGAGTTGCGTCTCAAAACCTTCGAGCTGCAAGTCAGGCAGGGAACTGGAGAAGGAAGTGGCCGAAAAACCACTCCGGATTTCCCGGCGAATCTGTGCCAGATCGAGTTCTAATTGCTCAAGCAATGCACTGCTGTCGACCGTCCGCGCTGGAGTGACCGTGGCCACTGGCGGAGCAGCCGGACGCGACGGCGGAATCACCTGAGGCGGGGGTGAAGTTTGGGTCTGGGCAGGGGGGGCAATCAGCTCCGAAAAACTGCGATTATCCCGGATGATCTCTTCCGGGCGCAATTGCTCGACCGCAGCGGCCTCGGCAGGTGTTTCCGGATTGATCACCGCTTGCAGCACCGGATCATCTTCGATGTAGGTGGGCGAGGGGGGCGCTGGGCTCGGCGAGGGGGCTGTCCATGCGGGTTCAGGCGCAGGTAGGGCAGCGGGCTCGGGGGTGTAGACGGGACTGGGGTCTACGTAGGAGGTTTGGGGCTGGGGCGCAGGGGCTGTCCATGCGGGCTGAGGAGCAGGGGCAGGCGCGGGTGGCGTCGCATTAAACTGAGCGGGCTCAACGGGCTCGACAGCCACAACCGAGGCGTCGGCATAGAGGTCTGAGCTGGGCTCGGTGGGAGCTTCATCCATGGCTTGGCCAGAGGCTTGGGCGATCGCGACCCAACCCAAGGCCGCCGTTGCCGAATGAGTCATTAACCAAAAATTCTTCATTGCCTTAACCCCACACAGTTTCAGAGATCATCAATTAACATCTAATGTCTAGACATTGTAGCAGCGTCCTTCAGCAATGTTGAAGCAAGTCGAGCAAACATCATGTTTAATGCTAGGATGCGCCATCAATTCATCTCAGCAGCCTCATGGAGCCAGTGATCGCGCGCCCGACTCTAGAAACAGTAAAGAGGGGCTGTAAGCTACACAGAGCAATGGTTTAAAAACTAACGGCTTAAAATTCAAAATGATGGCAGCCCCTAGCACGCATTAACGGAAACAGCACCATGCATCTCTTAATTCCGGCAGCAGGTCTGGGCAAACGCATGGGCGGCGATAGCAACAAACTCTTGCTGACGCTGCTAGAGCGACCGCTTCTGGCTTGGACGCTGGCCGCAGCGGCCCAATCGCCCGCGATCGAATGGATTGGCATTATGGGTCAACCCTACGACTTTGAGGCGTTTGAAGCCATTCTCGTCCAGGTTAAGCCCGCTCAACCCGTACAGCTCATTGTGGGCGGCCAGACCCGCCAAGCCTCGGTTTATAACGGCTTGCAAGCCCTGCCGCCGCAGGCCCAGCAGGTGCTGATTCATGATGGCGCGCGCTGTCTGGCGACGCCGGAGTTGTTTGAACGGTGTGCTAGCGCCCTCCAGACTTGTCCGGGTCTAATCGCCGCTGTCCCGGTTAAAGACACGATCAAGATAGTTGATGACCAGAAGCGCATCACCGCAACGCCCGATCGCAGTCAACTCTGGGCCGCCCAAACGCCCCAAGGCTTTGATGTTGTCCAACTCAAGGCTTGTCATGAGCAAGGGCGAGCGGCGGGCTGGGCGGTCACGGATGACGCGGCGCTGTTTGAGCAATGCGGCTTGCCCGTGCAGATTGTGCCCGGTGAAGAGACGAACCTCAAGATCACTACGCCCGTGGATCTGGCGATCGCTACTTTCATCTTGCAGCAGCGTCAAGCCTAGCCCCCCCTCAGCATCGCGTCGCAACCGATCATCCCCAGCGCCAAGTCTTCCCAGAAGGGGCAGTCTTTGATAGCGTACTAATATCTATTAATTTCGCTTTGATTAACCTCGCGTTTGATTATTCGTCTGGGCAGGCCTTTTGGCTGAGGACAGGTCGGCTGAGTGCGATCGATCAAACGGTGTATTTAGGAGAAACCCAAACTATGACTTTCCTGTTTCAACTTGCTTTGCTTGGCCTGGTGGCCATGTCCTTCCTGATGGTTGTCGGCGTTCCCGTCGCCTATGCCTCTCCCCAAAACTGGGATCAATCTAAACCCTTGATTTTTCTGGGCTCGGGTGTCTGGGCGGTACTCGTGATTGTGGTCGGGGTGCTGAACTTTTTTGTGGTTTAACCCGACATCTTAAAGTTGAATCGCCAAACCGCAGGGTGGGAGTAACGTCCCAACCCTGTTTTGTTCTCAGCGATCGCCGCCGTAGAGTATTTTTAGTGATTGAGTTAAGGCGTAATGACCGTTTTTGAAGGCAATTTTCATGGAGATGTGAGCCAACTGTGCATGGCGATCGTGATTGGTCGCTTTAATGACCTGGTCACGGGCAAGCTGCTCGCGGGTTGTCAAGACTGTCTCCAGCGCCATGGCATCAATATTGATCCCCACGGTTCCCAAGTGGACTACTTTTGGGTTCCGGGGTCGATGGAACTGCCGATGGTGGCGCGTCAGGCGGCGCTCTCGGGGCGCTACAATGCCATTGTCTGTTTGGGTGCGGTCATTCGGGGGTCAACGCCCCACTTTGACTATGTGGCGGCCGAGGCGGCTAAGGGCATTGCTGCGGTGAGCTTCCAAACGGGAGTTCCGGTGATTTTTGGCGTGCTCACCACCGACACTATGCAACAGGCCCTGGAGCGAGCAGGCATCAAGAGCAACCTGGGCTGGAGCTATGGGCTAAACGCTCTAGAGATGGCTAGCCTCATGGGCCAGATGCAGCAAAACTTGGTCGCACCGGCTCCCCAAGCGCCGATTTTGCCGGTGAATGCCAGCGATCGCGCTTAGGGACTCATTAATGAGCCGGGGTTTCCAGTTGACAGCAAAACCCAGGATTGTCATACTGGTAAAAGTGAATTGCGGGTATAGCTCAGTGGTAGAGCGTCACCTTGCCAAGGTGAATGTCGCGCGTTCGAATCGCGTTACCCGCTTCTAAAATGAAGATCGTTTCATCCATCAGTTCTGTAAGTTATGGAGCTAGCCTGATGGATCGACCTTTGCAGCTCCTGAAGCTGCCCAGAATACAGTTGCGATCGCCCATGACTTAATCTATCCTAAATGTCTGATCATTTAACGACGTGCAGCATGGCTCGATCTTCTTTTTTGCTCCTCAGACCCTGTTGCCTGCTGACAGTGGGTCATGACGGCTTTTCCCTTGTCTGCTGATGCTGCTGCGATCACCGCGATGCTTCAAGCGGCCCAGCAGGCTGCTATTGTTTTAGCGCAAAAAACAGACGCAGAGCGTCGCCAGGGCCTGCGCACCATGGCTCAGTTTCTGGATGACTCCCAAGCGCGGATTCTCGAAGCGAATACGCTCGATCTGGAAATGAGTCGGGAGATGGCGGTGCCGGAGGTCTTGCAAGACTGGCTGAAGTTGACGCCGGAGCGGCTCCAGCGAGCAGCACAACTCTTGGCGATTATGGGAGAAGCCCATGAGCCCGTTCTACGGGTGATGCCTGTAGGCTATGCGCGGGAAGCCACCCAGACTTACGGTCAGCTCATGCCGCTTGGTGTGGTGGCTCTGGTTTATGAAGTGTTTCCGGAGTTGGCCGCGATCGCAGCTGGGCTCTGTCTCCAGACGGGGAATGCTCTGATTTTGCGGGGCTCTGCTGATGCGAGTCATACCACTGCTACGATCGCCCAAACCCTCCAGGATGCGATCGCCGAGAGTCAGCTCCCGCCGGAGAGTCTGCTATCTATTTCTGCGGAGCAGGGCATCTCAATTCAAGATTTAGTAGCCCAAGACGATCACCTCAATCTCGTGATTCCCTACGGTCGGGCGAGTTTTGTGCAGCAGGTGGTGCAATGGACCACGGGGCCAGTGCTGCCGACCGCGATCGGCAACTGCTACCTCTACCATGCGCCCAATGGTCAGGTGGACTTGGTGCGTCAGATCATAATCGACAGCCATGTGGGGGTTCCTGACCCGGTCAACGCGATCGAAAAGGTGTTGTTGCATAACTCCCTGAGTGCAGTGACCCTAACGCGGCTTTTTGCGGGGCTCCAGGAAGCGGGGTTTGAGCTGCGCGGTGCAGCCGATCTGGTGCAGCAGTTTCCGGATTTTCTCGACCCCCTGGCCAGCGAACAAGAATGGCAGCGAGCCTATCTCAAAAAGACCGTTGCCTTTCGCAGTGTGGCAGATCTGGAAGCGGCGATCGTCTGGATTAATCAATATAGCCATAGTCACGCGGACTGCATCGTGACCCAGTCCTACCGAGAAAGTCAACAGTTTTCCCAAGGCGTCAACAGTGCCCAAATCTATATCAACGCCTCACCCCGATTCTTCCGCAATCCCAAGCGCAGTAATGCCGTCTTCTTGGGAATGTCGAACCAGAAGGGCCAGCGACGCGGCGCGATCGGCGTAGAGAGCCTGATGACGTTTAATCAGGTTGTGCAAGGACAGATTTAGTCCGGTTGTCAATAGCATCCTGAGCCTCGAACTTGAACGTCAATCGCCAATTTCCTGAAACACGAATTGACCAGGCCAGTCAAGGAAGATGATCGGACACGGCATATCCTGACTCAACAGGCTCATGCTGAGCCAGTCATGCTGACCTTCAAGGATGAT
>JBMYQW010000029.1:10166-21112 GCA_049601735.1 Spirulinaceae cyanobacterium
CCCGGAATGTTTAAGTCAGTGATACTTATAGCTGCATCGATTGCTTCTAAACGAACTCTAACTCTTTTCTTAAGGCGGTTTCTGGCAATGAATATACCAACAAGAGGTCGGAAACGGTGCGTTACGCTGTCGCTAACAGCACCCTACGCGGTATAACCTTTTCGAGAAATCGCCTAAGTTCAGGTGGAATTCCCTTCGCTGTTCCTCGATTTAAGAGCTGTGCCAGTGCCTTTTGTTTAAACGAACGAATCATTGCTGCTTAAGCCCTACGACCCAGCTTCTGGAGCAGCCGCCGCTGTAAAATCTCCAGCTCCGGCAGCCGCAACTGCATTGCCAAGCCAATAAAGATAAGGAGGGCGATCGCACTACCCGTCAAAATCTCCCCCAGTAACAAGAGAAGATGCTCACTACCGAGATATCGCTCCCAGGCCCAACTCACGCCCCAACTGGCCAAGCCCGCCGCCCCACTACTGAGCACGAGCCCGAGCAACAGACCGCCCCATTCCCAGAGGGGCAGACCCTGGAGCCGCCGATGCAAAATGCCCAGAAAAATTGCCATAGAAACCAGATTGACGCCGATCGTTGCCATCACCAAACCGGGGGTTTGGAAGGCATTGACCAAGAGATAGTCCAAGACGCCATTGAGCAGAATATTGGCAATGCTGACTCGGAAGGGCGTCTCGCCATCCCCGAGAGCATAGAAGACCCGCACCAAAACATCTCGCCCCAAATAAAAGAACATTCCAAAGCCGTAAGCCATGAGTACGGGAGCCACCAACTTTGATGCTTCTTCATCAAAGGCAAACCGCTCGTAGATCAAGCGAATGATTGGCACCGAAAGCGCCATGAAGATCGCGGTGAGGGGTAGCATCGTCAGGGCAGTCAGCAGCAGGCCCTGGCGAATCCGCACCTTGAGGTCGGGCCATTGCTCCGGGGCCGCCAACTTCGAAAATACGGGCAACAGCGGCACGAGGATCATATTCGAGAGAATCCCCACAGGCGTGAGCACAATGAAGTTGGCGTAACGCATCGCTGCCGCCGCACCTGCGATCGCCGAGGCAAAAAACAAGTCCGTATACACATTGATATGTAACATCCCTGAGGAGAGGGTGGCAGGCAACATCACCTTCATCACATCCTGCACCCCCGGCAGTCGCCAGTTGAAGCGCAGCCGCAGAGACCCCAGCCCCGATCGCCATTGGGCAATCACTTGGGCGAGCCATTGCAACACCCCACCGACCAGCGTTCCTCCCGCTAAGACCATGCCGCCGAGGCGCACGTATTGGGGCGCAGCCACCTGATCGCCTAAGAAAAAAATCAAGCCCCCCATGCCTGCAATCAGCGCCACGCTGGAGAAGAGGGGGCTAATGCTGGGCAGCCAATATTGATCGGCGGCATTGAGCGTGCCAAAGCCAATCCCGATCAGGCCCGCCAACACCGCCAGCGGGGCCATGATCCGCAATTGCAAGATCGCCAAGGCCCGCGTATCGGCGTTCAAGCCCGGCGCAAGCACATCGATCAGCAACGGGGCAAAGATGACCAGTAGCCCGACTACCAGAAGCAAGAGCACGCTGACTAAGGTGGTGACGGTTTCGACGATCGGCGCGGCTTCTTTTTGGTCGCGTTTGGAGAGCACACTGACCAAGGCACTGTGGAAAGGCCCATTAATACCGCCGAGGAGGATGAGCAAAAAACCGGGAATGACGTAGGCGTAGGCGTAGGCGTTAACCACGGGCCCTACACCGAAGGCGGCAGCGATCGCCTGTTCGCGCACCAGACCAAAGACTTTACTAATCAGGGTTGCTAGGGCGACAATGCCCGCGATTCCCGCTAAAGACCGAGAGGTTTTCTTTACCATGCAAAAATTGCCTAACGCCGATGCGCCGTGAAGTCTTTAGTATCTAAAACTACATTGACCCCCTTTGGCAATTGTTAGGGTGGTGAACAGTAGGATTTTATCGATGGTTTGTATCGATGAATACCAATCCTTGTGTGATAGCCGATCTTCTTTGATGGAACGGCGTCCCGTTGAGGCATTGCATCTCCACCCGTTGTCCTGTCACAAAGGCACCAATCTGTATTGGTGAGCAATTTTGGTTATGAATGATTATTTCGATCGAGAACAGCAGGCCCTCGTGCGCGAGGTGAATGCAGCAGTCATTAATATTAGTGGTCGCCAGCGGATGCTCTGTCAGCGGGCGACCCTGTTTGCCCTGCGTTTGGTACATCAGCCTACCGACCAATTGCGCCAAGCGTTGCTGGGGATGGTGGACTGTCTGGCGCGATCGCACCGGGGGCTCCTTTCCGGTAACCCCGACCTGAAACTCCCTGGCAAAGTCTCGCCCACTGTTCACCAAATTTTCTTTGCGCCCCCCTACGCCCTCGATGCGCAAATTCAAGATTTTGTTGCGGCAGGGCGATCGCTGGCCCAGTCTCCAGCCTCTGCTCTGACGCTAGACAATCCCGATCTGCAACATCTGCTGACTGCTTCAGCCAATCGGCTCCTGAACAGCTTGGATCATCTGGTGAATCAATATCAAGCCGAAGCGGAGGCCCAAGCCCAGGCAATTGATGCCAACCGGGCCCACCTCTACGAGCAAGCCCAGCGGGCGCAACAGCAAGCCCAGGCCCAAGCCGAAGATTTACAACAGACGCTGACCCAGCTCCAGAGCACCCAGCAACAGTTGGTTCATGCCGAGAAAATGTCGAGCCTTGGGCAACTGGTGGCCGGGATTGCCCACGAGATCAATAATCCCCTCAGCTTTATCTACGGTAACCTGAGCTATGTGCAGGAATACGCCGATGAGTTGCTGGGGGCGATTGCCTATTACCAGAAGCACCCCTTGCCGCACCCAGTCGATGAAGTCTTAATTGATCCTGAGCTTGACTTTATTCAACGTGACTTCCCCCGGCTGCTCCAGTCCATGCATCTTGGCACGCGGCGGATTAAGGCGATCGTGGCAGGATTGCGCAACTTTGCGCGCCTTGATGAAGACAGCCTCAAACAAGTCCCCCTCCGAGACGGCATTGAGAGTACCCTATTGATCCTCGATCACGCCTTCCAGGGCAATGAGACCTTGTCCCCCATTCGTTTGCAGCGCCATTACCCAGCTGACCCCCTAGAGATTGAATGCTATCCGGGGCAGCTCAACCAAGTGTTCATGAACCTCCTCCGCAATGCGATCGATGCCCTGCGCAAGGTGGAGCCCCAACGGCCGCCCCATTGGCAACCCCAGTTAATGGTTGAAATCTGCCGCTTGGATGCCGATTGGGCCCAGATTAAGATCATTGACAATGGCCCGGGCATCCCTGAAATCCTTCAGCAACGAATCTTTGACCCCTTTTTCACCACCAAGCCCATTGGCTCAGGAACGGGGCTCGGGCTCTCGACCGCCCATCAGATCGTTGCCGATGTTCATCACGGTCGGCTGACTTGCACCCCCCATCTTGACCAGGGAACCACCTTTACCATTCAGTTGCCTATCTGCGCCCAAACCCGCCGTTACGACAATGTGATCCCCTGGCCCAAAACCAATTCGGTTCTCAAAAATGAGTCCCATGAGCTGACCAGCACCACAGTCTAGTCTTGCTGGCACTGTTCTTCTAGCAAGTGATGAAGCCTATAAGCCTTGCTAGGCAAAGGTTCTGGAAAAAACACGAAAGCAGCCCAAAAAGCATGATGTATGTGGGTTTTAGCCTAATCATCACTCTTTAAGAGTCCAGTGCTTCGCTTGTCCCATCAGGTTTCTGAGGTTAATTGATGACACATTCCAGAAACACATCACAAATTGTCAACAGATGGCAGTAGTACAGGTCACAAAACACCCTGTGAGGATAAAATCGCTCTGCATACCTTCGATGAATAGCAAGGAGCAATCATGGAACAAAAAACAACAGGTGTGAGCACAGCAATACTCTGGTTCATCTGCTGCTTTCCAATTGGCTATGGCGGGTTTGGGCAATCGGGAAAAGGGTGGACATGGGTGTTGATCTCCATTGTGACGGGCGGCATCGGCTCGTTGGTGATGATTGTTGACTATTGGATGTCATTCAACGCACAACAGCATCGTGAGCTGGAGCCTTTTGAATTTTTTCCGAAATGAAGTTGGCGCGTTTGAGGAGAGTGTTCAGTTTTTTGTGTAAGCGAGAAGGAGGCTTGATTCTCATATTTTCGCAAAATGCTATTAAAATGCTATGACGTTGCCTAAAACCCCCCTCATTGGTCTCAAAGCTAGCCAATTTCGCCACCCCCTCGATCAGGAGGCAACCCAAGCCCTGCAACAGTTATTGGGGTTGGATTTTGCGGTCCGTAACCTGTTGGGGCCGGTGGCCGAGCAGGTGTTTTATCTCAACAATATTGCCGCCAGCATTCGGGTCAGCGAACAGCAGTTACCCGAGCTGCATCAGTTGCTCTTAGAAGCCAGCCAGATCCTCGACATTGAACCGCCGCAACTGTATATTCAGCAAAACCCCATCCCCAATGCCTACACCTTGGCAATGCGGGGACAGCAGCCTTTTATGGTGATCCATACGGCGCTGGTGGAATTGTTAACGCTTGAGGAAATCCAAGCGGTGATCGCCCACGAATTGGGGCATCTCAAATGTGAGCATGGCGTGTATCTCACCCTGGCAAATCTATTGGTCTTGGCGTCCAACCTATTGCCAAGCTGGGGGACAATGCTGGCGGAAACCTTACAAATGCAGCTCTTGACCTGGTTGCGCTGTGCGGAGTTGAGCTGCGATCGCGCCGCCCTATTGGCCAGCCAAGATCCTAATGTGGTGATGTCGGTCTTGATGAAGCTCACGGGTGGGTCGCCCAGCCTGGCCTCTCGGCTCAACTTGGATGCGTTCATTGCCCAAGCCCGTGACTATGACCAGATGAGCCAGACGCCGTTGGGTGAGGCGATCAAGCTGATGCAAACCCAACAACTCACTCACCCCTTACCCGTGCTCCGCGCCCGTGAAATCGATCGCTGGGCCCATTCCCCGGATTACCACGGCTTGCTGGCCCGAGACTTGCTGGAGCGAGAAGCGGGGGGGTATAATACCAAGGCTACGGGCAAGTGGCGGAATTGGTAGACGCACCACACTCAAAATGTGGCGGCTTAGGTCATGAGAGTTCGAGTCTCTCCTTGCCCATTATTAATAGAGTGCCCCTTAAATCAAAACGAGTTCAGAGCACAGGATCGCACCCCTGCTATTACCATAGGTAGCAACATCTCTCACGCGTGCATCGTCTTCCCTAGAGCTGCTGCGATCGCTATGACCCGTCATAAAGTCCTCATTTTGGATAGTAACACCGCAGACCGGACACATCTGCGGCAGCTTTTGCCCAATGGCAACTATGAAATTGCCGAAGCGACCAATGGGCAAGAGGGACTCGCCTTGATTCACCAGGAGCGGGGACGGATTCGCTTTATCTTGATCGATGCCGATCTGCCCCAGATCAATGGCTGGGAGATTGTCGCGCATTTACAGGCCGATCCGAGCCTGGATCATATTCCCTTGGTCATCATGGTCGAGGCGGGCGATCGCACTCCTCCTGCCTCAACCTATCCGTTTCTAGAACTGCTCACCAAGCCCTTTAACCGCCAACAACTCAAGCAGGTGGTCAAGTCCGCGATCCAGAAGGCAAAAGCCGCCCCAACGGCTATGCCCGCTGCTGTTGCTCCTGCCGCTCCTGCGTCCACCCCGTCTCAGCCCGCAGTCGGAGATCTACCGGAGCACCCAAGCTCACTCCAGGATCTGCCCCCCCAATATCCGACCCCGCAAAATCCTACGCTGCAACGCCCGGCTGATGAGGATCTTTGGTCGGGGTTTCACAGTCCCCATGCTCTGCCGGAGGATTTCCCCGAAGAATTCCAACATCCTCCCGAACTGCCCGATTTTCCCCTCAACGCCAGTGACGGCCTTGAGGGTATGGCGGCGATCGGCGATGATCTAGAGGTCTACACGACCTCTGATGAAGATCAGGCGGCCGTCTCGGGCTTCTTGAAAACAGAGACTGATGAGGCGCAATCTGAGGCTAGTTTGCCTGGAAGCAATCCCCCTACGGTTAATTCCCCTACGAGCAGTCCTGCCCGTCCGGCCGATGATCTAGCCGACAACCTGCCCTCACCCCATCCCGCCGAGCCACCCATATCCGAGGCCCACAGCGACACAGCATCAACCGTCGAGGCGCAGACCGGTGCACAATCGCCCTCCGCCCCAGACCCCAGCCCCACGCGAGGGAACCGGGTTGCCGAGAATATTTTTGCCCTGCCGATCGCGGGACAGTTCACAGAAGAGGGCGGGGTTTTATCCTTGATGAGCGGGGAAATGACCGACGTAGCACCGGAACCCGAGCTGGAACTGCCCATCGTGGCTGCGCCGACCGAAGCGGGTGTTGGGCTCACGGTGGAGTTGGCCGATCTTGAGTCGGCCCTGCCGGAAGGTGATCCCTTCCTGCCAGACTCCGCCGAGGTGGAGCTAGTGAGCCCGCTGGAACTGGCCAGCCAGCTTGAAGATGTGGATGCCCAGCTAGCAGAACTCAAACAAGCCCAGACGCCTGAGCCTGCTGACTTGTGGGGTGAGCCTGTGATTGAGTCAGATGTTACCGATGATGACCTTACACAAGTGGCTGATTTTGAGTTTGACTCTGCCTTTGCCACACCTACCCCGCCTGAGCCTGACCCCTCAGAAGATGTCAGCAATAGAGATGTAGCTACCTCGGCGCTAGAACCTGATCCCTTCGCCAGCTTTGAGGCTGATTTTGCCGCGACAGATACTCCCGCCGATCTGGGACTCGGATTCATGCCCGATGAGCCGGAACGCGAAGCCGAACAATCGCTTGCTGTTGCACCGCCAATGGAGTCAGCAGCGACCCCAGTCGCCCCTGAACCCTTTGCAGATTTTGAGACTGATTTTGAGTCGGACTTTGCCGCTTCAGAAGCGGAAGAGCTGGACGTTGCAGCCTTGGAGATTGAGGAATTAACCATAGAGGAGCTGGACATTGACAATGTAGAGCTGGAAGATTTTGGGCTCGACGACCCATCACCTCGTCCCACTCCTGACCTCGCCCTAGATAGCGCAGAGGATGTTGATTCCTTCTTTGAGCTGGACGCCGAGCTTGCAGAATCCCCGTCAGAGCAACCGGATCAACCGGAAACGATCGCAGCCGATCCATTTGTACTGGATGATCTATCGCCGATCGCCTTCACCGGCACAGCCGTAGCGGGTGCAGCGGCATTGGCTTCAACCGCGTTAGAGCAATCCGAGCCTGAATCGCCCGAGCCCGAATCGCCTGAGCTAGCGTCGGGAACCCAGGAAGTACCGGAATCCTCTGAAACGGAAGCATCTGCGCCGCCCCATGCCGAGGTGCTGAAACCGATCGCCGAAATTGAGTTTAGCCCCGACGATCGCCCCGACCCCTTTGAACCGGACGCCACGCTCGATACATTGGCTGCTGAACATCCTGTCGACTCCCCCGTCGAACAGATTGAGGCACAGCCCGACGCAGTCTTTGAAACCCCCACGTCCCCCGACAGTGAGGCTGATCCCTTTGCCGGGCTAGATCTCGATGACACCCCTGACTGGTTGAGTGATCCGGCCTTTCAGCTCACCCCAGACACAGAGTCATCTCCGGCGGCCGAGTCGCCCGAAGCGACCAGCGATCTTGATGCTGCTGGCCCAGCGGCATTCGCGGCCAACCCCGAGCCGACAGCATCGACCGTTGATCCCTTCGGGGCAGACCCATTGGCAGATCTCGACGCTGATCCCTTCGCCCTAGAAGACACCGAAAACACGATCCTGGGTGATAAACAGCCAGAGCCGATTCCGGCAGTTTCGAGCGAGGGGGAGCACGAGTCAACGGAAAATACGATCCTTGGCGATAACCGCCAGGCCCAGGTCGCAAAAGACACCGATACCTCACGGTTAGCGCAGCAGTTGGATGCGGCTTTGACGGACGAAACTCCCGAATACACCGTCCTTGAAGACAAACGTGAAGACGGTGACGTTGCCGGATTTGCTTTTGAAGACCCCACGAAAAAGAGCCAGCGCCCGCTCTTGCAAGAGGGCATGGTGACGCTGCGGGGCTTTGAGGAGGTAAAAATGCGCTTCGAGAGTGCGATCGCCAGCGAACGGATTGCCGCAATGCAGGATGCGATCGCCTACGAGGAACCGGGTTATCAACTGATTTTTCAGGCCCTGCGGGAGGAGCAGGGCCCGGTGCGCGAGGCCGCCGAGCAGATTGTGAGTAACCGCCTGCGCCAGTCGGAAAACGCCAAACCCCTGACCCAGCAGAGCTGGCTGAAGATGGACTGCCTCCAGGTGATCACGGGCCATTCCTACTGGGTGCAAACGGTGGCGATTGCCGCTGACAACCGGACGCTTGTCACGGGCAGTAAAGACAGCACGATCAAGACCTGGGATCTCTTCAGCGGTCAGGAACTGCGCACGATTCGCGGTCATGATGCTTCGGTCTTGTCCATTGCCCTGAGTGCCGATAGCAAAAAAATCATCAGCAGCAGCACCGACAATACGATCAAGATTTGGAACCTGGAGACGGGGGAACAACTCCAGGTGATCAAGGGCGATCGCCACCATAAAATCTACGTCGTTGCCCTGAGCGCCGACGACAAAACCCTGATTAGTGCCAGCGCCGAACAGACCGCCCAACCCCAGTTTGAAACTGACCTTGAAGGGCTGCTGAGTTATTTGCCCTCCAAGAGTGGTTCACCGCTGTTGGGCGTGGTGAGCTTTTTCCGACGCTCTCGGGAGATCAAACTCTGGGATGTGCGATCGGGCAAGGTGCAGGGCAGCTTACTCGGTTATTCCAAGGGCGTGACCGATCTGGCGGTGACGCCCAAGGGAGACCAGGTCGTGAGTGGTAGCCGTGACCATACGGTCAAGGTCTGGGATCTTCAAACTAAGCGCACGCTCAATACCCTCTGGGGCCACACTGACGAAATTCGCTCCGTGGCGATTAGTCCCGACGGGAAGGCGATCGTCAGCGGCAGCCGCGACAAGACGATCAAAATTTGGGATCTGCGTACGGGCCATGTGCTGCGCACCCTGCGGGGCCATTCCCAGTCCGTCACGACGGTAGCGATTAGCCCCGACGGTAAGACGATCGTCAGTGGTAGTCGCGATGCCACGGTGAAGATTTGGGATTTTGAAACGGGGGAATACCTCAACACGCTGATGGGTCATACTGACTTAATCCGCTCGGTGGCGATCAGCCCCGATGGCCAGACGATCGCCAGCGGCAGCCGTGACAACACGGTGCGCGTTTGGCGCAGTCTGGTTTAGCGTATAGAGCCTGGATTTCTGCCCTAAGTTAGGACATCGCGTAGGGTGGGCAATGCCCACCCGTTGAGGGTCTCAAGGATCTGGAACTGTCCTCATCGAGTTGAGTCCTGCTTTATCATCCCCCCGACGTTTTTTCTGCATTGTTTTCTATCCCCTATCGATTCATGAATTCATACCCAATCCGAACGTTAAACCCGAAGACTCCACCTACTGTAGGGTCTGGGTTTCCCTGCCCTGCGGGGTATTTTATGCTTGGTGCAGACAAAGTGAATTGGGTATCACGAATGATCTGGCGCTCAATGCTTGCCCTCGCCCCCCTAGTTTGGGCAATGCCTGCCCTCGCCGCTGACCCCGCTGATGTGCAACAACTCCTCGAAACCAACCAATGCGTCAACTGTGACCTCTCGGGAGCCGAGCTAGCGGGCGTCAACCTATTTGGTGCAAATTTAGTCAATGCCAATCTCGCCAATGCCGACTTATCGGGGGCCAATCTGGGCAATGTCAACCTGATCGACGCCAATCTCAGCGACGCTAACCTCGCCGGGGCCTATCTTTACGAAGCCCGTCTCGATGATGCCACGCTCGATCGCGCCAACCTCTCAGGGGCTTATCTGCGGGAGCAAGACCTCTCCAACACCAGCTTGGACGGGGCGCAATTGCAGGGGGCGAACCTCTCCTATGCCTACCTGGCCGGTGTTTCCCTGGCCGGCGCTGACCTCGAAGGGGTGAATTTTAAGCAAGCCCATCTGACGGGAACCGAGACCCAACTGGCCGAAACCTTTGGCATTGATTTAACCCAGGGCGTGATGGGGGTGGCATTTTGTGGTGGTTTTTTAGAAGATTTTCCCCTCTTCGGCTCAGGGCCAGACTCCGCCCTGCCGATTCAACTGGATGAAGAACGCGATATGCTGCGCTTTGCCGATTTTACCAATGCGAATCTCAGCAACGCCAACCTGCAGGGCGCGAACTTGGTGGGCGCGAACCTCCGGGATGCGAATCTTCAGGGGGCGAACCTGCGGGGCGCTTGCTTACCCTATGCCGAACTGCATGATGCGAATCTTGCCAATGCGCAGCTTGAGGGCGCAACGGTCAGCCGAGCCGTCTTTGCTCGCACCACGCTCACGGGCGCAACGGGCGCTGACCTGAGCGATGCCTACCGCTCTGACCAAGAGCGCCAGATCGAAATTTGGCAGGCCGACGCGAAAAAATATCTACGCCAAGCGGCCAACGAACAACGGGGCATTGTCTCCTACGACGAGGAAGAGTTTGTTGCCGATCTCGGTGATCTGAATGCCGAGCAACCCGATGACAGCGCCTATGCCTACAGCCAAATCCTCCAACCCGTTGACGACAATGGGATTGAGATCGCTATCCTGGAAGCAACCCCCCGCCGACCCGGCCTCCAGGGCTATGCGGCAGTAGTCATTGCTGAGGCGATGAGTGATGACGAAGATGAGGAGACTTGGGTCGAAGCCCGAGTTATGGTCTGTGAGAGCGACACCAGCACGACCACAGCCCTGGTGCAAGCACCGATCGCCCTGGCCGCAGATGAGTCCTTTGAGTGTCCCACCGGGACGAGCGAAATTAGTAGTTCTCCCTATGGCTATTAGCGTAATCCTTGCCAATAATTATCCCAAGGCAGGCGGGACGCCTGC
>JBMYQW010000030.1:0-14542 GCA_049601735.1 Spirulinaceae cyanobacterium
TGTAGGGGCAATCCCCCCGTGGTTGCCCCAGACCCTGCCGGGGTAGAAGGGCACTACCCCTACATAAAAACTCCGGGTCTCAACTTAGACGAGGTTTAGAAGTTAAGAACCAAAACATCCTAATGCTGAACCGTGCCGATCGTCTGATAAATCGTCGCTTGCCGTTGCAGCAGTTCCGTGAGGCGGTTGAGATCTTCAATTTTCTCTGGATCAACCCCCTTGTCCAGCTCCGTCAAGAGTTGCTGCTGAATTTTCAAGATGATTTTGACCTGTTGATTGGTGGCTTGTTGATCTGCCATGGTTTCAGTTGCTCAAATTGTCTTGGAGTTTTGGTCTTTGGTCAGGCGAGAGAGCCAAACTTAACAATAAGAAAAGGCAGACGAAACGCCTGCCTCTCATTCAATGCCTGATGGAATGACTTAGTCGCTACCCGCACCGACCGGTTGCAGCTCTTTCTCAACGGAAGAGTCCGAATCACCTCCATCAATGCTGTCATTCTCAACTAAATCCATGTCATCACCGCTTGAGTCTTGCAGCACTCGCTGGCGATATTTCTCCGCCATCTCTTCTGCCTTCTCAAAGACCAGATCACGGTTCTTGAGCATATCACCCGCCTCGGGCTCAAGTTGCTTAGTGGAGAGAGAGATGCGGCCTCGTTCGGCATCGAGGTCAATGATCATCACCTTGAGTTCATCGTTGACCGCAAAGACACTGTGGGGGGTATCGATGTGATCGTGAGAAATCTCTGAAATATGCAATAGACCACTGACGCCACCAATATCGATGAAGGCCCCGTAAGGTTTGATGCCACGCACCATCCCCACAACAACTTCACCGACTTGCAAGCCATTCATCTTCCGCTCCACAAGGGCACGGCGATGACTTAACACCAGACGGTTACGATCTTCATCCACTTCCAAAAACTTCAGGGGGAGATCTTGACCCACGAGGTCTTCCTTGGCTTGACGAGTGCTGATATGAGAGCCCGGAATAAAGCCACGCAAGCCCTCAATACGGACTAGCGCACCGCCTCGGTTGGTCGCAAACACATTAGATCGCACGGTGGCATCTTCAGCCTGGAGCTGCCGAACGCGCTCCCAAGCCCGGAGATATTCAATCCGGCGAATCGAGAGGGTTAGCTGGCCGTCCTCATTTTCGTCAGTCAGAATGAAAAATTCACGAGTCTCATCCGCCTGTAGGACTTCGTCGGGATCATCGACGCGATTGATCGACATCTCCTGAATGGGGATGTAAGCTGCTGTCTTTGCGCCGATGTCAATCAGAGCGCCTCTGGGTTCCATGCTAAACACGGTTCCAGCAACAATATCACCGGGGTTAAAGTGATAGTCATACTGATCTAAGAGAGCAGCAAAATCCTCATGGGTAAAACCAATATCCTTACTAGCGGTTGTCGTCTGACTGATCATATGTGTGTAATTAAGTGATCTAGATGTATCTACTCCGTCGGTGCTTACTGTGATCTAATCCCAATGCCTTTCGTTTAATTGGTGGTTAATCGGGTTGCACCTCGCTCAAACTCCAGTACTGCTAGCAGATACAGAGGAATGACGTGGTAAACCTGATTGGGAGGCAATCAAGCTAGTCCTGTTGTAAGTCGCAATGGTTGAACTCTTTTGAGCCTAACATTGCGTTTTAGGCCATAGACCCCATATCTTAACGCATTGTGCGGGATTCAATCGGCCTCGGTGCAGAAATTGTTGGAGTGTTTGCGGCGGATGTACCATTCGCCGCAGGAACTGCATCAGGAGCGGTTGAACCGGGTAGTAAGGTATTGAGGGTTTCGGTAAAGTCTTTGATGCCCTGGAACTGCCGATAGACGGAGGCAAACCGGACATAGGCTACTTCGTTTTCTTGGCGCAAGTGAGACAAAACAAGTTCACCAATAGTACGACTCTCCATTTCGCGTTGGGCACTCTGTTGGAGTTGGGATTCGACCGCATTGACGACGGCTTCAATCCGATCTGAGGTAACGCCGGTTTTTTCACAGGCACGAATGACGCCCCGCAGGACTTTCGCTCGATCGAAGGGTTCCCGCTGGCCATCACGCTTGAGCACCGTGATTGGCACAAGCTCAACCCGTTCGTAGGTGGTGAAGCGATTCTTGCATACGAGGCATTCACGGCGGCGACGAATGGTTCGTCCGCCCTCGGTCGAGCGGGATTCGAGCACTCGGCTATCGGTGTGACGGCAGGCTGGACATTGCATAGCAGGGGTTCCTTGATAGCGGGCTAGGGCTGTTATTCCTTTAAGCGGCTAAAGTTTTTCACCACAGAAAGGCACAGCTCCGAGCTTAATTTTGGTGACTTGGGTATGGGATGAATGGTCTCTGCTCCGCACGAGCAAAGCTCTACAGGTTTCTGAAGGTGATTCATAACACGCCCTAAACCGCAATATTCTACTATTGCCCAGAGTAGAATATCGCGGCTGTTAATGTTGCCCAACCCCTAGCGGGGGAGAAAGGGGGTTGGGACGGAAATCGAGATCTATTTTTCGATCCGGGGAGGTTCGCGGAAGGCGATCGCAAAGAACAATACACCAAGTCCACAAGCTAAAACAAGAATGTAGGCTACACTTTCCATTGTTAAAAATGAGTGTGATGGGATGAATAGGGTGAGTAGAGAGTTGATTTAACTAACAGTTTATAGCAATCTCATCGCGTTTTGCGAGAAATCTGCCTCAGGCTGAGGCAAGGACCACCGAGTCAGGAGGCGGCTAGCCACCGGAGCGATCGCCCCCTGAATTGCCAACAAGCTATCCCGACCCTCTTGCGCTCAACAAGTTGCAAAGTATAATTCCGGAAAGCATTGTCCGCCCTTCTGCCTTGACCGATGACTGCTTCCATTCAACTGATTGTGGGCCTGGGGAATCCGGGCTCCAAATATGATCGCACCCGACACAATATCGGTTTTGCCGTGCTCGATGGGTTAGCCCGGCGTTGGTACTGTCCGCCTTGGCAAGATCACAAACGCTTTAAGGGGCAGTTTACGGAAGGGCTTGGCCCCCAGGGTCAGAAAATGTTGCTGCTCAAGCCCACGACCTATATGAACAAGTCAGGGGAGGCGATCCGGGCGGTCTTAGATTGGTACAAACTCCAGCCGGAAAGCGTATTGGTCGTCTATGACGATATGGATCTGCCCGTGGGGCGTTTGCGGCTGCGCTTGTCCGGTTCAGCCGGGGGACATAATGGCATCAAGTCGGCGATCGCCCATCTCGGGGGGCAAAATTTTCCGCGGCTGCGGCTGGGCATTAGCAAGTCAACCGCCAGCCAGGAGACGATCTCCCATGTGTTGGGCAAATTCACGCCCCAGGAGCAACCCGTGATTGGGCAGGTGATGGATCTGAGCCTGGCGGCGATCGAGATGGCGCTCCAGGAGGGCGTAGAGAAGGCGATGAGTCTTTACAATGCTAAGTCGGTGGAGTTGTCGGCTGGATAGCCCGTCCCTGAAAAGCCCTTTAGATCCTGGATCTGTAGCCGGATTTTTGTGGTTGGGTCTCACTCGATCGCCACCCCAATCTTAAAATCCACCGGATCAGCAAAAGTATTCATCAAGATCAGGCTGTATTGACCCGACGCCGCAATGCGCCCCGACCAAACACGCTCGCCCTCGGGGTCAAGCAACAATTCCCCCGTTGGCGCTTGCACCGCAAAAGCCGTTGTATAGTCGCTGGCCAAGGTGGCCGTTAGGGTCTGCCCCGCCGCAAGCTCCAGCGTATAGATCTTGCCCTGGCCCGGTTCAAGCTGGCCCGTCCGGCTCAAGGGCTCTGCGAGCGCCTCGATCGCCCCCTCTTGCTGGAGCGATCGCGCCTGATCAAAGGCGATCGCCCGCCAGAGCTGCTGAAGCGGCGGACTCTCCGGGCTCCCGTCCGGGAAATAACTCGCAAAGGCGATCGCCGTTAAGGTCTCCAGGGTCGCAGGCGCAACTGCTTCCCCGGCCAGCTCTGAAGTCGTAGCATCGGGATAACGACCCAACCGACGACGGGCATCGCCAGATAAACTGGCCAGCTGATTGAGCAGCCGTTGGGCGGTGCGATCCCATTGTTCCCGCTCACGGGGGCCATCCACTGTGGTTACAACGCCCGCCGCAGCGGCATAGTCCTGGCCATAGGCATATTGCACCAGCGCCCGGAAAACTTCATAGTTGATGCCCAGTTGGCGGCGTTGATCGCGGAGGGAGCGACGCCGGGACTGTTCAGCCTCGCTCCAGCTCTCATCGGGATCGGGTTCACCATCTTCAATTAAGGGAAAGTCCTGAGCCTGGGCTTGATCAGCCGCGCCAGTGGGGTCAGGCGAGAGGTCAAAGTCGGGGAAGGTATCCGGGTTGATGGCGGTTTGCCCCAGCCAGGTCTGGCCTACGCCCCAACCGATCGCCGCCGCTGCTGCCACAAACCCCAGCCCCAAGGCCAGCCGAAGCGTCCAGCGACTGAGCTGGGCCGCTGCCTGACCTAGACCTGGTGTGGTTTGCAGGCTGTTAGGCGATGCAGTTTTGGCGGTTGCTCGGGGTGTTGCTGGGCGGGGCGTTTTCGATGGGGTAGTTTTCAGGGGGGCAGTTTTCGTTTTAGCTGTAGGATTCTCACGCGCCGTTGTCTGGGCGGCGATCGCCCCGAGCAAGGAATCACGGGGAATCCGGCGCAGCATATGAATAATGCCCTGAACATTCTGGGGGCGATCGCTGGGCTTTTTCGCCAGCATCCGGGCCAAGATCCCTTGCAATTCCGGGCAATGGAGCGGGGTAGCATCCCAATCCCAAGCGCCCGTGTACGGGTCACGCCAGGCACTCGGCGGCTCCCCGGTCAGCGCATACATTATCGTGGCGGCGATCGCATAGATATCGCTGTAGGTGTAGAGAATTCCCTTCTGGACTTGCTCTAATGGTGCATAGTCCAGGGCCGCTCCCGCATCGGCCGAGGCAGGATGGGTCGTGATATCGCCCACTGCCTCCGTTTGGAGCCCATTCAACGCCTGTTGCATTCCGCCGAATTCGGTCAAGCACCAGCGATCGGCCGCCGGATCGAGCTGTAACGTGTCGGGTGAGAGCTGGCGATGAATCACGCCCTGGCTGTGAAGATAACCCACCCCATTCAACAGATGGAGCAGCAGCTTGGCGACCGCCAATTCGTTGAGGAACGGAGCTTGCTCGGCGCGATCGTGCAACCATTGCCGCAAACTCGGGCCAGCGATCGCCGACTGCACCACATTTAGCCAGCATTCCGCCGGCCGCTGCTCCGGCCAAAAGTCGAAGAAGCGCGGCACTTGCGGATGCTGGAGCCGCTGCAAAAACGCAAATTCCTGCTGACATTGCTGGATAACCTGCTCTTGTCGCGCCGATTGATGACAGGGAACGCGCAGCTGCTGGATCAGCCGGGGCTGATCATCCTGGTGGGTATCAATAACCCGCAGCCAGCGCGCCTCGGCCGTCTCCCGGAGCAGCGTCGGCTGCTGGTAGCGGTTCCCCAAAAGCAGATCAGCAGAAGCAGAAGACGCCATAGTCGCTGTGAATCACTCTCCCGAAGTTGTAACAAATTTAAGGGGGATCGAGCACCAGATGAGGATTGACCTATGATAGTACGCGCTGAGTCGCGGTGAATTCCGGGAGAAATGGAACAGATGGCAGGCAGTACGGTTCAAGCCGACCTATGGTTAAAGGACTACCTGACGCCCTGGGATGTGTATGAGCATGGCGTAACGGAGATTTTGGTGCAGCAAACCACGCCGTTTCAGGAATTGTCCATCCTCAAGACGGGAGCTTACGGCAAGGCGCTGGTGCTCGATGGCAAATGGCAGTCTTGTACGGGGGATGAGTTTCTTTATCACGAATCGTTGGTGCAGCCGGCCTGCATTGCTCATAGTATTACCCATGGTGCGCCCCGCACGGCCCTAATTCTCGGTGGTGGCGAGGGGGCGACAGCGCGCGAGGTGTTGCGCTGGCAGAGCCTGGAGCGGGTTGTGATGGTGGATATTGATGGGGCGGTGGTGGACGCCTGCAAACAACACCTGCCGGAGATGCACGCCCAAGCCTTTGACGATCCCCGCTTGGAGCTGATCATCGGCGATGCCTTGGACTATGTGCGCGACTGCCCCGACACCTGGGATCTGATTATTTCTGACCTGGCTGATCCAATCGAGGCGGGCCCAGCCTTTCAACTGTTTACGCAGGAATTCTTTCGTCAACTCCAGGGTCGGCTCGCACCGGGCGGCTATTGCGTCATCCAAGCGGGTTCAGTGGCGTTGGCAGAAATTACGCTCCATGCCCGCTTGATCAATACCTTGCGGACAGTGTTTGACCAAGTGGTTTCGTATCACTGTGCAATTCCTACGTTTGCTGTGCCTTGGGGATTTGCCCTCTGTGCCCAGCAGACCATCCCGACGCGCCCCGACCCGGACGCTGTCGATCGCCTCTTGGCTGCACAAACCACAGGCGAATTAAAACTAATTGATGGCGAAACCCTGTTGGGTCTGCTGCAAACGCCGAAGTTTGTCCGGGCGGCGATCGCCGCCCATCCTGAGGTCTATACCTTGGCCGATCCACCCCGGTTTCCGGGGCAGGGTTTGGGAGTGTCGGTTTAAGAACGTTAGGAACGGCTGGCATTCGCCCACCAGACTTCTATTTCGTGGTCATCACATAGACGCCATCCCACTCCGCCGGGGGGCGCTCCACATATTGGGCACAGCGTTGACGGTACAAATACACCGTTTTGTCATCGGGATGGAGGTGCTGGGCCCGCTCGAAGAGGTCTTGGGCAAGCTGGAACTGTTGCTCTAGGTAGTAACGCCTTGCCTGTTGGTAAATGTCGAGAAACTCCAGGGTCGTGGCCGGGAGTTTGATGCCCTGATAGTTAATCAATTCATAAACCGTGACGGCTTGGCTTTTGCCCTTGACGCGCACCTGATCGAGTTCCCGGACGCGGAGGCGATCGCTGCCACCGCAAGCCTGATAGGTCGATTCACTGATGATGATGTCACAGCCATATTCCTTGGTCAGGCTCTCGAGGCGCGCACTTAGGTTCACCTGATCGCCGATCACGGTGTAGTCCATGCGCCGCGATGAGCCAATATTCCCCGCCACCACTTCACCGGTACTAATGCCAATGCCGATCCGGATCTGCGGCTGATGGCTGCAATAGGACTGTTGATTAAACGCCACCAAGCGCCGCCGCATATCTAGGGCCGATCGCACCGCCAGCCAAGCGTGGGGTTCCTTGAGGGGTAGCGGCGCACCGAAGACGGCCATCAGGGCATCGCCCATGAACTTATCCAACGTGCCCTGGTGCTCAAACACCGATTCCACCATGGTCTCGAAATATTTATTGAGTAGCAACACCACCTCGTTGGCAGCCATTTCTTCGGTGAGGGTCGTGTAGCCCCGGATGTCCGAGAAGAGAATCGAAACGGCTTTGCGATCGCCCACCATCAGCTTGTCGTCTTTGGCCGCCATCACCTGTTCGGCCACGGCAGGCGTCATGTAGCGATAGAGCGTTGACTTCATCCGCTTTTCGTTGCTGATGTCTTCTAAGATCACCAGCCCGCCGCGGACTTCACCCTCGGCATTGGTGAGGGGGTTGACCTTGAGGTTGACGCTGCGCTCAATCCGTTGCACGTCGTCTCGCGCGATGTGGAGGGCGTGATGTTCTGGGCAGGCATGGTCGTTCCAGGGAATGTAGCGATCGCCATCGTCTGGATCGGGCAGGGCGAGAATCTGCTGGAGTCCGCCAAAACTGGCATGGGTCGCCCGGCCCACCACCAAACTCTGCTCCGGCACGAAATGTTCTGCCCCATGGGTAAAGCTGTCGTGGAGACGAAACTTAAGCGTATCGATCGGAAAAATATCCCAGACCCAGCGGCCCAGCAACTGGCATTCCCAGAGCCGCCGCGCTGCCTCATCCTTAAGCTGGGCTTCCGGGAAGCCCAGCAGCAGCAGCACCGCATCGTTGAGCGTGACGATATGCCCGTCGAGATCCGTGGAAACCACGCCATCGGAGAGGCTCTGCAAGACGTTTTTTTGGTATTGCTTTTCGGTTAACACCGCATCGAAGAGCTTGGCGTTTTCCAGGGCAATCCCGGCTTGGGTATTAAAGGCCTGCATAAACTCTTCATCGGAGCTGGAGAAGGAGCCTTCATTTTCTTTGTTGATGAGTTGGGTCACGCCAATCAGTTCACCCCCCGAACCATAGACCGGCATACAAAGGATGCTCCGCGTCCGGTAGCCCGTGCGCTGGTCGGTGGAGGGGTCAAAGCGCGAGTCTTGGTAGGCATCGGGGATATTGACCAGCTGGCTAGTGCTGGCGACATAGCCCGCAATTCCTTGGTTGGCGGGAATCCGAATTTCGAGGGGCTGGGCGTCGTCCGTGGTGGCGATCTTGCTCCAGAGTTCGTCCGTCTCTCGCGAGAGCATGAACAGGGTGCTGCGATCGGCCTTCATCAGGCGGCGGGCCTGCTCCATCACCGCCCGTAGGGTGGCATCGAGATCCAAGCTCTGACCGAGGCTAGAGGTGGCCTTGAGCAAGGCCGCCGCTCCCCGCTGGTTACGGGCAGCCAGGTAAAACGATTGGCAGGTGTCGAGAATAATGGCGATCGAGGCAGCGAATTCTTGAAAGCGGGTTTCGTCTTCGGCGCTGAAGGCTAGCCCCCCTGCCTTATTGATCATCTCAACGACAGCGATCAGGCGACCTTGTTCGTTATGAATCGGTACACAGAGCACCGAACGGGTCGTACAGCCGGGTAGATTATCCACCGCCGGGTTGAAGCGCTCGTCGGCGGGGGCATCGGCCAAATTTAACAACTCTTGATGGGTGGCCACATGACCCGGAATGCCCACATGAAAGGACATTCGCAAATGCCGCGAATTGGTATGCGTCGAGTCATCCAGCTTGGCCCAGAGTTGGTTGGTTTCACTATCGACCAAGAAGATCAGGGTTTTTTCCGCTTCCAAAATCTGACCGATCTTGAGCGTGAAGGCATCCATGACCTGCTCCAGCATGGTCTCCAATGCCTCGTTGTTGATCATGTCCAGCGCCCGCAGGAACTGCTGGAATTCCGCGGTAATAAAGTCCAACAGACAGACGAACTCGTTGATGGAGAGATCCTTAACCCGCTCCGTTAAAACACTGTTGCGATTAAATTGCGTGAGCTGGGTCAGGGAAGCGAGGATGCTGCCGGTATTCGGTAACGGCATAAGCGGGCAGAGTTCTGCAAATTCGGGTCAGGCGTTGGTTACAGCAGTTGCACACAACACAATTTGTTACAGCTATGCCAATCATACCAAGGGAACTCGGGAATGGCAGGGGTCTTTACGATAAAAACAAGGCGATCGGCGGTTTTATTTTTCTTTCGCAGCAAGAAAATAAATCAACTCCGCAGACCATCCCACCGATTGCTACAGTGAAGGGTGCTCCAAACCGCCTAGACCCTACTGCCTGAAAGTACTGCCTAAATCATCGTGCTGCAATTCCTCGCCCGTCCGACCCTCTCGCGCAACCTCATGCTCATTGGTCTGGTGATGACCGTGAGCTATATCTGCATTGCGCTAACCGCGCCCCTACTCCAAACCTGGGGTTGGCTGGCTGATCCCCAAGCCTTTCTCATGAATCCGATTCATGAGCCGCCCAATGCCACCCATTGGCTGGGAACCAGTCGCCAGGGCTATGATGTGCTATCCCGTACCCTGTTTGGTTCGCGGGCGGCGCTGCAAGTGGTCGTGATGGCGACCACGCTCTCGCTGTCGGTAGGTGTGCCCTTGGGTCTGGTCAGTGGCTATTTCGGGGGACGGGTCGATCGCGCCTTACTCTTTTTAATGGACACAATCTACACCCTGCCGGGGCTCTTGCTCTCGGTGACGCTGGCCTTTGTGGTGGGGCGGGGCGTGTTTAACGCGGCTCTGGCCCTGAGTATTTCCTATGTGCCGCAATATTTCCGGGTGGTGCGCAACCATACCACCAGTATTAAAACCGAACTCTTTATCGAGGCCGCTCAGGCCATGGGCGCGAGTCCGGCGCGGATTCTTTGGAAATATCTCTTCGCCAATGTGATCCAGAGTGTCCCGGTGCTGTTCACGCTCAATGCCGCCGATGCCATTTTGATTTTGGGGGGCTTGGGCTTTTTGGGGCTGGGTCTGCCACCGGAAATTCCCGAATGGGGTCATGATCTGCGCTTGGCGCTCGATGCCCTGCCCACGGGGATTTGGTGGACGGCGCTGTTTCCGGGCTTGGCGATGACGGGAATGGTGATCGGGCTCTCGCTCTTGGGCGAGGGCTTAAGTGAATGGCTCAATCCGCAATGGCAGCGGTAGGCAGGGAATTTAAAATTCAGAAGGCAAAATTCCAGTGGACAAGCTCATCATTTTGCCAACGGTAGTGGCGGGGAATGCTCTCGCTAACATCGGAGTGGGCTTAGATTCTGTTCATTGAAGCGTTTATTTCACTCACGATATCGGAATTTAAGGAGCGATTGTATGGGTTCTTAACCCCAGCGTCGCTCTTATTCTGCCGGATCGGTTTTGTCGGTGGGGAAGGTGCAGGTGACGGTGACTTTGACGTTGCAGTCGGCGTTGCCGGTGGCGATGTAGGGAATGCCGGAGAGTCCGCCTGCGTTGACGCCGAATTCGAGGGTGATTTCTTTGACTTGGGCGGTGGCGAGGTCTTGGAAGGATTTGATCAGGTGGAGGGTGTAGCCGCGAATGGTGGATTGAATGGCTTGAGCGCCTTGTTTGAGGGTTTGTTTGGGGTTGAGGGCGCGATCGCGGTTGTCGGTGGGGATGGGGGTGAGGAAGTCGAGTTCTGGCGTGGATTGCGCGGTGGGTTCGGGTGTGGTGGTGGGGGTGGCTTGGATGTAGATGGTGGTGCCGTCTTCGAGTTGGATGGGGGTGAGGTCAGGCATGGGTATGACTAGGAGAAAATAATCTCAGATTAGACCATGGACTAGTTTGTCGCCTTGAAATTGTTCTAGAATAGAACCATTGAACTGTTTTGTTCTGCTCTATCTGGGTTGATTACTACTATGCGCTATCCTCTTCAAGATCGATATGTCAATTTGTTGACGGATTTTGGCTTTAAGCGTGTGTTTGGTACGGAGCCAAATAAGCAGCTACCCATTGATTTCTTAAACACGTTGTTGCCAGAGCAGCATCGCATCCGAGATTTGACATTTAAGAATCCAGAAAATTTAGGCAAAACATCCATTGATCGCAAGGCTATTTTTGATATTTACTGTCAAGCGGAAAATGGTCAACGGTTCATTGTTGAAATTCAAAAAGCAAAGCAGGATTTTTTCAAAGATCGCAGTGTTTTTTATGCAACGTTTCCAATTCAGGAGCAAGCCCGGAAAAGCAACTGGAACTTCAAACTCGATGCGGTCTATACCATTGGCGTTTTGGATTTTGTTTTTGCAGCACACAAGGAGGAATCTCGCTTAATCCACAAGGTTGACCTCAAAGATGAGGACTGTCGTGTTTTTTATGACAAGCTGAGGTTTATTTATATCGAGTTGCCTAAATTCACGAAGCGACTGGAGGAGCTGGAGTCTCAGTTGGATAAGTGGTTGTTTTTGTTGCGGCATCTGGCGGATTTAGACGATCGCCCGCAGCTTCTGCAAGATTCCATTTTTAATCAGCTTTTTGATGTGGCTGAAATTGCCAATTTTTCACCGACGGAGCAAGATTCATATCACAATAGTCTCAAGTATTATCGAGATATGAATAATGTGGTGGAAACTTCACGGAAAGAGGGATTGGCGGAGGGACGTGCTGAGGGTCGAAAAAAAGGATTAGCTGAGGGATTAGCTGAGGGACGTGCTGAAGGTCGGGAAAAAGGTTTAGCTGAAGGTCGGGCTAAGGAGAGGGAGCTTGCCCTTGAGCGGCAGCGATCGCTGTTGCTCCGTCAATTGTCTCGGAAGTTTGACCCTCTCGCGGATACGCTACAAGCTCAAGTCAATATGTTGGTTGAGTCGGATCTTGATGAGTTGGGTGAGCTGCTGTTTGAGTTGGAGACGGTGGAGGTTTTACAAGTTTGGCTCACAGCGCATTTGGGATAACCGTCCCAGAAAAGCCCACCCTCCGGGAAGCTATCGCAACATCCCCCAGCCCCTGCTGCGCACGCCCTTCGGTCTACTCCCAAAAAGGGAGAAGGGGAGCCGGATTCAAAGTCCCTCTCCCTACTTGGGAGAGGGATTTAGGGAGAGGGCTTCTTAACGGGGATACTGCCAGGGGACGGTTACGACGTTAGAAAGACGTTACACCGATCGCTGCCAACGCTGTACCACCCCAATTTCGGTAATGCAGAGCAGGGATTGGGCGGCGGGGAGCCATTGGAGGGCGATCGCGGGCTGACCTAGGGCCAGGGTTGCCACCTTCTCAACAGTGGCCCCTTCCCAGAGATGGAGCGAAGAACCGGCGATCGCACCCCAGAGGGGGGAGTCTGGCGCGGTGGCGACGGCTGTAACCTTGCGCAGCAGTCGATGCTGGGCTGTCTGGGCCAGGGTATTGAGCGTCCAGCAATGAAGTTGGCGATCGCCGCCGCTCACGACCCATTGGCCATCGGCGCTCACGGCGAGGGTTTCGACCGGCCCACCGGGGGTGGCATTGGCCACCTTCTGCCCCTGTTCAATATCCCACCGTTTGATCGTGCCATCGGCGCTACCACTGAGGAGCGACTTGCCCTCGGGGCTAAAGGCTAAACTGGTGACAGGTTCCCAATGGCCCACCAGCGATCGCAACATTTGACCCGTGCCCAGATCCCAGAGGGCGATCGTCTTGTCGGCGCTGCCTGTGGCTCCGGTGCGTCCGTGGGGGCTGATCGCCACTGCCAAGACGGGTAAGGGATGCGCACTTAGGGTCTGATGCAACTCGCCACTCGACCAATACCAGAGGCTAGCCTGCCCATTGGATTGGCCCACGAGGAGCGACTGGGCATCGGCGCTAAAGGCCAGCGCCGTAATCCCAGCACTTTCGGGTTGCAATTGCGCAAGCACCTGCTGCTCCTGCGCAGCGGCCACTTGTACCGTCCCCTGGGCGCTCACATAGGCTACATATTGCCCAGCGGAACTGATGGCGACCGCCTGGGGTACAAAATCCGGCAGGGGATAATTCAAAGTCTGTTGCCAGCCCGCGTTGGTGGCGGCGGCTTCCGCTTCTACCCCTTGGGCCAAGCGATCCCAAGTTTGACGGAGTGTCTTGCCCATCGCCCAGAGGTTTTCGCCCAGCTCCTTCACCCCCGCTTCCAGTTCGGGGGGGAGCATATTTTCCAGATCCGGTGGCTGGGGCTTGGGTTCAGAGGATGCGGAGGTGGGTTCAGCGGCAGATTTCGATTCAACGCGATCCTTTTCCGCATCCATCCCGCTGTCGCTGGTTGGAGCATCCGGAGCGGCAGTTGGTTCTGGATCGGCAAGGCGTTCGCGCCGATATTGGGGCGGCACGATCGGGGGGGTGCTAGAGTCCGGTGGTGCTGGGGCAGACGCTTCAGTCTCGGTGGGCTCGGGGCGATTCGTGTCTTCGCTAGGCGGCGATTCAACACCCTCTAACTCAACACGCTTTGATTCAACCCCTTTTATCGCAACCTCAGCAAGCTGCTCACCCAGCGCCTTGACCTGGGCCTGGAGTTGGGCCATCTCTGCGGTAAACGACGTTAGGGATTCGGTTGACTCCGATAATGGTGCTTGAGGGGCTTGCTGCTGCTGTTCGAGGGGTTTGAGGCGATCGCTCAAACGGTCTTCTAATACCTTCAAGGACTCTAGCCAATGGGTCTGTTCTACGGCTGTTTGCTTATCAATAGTCTGTTCAGCGATGGTCTGTTGCAAAGACTGAACAGTGGTTTGCACCGCTGCTAAGGCTTGGGGCAGCTCTTGGGCTGTCCATTCTGTCCATTGCTGCTGAAGATTGGTGCTGGCCGCCGTGAGTTCGGGGAGCACAGTGAGTTGCGATCGCACCTGGGCCAAAGCCTGTTCTAGTTCAATCACCTGATCGGCCACCTCCTGATCGGCTTTCGCTTGTTGGGTCAGACTTTGTGCCAGCTTCTGTACCTGTTGCTCCAGTTGGTTGATTTCTTGGGCATTGGCTTGGGCCAGTAGCGTGGCCGGATTCTCGACTTCAGACGCTGACTGTTGGGCATTGAATTGAGCGGTCAGTTGGGCGTAACAAGCCTGGAGTTGACGGCGTTGGGCCGTCCCGAGACCCCAGGTAAACAGCAGCGGCGTCAGCACCCAGAGCAGTTGCTGCGTTAGGGCTGTGATGACAACGCCAGCGGCCGAGGCGGCGATCGTGACATATTCGAGGCGATGGAGCCAAGAACGCTGCGGCATGGCGAAATTTACTGAACGTCTAGATCGAGGGATGACGGGCGGTGAACCCACAAGAGACCAATGGTTTCACCATAGCGTGAAAGGGGATAGCGATGACGATAACCAAAACAAATCAATGGAGTGGGGCGATCTCTGGCACAATGGCAGAACCGCTCGGGCAGTCTAGTGATACGTCAGATCTAGGGCGTGTCATCAAATTAATTTCAGAAGTCTGTAGAGCTTCGCTCGTGCGGAGCA
>JBMYQW010000030.1:14552-20241 GCA_049601735.1 Spirulinaceae cyanobacterium
ATGATGACAGCCCCTAGAAATACCTGAATTTTGAAACAGTTGTTATTGTTGAGTATCGCCCCCCGGGAGCGGATGATTTAATGCTAATGCCCTTAACACGCTTCCCTTTCATGCCCTTGACTGCAATGGGCCGCATTGCTTAAGCCCGATGGAAGGCTCTTTTATCTTCACATCACAGATTGTTATTGCCGTGCTGGCGGGCATTGGTGGGCAAGTGTTGGGGGAACTCCTCCGGATTCCCAGCATCGTGTTTTTGCTGCTCTTTGGCATTGCTCTGGGCTCAGATGGCTTGGCGCTGCTCCATCCCCATGACCTAGGCGTAGGTCTAGAGGTTATGGTGGCCCTGGCGGTGGCGATCATTCTCTTTGAGGGGGGGCTGAACCTCGAACTTCGGGCTCTGGGGCGCGTCTCCGGTAGTTTGCGAAACCTGGTCACCTTTGGCACTCTCATTACCTTGCTCGGCGGTGGTATGGCCGCCCATTGGCTGAGTGAATTTCCTTGGCCGATCGCCTTTCTCTACGCTTCATTAGTGGTCGTGACCGGCCCCACCGTGATCGGCCCCTTGCTCAAACAGGTTTCGGTCGATCGCCAGGTTGCCACACTGCTCGAAGGCGAAGGCGTCCTTATTGATCCGGTGGGCGCAATCCTCGCCGTGGTTGTTCTTGATACCATCCTCAACCAAGACGCCCTACCGCTGGATATCTTCAGTGGGTTGCTCCTGCGCCTGGGCATTGGTCTGGTCGTCGGGGGGGCGGGCGGCTGGTTACTGGGCACGTTGATCAAACAGGGCAATCAACTCTCAGAAGACTTGAAAAACCTGGTCGTCTTAGCCGGCGTTTGGGGTCTGTTTGGCTTGGCGCAGTATCTCTACAGTGAATCCGGTCTGATGGCTGCTGTGGCCGCAGGGATTGTTCTGCGGGCTTCCGGTCTGCCCGAAGAACGAATGCTGCGCCGTTTTAAGGGCCAACTCACCGTATTAGCAGTCTCGGTACTCTTTGTCCTCCTCTCCGCTGACTTGTCCCTCGCCAGTATTTGGGCCTTGGGCTGGGGCAGTTTGGGCACAGTCTTAGCCCTCATGCTGGTGATGCGCCCCTTGAGCGTGATGCTCTGCACCTGGAACAGCGGCATGAATTGGCGGCAGAAGCTCTTCGTCGCCTGGGTTGCGCCCAAGGGCATTGTTTCGGCATCCGTTGCCTCTCTCTTTGCGATTCTCCTCACCGAGCAAGGGATTAATGGTGGTGATGCGATTAAGGCCCTGGTCTTCTTGACCATTATCATCACGGTGTTTATTCAGGGACTCTCGGCGCGCTGGGTGGCCCAGGGCTTGCAGATTACCTCCTCAGAAGCCACGGGCGCGGTGATTGTGGGCTGCAATGACTTGGGGCGTCTGTTGGGGCGTTTGTTCAATGAGGCGGGGGAATCGGTTGTGATGATCGAT
Source organism: Spirulinaceae cyanobacterium (assembly GCA_049601735.1). Lineage (GTDB taxonomy): Bacteria > Cyanobacteriota > Cyanobacteriia > Cyanobacteriales > Spirulinaceae > SIO3F2. The sequence continues at coordinate 15,991 of JBMYQW010000030.1, forward strand.
ACGGATGCCGAGCTTTGTAGCAAGGCAGAAGCCGAGAATTTAACTGCCTTTCGCAGTAGTGCCCTGGATGCGGATGTCCTCACCGAAGCGGGCATTGAATCCCTCGGCACCTTTGTGGCGATGACCAGCAATGGTGAGGTGAATTCAGTATTGGCCCAGAACGTCGTGGCCGAATTTGACCCGCCCCGTGTTTTGGCGGTCGTGCCCAAGACGAAAGCCAAGGCAGATGACGAGGAGCAGGCTGCTGAAATGGAGGACAAGCCAAAGCCTAAGGCGAAAAGTACGCCCAAGGGAACCTCGAAAAAGGTCAATGTGGCCTTTATGGCACAAATTCCCTTTAAAACCTGGAACCAGTCGCTCCGGGAGGGTCAGGTGAAGCTGGGCACGACTACCCTTAAGGCGTCCGGGTTGGCGTTCCATCAGGCGCATCTCCAGGCGCTGATCCGTTCGGGGGAATTTTTGCCCCTACTGATACAGCGCCAGAAGACTTTGTCGGTCGCCGATAGCCATCATGAATGGCAGGCGGGCGATCGCATCATCTATCTCTTGCGTGACCCGCGCCCCAAGTTGCTTAAACGGCTCTCGGGCGGTGGTAGCTCATCCACTCGTCTCTCGATGGAGACCTTGCCTGAAGTGGAAGAAATTCCCCTCAATATTGCCGAGTCTTTACCTGCTAGCAAGCGATGACGGCGAACCGTGGAAATGTGAATACTTTATGACAACCGTCGCCCCCCATGGGGTTTATCTTTCTATGATGGGAGGGGCAAATTGCCTGATTCAGCCCCCGTTGCTTTTTTGAGAAGGAGTCGTTATTGATTTATGGATATCAAATTGATCTTGCTGTTGCTCGTTCCCCTATTCACTGTCGCGAGCCTCTTTTTCGGCACACGCAACGGCTTCTACGATTCTGATGATTACGATGGCAATGGCTGTGCCCATTAGAGCGCAGGATTCCGGAGCCTTGGCAAGCGATGTTAATGCCCTTACTAATGCGACCTTACGGCTTTAAGGTCTGACGTTGCCGATCGTGTTTCCATCCTCGCTACGCTGTCACGCCTATGGGGTGGGCCAGGAAGGGGAGGGGGTCTGTCTGCTACTCGAACTTGGCCCCCATCGGGTGTTGCTCGATTGCGGCTTGAGAGATTTGACTGTGCTCCAGTCTGAGGTTCCAGGCCAGGGAAATGGTGTTGCCTCAGAGGATCGTACCCCTGCCTTTGATTTTGTTTTTTGCTCCCATGCCCACCCTGATCACAGTCGTGGTTTGCGACGACTCCGGCAGACATCTCCCGAGCTGCCGATTTATCTGAGTGCAGTAACAGCGACCCTGCTGGAAGCTCAATCGGGCCAGGCGCTTAATGTCCAAGTCTTGCCCTGGCGATCGCCCCTGCAACTGCCCCATAGCACGCTCCAGGTTCAGCTCCTACCCGCAGGGCATCTACCGGGCGCAGCGGCGCTCCTCCTCACCTATTCAGCGCCGGAGCGCACCTACACCCTGCTCTACACGGGGGATTTTTGTCGGACGAACTTGCGCCTGACCGAGGGCTTGAACCTGGAGTCGCTGCGGGGCGCGGCCCCGGATGTCTTGATTGCTGAGGGGAGCTACGGCATGGCTCGCTATCCCCATCGACGACAGCAGGAGCAACAACTCCTGGCCCAACTGGAGCGGGAACTGGGGCAAGGGCGAGCCGTCTTGTTGCTGACCCCACCCCTCGGGCTGGCGCAAGAGCTGCTCATCTTGCTGCGATCGCACCATCATTTCACTGGGCGGGATCTTGATATCTGGGTCGATGAGCCGATCGCCCGGTTTTGTGATGCCTATTTGGAGCTGCTGCCCCACTTGCCGATCGCCATCCAAAACTTTGCTCGCCACCAGGAACTGTTTTGGGATGCCCAGGTCTTGCCCCGGAGCCAGCGGTTGCCCATCCCCGGAGCGCCGCCGCCCCAGGGCGACTCGCCGATGCTGCTGTTGAGCGATCGCCTGCCGGATTGGCTCTGGTCGCCAGAACAAACCGACCAAAACTGGTGCTGCTTTGTGCCCCAGCGGGAGTTGAACCAATTGGTCTTTGACCCGGAGCAGTTGCGATCGCTGCCCTGGTCCGTGATTCCCTATGGTCTGACGGATCATAGCGATGGCACGAACACGCTCCAGCTCATTCACACGATTCGGCCGCAGCATATTGTCTTGATTCATGGCTCGCCCCGTAACCTGGCCCAACTGACGAACGAGACCGAACTCCAGAACCGCTATCAACTCCATTGCCCTCGTCCCCAAACCACGGTTGAGCTGCCCCTGGGCGATCGCTTTGTGCAGCCTGCCCTACCCGCTCCCTCCACTTATACGGGTGAGGTGACGGAGTCAGATGCCGACGTGATGATCACCCTGCCCCCCGACCTCACGACTGCGCCCCAATGGGCCAATTTTGCCAACACCGGGATCATCACCGCCCGCTGGCAGGGGAATGACCTCTGTCTGCGGGGGCTCTCTCAGCGCCAGTTACTGGAGCAGCTCTCCAGCCCTGCTCCAGAGGAGATAATGTCAACCTGTGCCCGCTGCCAATATTACCAGCCGCCCCATTGTCAAAATCTGCGATCGCCCCTCTATCAGCGATTGGTCAGTCCGGAGGGGAGTTGTCCGCTGTTTGAGGAGCAATGAGACTGCTCTAGTGTTCTGTCAAGTTTAGAGTTGTGGGTAAAGACGCTTCAAGCGAATCCGTGCATCTGCTGTTGTAAATTGCCAATCCACAGACTTTTGTAACTGATTCCGTTCTTGTATATAGCAAGGAGGAACTCGGTTAGGATAAGCAATGCCCACCAGTTGAAGATTGCAGCGATCGTATATTCTATCCCCCTGGTGTCTTCTTTCTGCGCAATCGCCTTAGTCGTTGCGATCGCCCCCCAAAATTGCCTGCATCAACACAAAGCTACCCCCCAACGTCATTAGCAACAGCAGCACAACCACAACCCACATCAGAGCACCGTTAAAGTCGCCATTACGCAGCCGTTCAAGCAGCGGATTTTGACCCGGCGCTTCCACGGACATCACCCAGTCCTCGTCTGGCTCTGTGGGATTGTGCAAAAAATCGGGTTCCTGGGGGACGGGGGCATAGTCGATTGGCATCTGTCCAGCTTCATCCACCAAGAGAGTGGGTTCGTCTGGCGTCTCAAAACCCATGACATCTTTCACCGTCACCGCAATGCTTTTAAGGGCGCGATGGAGCTGCCGATTCTCGGCTTCAAGTTCGGCGTTGGTCTGACGGAGCTGCCCCATTTCATCCCGCAGGGTTTGGGTTTCTTGGGCCAACTCTCGATAGACCGTAATCGGCACAGCGGCCTGGTAGCCCTTGGGCTTGCGCGTTTTGCTGGTCTTCTGACGCCTTTGCTGAGGGGGAGCTGAGGCGGGTGCAGGGGGTTGAGCAATCGGAGCAGGTTGCTGGCGCTGGACTGGGGCGATCGTTTCCTGCTGTCGCTGTTGCTGGATCAGTTGGCGTTGCTTGGCGAGTTGCTGCTGTTCGAGACGCTGTTGTTCTTGTTTTTGCTGCTCTAGTTGTTGCTGTTCCAGTTTCTGTCGCTCTAGGGCTTGGTGTCGGAACTGCGCCTGTTGTTGCTGTTCTAGTCGTTGCTGCTCCAGCAATTGCTGCTCCCGGAGCGAATGTTCCTGCTGGTGCTGCTCCAGATGGTGCGACTCTAACTCATCGAGTCCCATGGGTTCGGGTGATGCCTGCTGAAATTGGGGCTGTTGAAGGGGAGGCTTTTGGGGGAGCGATCGCGCTGCGGTCAGGGGCTCAGAGGCTAAATCTGACGCCGATCGCTCAGAACCTGGGGCGTCATCTTCGTCTAATGGGGATTGTGCTTCACGCTGCTGGGCTTGTTGCTGCTCCAGTTGATATTTAAACCGTGCCTTCGATCGCCGGGAATTGAGTACAGAATCATCCTGGGGGTCGTTTTGGTACTTAAACATAGTGAGACGGGGCGGAATGCAGAGGGTCAAAGGTGAGCAGCAAGCGCCTCAACGGTGATGCTTCATCAGCACGAGGAGGATTGCATCTATGCTAAGGGCTGTTATCCGTAGACGCCAACTCTTTATCCTAGGTAGTTTACAGCCCCTTCTTGAATTTGCTCTAGTCGAGCCAGCTCTCACTTCGCCAGGCGGCTGATACCAAATCCAAAGGCTGTATTCAATCCCTGGTGGGAGTTCCAGTGGGTTGACCCACCTCCCCCTGCGGGTACTCCTCCCAAGAGGAGATTTTAAAA
>JBMYQW010000031.1:0-20130 GCA_049601735.1 Spirulinaceae cyanobacterium
GTAGCGCAGGCGTCCCGCCTGCCTTGGGATAATTCTTTTCAAGGAGTCCCCTTAGTCATTGAGCCAAGGCAGTTAAAACAGACGGATGGACTGGAGGCGATCGCCCCCACTCGATTTTCAAAGATTCCGTAAAGTAACGGTGGACATCACCCCTCATCTCGATCGTTCCCACAAGACGCATTATGATAATTACGAGGTGTAGCGAGACGACACATCAATAACTATCAATGGGTTAAGTTCAAAGCTACTCAAACAGGAACTTTTGACTTACCCAATGTGCGTTGAGCATCACGATATCGCACCGTATTTCCAGGGTTTGCATCTTTATCTGACTATGACTTCACGGCCTATGAAACCGCAAGGCAGGAGACCTCGGGGTTCGTTCCTGCCTCATCGCTGTCGCCCATCGGCGCGATCGCCTCAGGCCCGTCCTGTTCGGCCCCGTGCCGTGCAGCAAAAGTCGTTGCCCAAGACCCCCCAACGCCAATCCCGTTCCCTCACCCCACTCTATCGGGCGCAATCTTTAAATCATGAGTCATCTTTGGCGACCCGTCCTCGGAAAATTCGCAGAGTCAAGCGGGTGCGGCGAAGCTGGGGTCTGATCCTGAGAAAAACCCTAGCCGTGAGTACCCTAGGGGTCGCTACGGGCTTGCTGCTAATTTTGCCCTTTTTACCGCCCTCCTCATCCCCTGGCTCGGTGAGCGAGACGCGTCCGACTCGGCTGCCTAACCAAACGGCTCAGATGAGCTTTGGACGCTCCACGGAGTTGGCCGCCCAGGTGCAGTTTCCCCTGCGCCAAGAACTCACCGAACTCCAGACTCGTGTGGCGGAACTGGCCGGACAGTACGGTAGAGGTGCCGTTGGTGTGTTTGTCCTCGACTTTGATACGGGCGACTACGTGAGTTGGAATGGTCGCCAGGAGTTCATGGCCGCCAGCACGATCAAGCTCCCCCTGCTGTCGCTCTTTTTCCAAGGCGTCGATCGCGGCAAAATTGCCCTCTCAGAACCTTTGGTGATGACACCGGAATTGATCGTCGGGGAAGCGGGGCAATTCCAATACCAGCCCCCCGGTAGCCAGTTTTCCGCCCTAGAAACCGCAACCCAAATGATCACGGTCAGTGATAACACCGCCACGAACATGATTATTCAGCGCCTCGGCGGTCAAGAGCGGATTAACCAGCGCCTCCGGCAACAGGGCCTAGTGCAAACTCGTCTTAATAGTTCGCTGCCGGATATTGCAGGGACGAACCTCACCAGCCCGGTGGATTTGGCTAACGTATTGATTGATATTGAGCAGGGGGAGGGGCTCTCCATACGCTCCCGCGATCGCATCCTGCGCATTTTAGCCGGGGTTATTAATGATCAACTCCTGCCCATGGGTCTGGTGGATCAGGAAGCGGCGATCGCCCACAAAACAGGCACGATCGGCAAGCTGCTCGCCGATGCGGGGCTCGTGGATATGCCCAATGGCAAACGCTATCTGACGGTGGTGATGGTCGAGCGTCCTGATAATGACCCAGCGGCCCGCACTCTGATTCAGCAAATTTCCCGTGAGGTGTACGATTATTTCAGTACATCAGCCCAGCTTTAGAGTACTCCTTGAAAATAATTATCCCGAGGCAGGCGGGACGCCTGCGCTACGGGTGATTCTCAGAAATATCTGTAGCGCGGGCATCTTGCCCGCTACGGTTTGGGTATGAACTTGAACGGTCTGAAACGTGACAGAATCAACAACCTAGGTAATGCCTACCCGACGCAATGACCGGATTAAAGTCTTAATGGCCATGAGACAGAGGTGCTTGAGGGGAGGAATTGGCGATGGGGGAACGTGAGGCAGCATGACCGAGCCTGAATCAGCCAATCGGCTCACGGCCCAGATTGAAGCTCTGGAGCAACGCTTGGCGGCCGAGCAGGCCGAACGCCAGATCATTGCCCAGCAACTCGCCTCATCGGAGCAGCAATTACGGGCCATTTTGGGTTCGATTATGGATGCGGTATTGCTGATTGAACTGGGGCCGCGGGGGATTAGCAATATTGATATTGCGCCAACCCATTTGAGTGACTATTACAGCGATCGCCAGCATTGGCTCGATGCCGTAGTCAGCGCCTTTTTTGAGCCGGAGACGGCCACCGCTTGGCAAGCGCCCATCCAGGAGAGCCTCCGTCAGCAGACCCCCGTCGAGGCCGACCATGCCCTGACGCTGGGGGATAAGTCTTTGTGGCTTGCCGCTCGAATCACGCCCCTTGATGACCAGCGCGTGGTCTGGGTGGCCCGAGATATTAGCGATCGCAAGCAAGCGGAAACCGCCATCCAAGAGAAAAACAGTGAACTGCAACGCACCCTGGAGCAGCTCCGGCGCACCCAAGCGGATCTCATTGCGGCGGAAAAACTCGCGGTTTTGGGTCAACTGGTGGCCAGTATTGCTCACGAAATCAATACGCCTCTGGGCGTCATTAGCGCCAGCATTCGCCATATTCAGACCTACCTCCAAGACCGCTTTTGGCAATGGGGCGACCAATGGCAGCGGTTCACAGTGGCCCAACAACAGCAGTTGCAAACCTGGTTCAACACTACCCAAGAACCTGTCCCCCTCCCCTCGACTCGGGAGCGTCGTCAGCGCCGCAAGCAGATCCAGCAGCAACTCGCGGCAGAGGGGATTGAGGCAGCGGGGGCGATCGCGCCCTTGCTCGTAGATCTCAATCAAACCGACTTTGCGCCCCTGCGTCCGCTGCTGCATGAGCCAAATGCTGCGGCGTTTTTTCAAGCCGCTCACCAACTGAATGCGGTACAAACCAGTATTGCCCAGATCAGCCAGGCGGCGGCGCGGGCCGCGAAAATTGTCCAGGCCCTGCGCAACTACAGTCGCCAGGATGCCCAGGTTGAGTTTGCGGCGGTGGAGCTGGTGGCGACCCTGGAGACTGTTTTGACGCTCTACTACCATCAACTCAAACATGACGTGGACATGGTGCGCGACTATGGGACACAAGCGCAGGTGAAAGTCTGGGGCGATCGCGATCGCCTACACCAGGTCTGGAGTAACCTGATCCGGAATGCTCTGCAAGCCATGCCCCAGGGCGGAACCTTGACACTCGCGCTGAATGTCGCGGAGACGACCGTTACCATCCAGATCACTGATACCGGTTCAGGCATTCCTCCCGAGGTGCTGCCCCGGATCTTCGAGCCCTTCTTCACGACCCGGACGGCGGGAGAGGGAACCGGCCTGGGTCTGGATATTACCCGCAAGATTATTGAGCAGCATCAGGGGCAAATCCAAGTGACCAGCCAGCCCGGTCGTACCACGTTTACGGTGACCTTGCCCCGTGCCCAGTGAAACCCTACCCATTTGGGATACTTCCCAGTCGAAGCGATTCAAACGCTGATCCAGAGCAGCGTGCGCTTCTGCCTTCATCCTTCATCCTTCTGCCTGCTCCGCACGGGCAAAGCCCTACATCCTTTAGCCATATCAGAACCTATTACAAAATCTATTGTTTAAGGGATCGGGCTTGGGGAACGCCCAGCAAATCAGATACATTGAGGAGGTTCCTCCTTGGGGTTCCTGGGCGATGGTAGATGCCGCAATTCTCTGCGTTGATGATGAAGTCAGTATCCTGAAAAGTTTAGAGATCGAACTGCGTGAAACCTTTGCCGATCGCTATCTCTACGAGTTCGCCGAGAGCGGGTTAGAGGCGTTGGAAATTTTGGCAGAGTTGTGCAGTGAGGGCATTCGCACCCTCATCGTTGTTTCCGACTGGCTGATGCCGGGGATGAAGGGGGATGATCTGCTCATCCAAATTCACCACGATTACCCAGAAATTGTTACGGTGATGCTCACGGGCCAGGCTGATGAAGCAGCGGTACAGCGTGCCTGTGAACAGGCCGGGTTATATTCCTGCCTCCACAAGCCCTGGCAGGCTGATGAACTCACCCAAATTATCCACGCTGCCTTGGAATAGCGCCCCTTGAGATAACACCTTATGTCTACCCACAAACTAGCGATCGTCTGTGTTGATGATGAACCGACGATTTTGCAAAGTTTAAAGCTCGAATTGGAGTCGGCTCTGGGAACCGACTGCCTGGTGGAATTGGCCCAGGGCGGCGAAGAAGCCCTGGAGGTGCTCGAAGAACTGCACGCTGAATCCTATCAGGTGGCGGTCGTCATTGCCGATTACATTATGCCAGGGCTCAAGGGGGATGAACTGCTCATTCAAGTTCATTCTCAAGATCCGCGTATTCTCAAAATCATGCTCACAGGCCAAGCCGATGCCCAAGCTGTCGGCAACGCGGTGAATGCGGCCAATCTTTACCGTTACATTTCTAAGCCTTGGGATGAGATGGATCTGATTTTGACGGTCAAGGAGGCGGTGCGCAGCTTTACCCAAGACGAGCAACTCGAGAGCCAAAATGCGGCCCTCCAACGCCTGAACCAATATCTGGAGCAGAAAGTCATGGAGCGCACGGCTAAACTCTCGGTAGCCAATGAACAACTGCAACACCTCAATGCCGAGCTGCAACGCTCCAATATTGCGCTTGAAGAGTTTGCCCACGTGGTGTCCCACGATTTGCAGCAACCCCTCCAGAGCATTCTCGGCTTTGGTAAGCTCCTGGAGATGCAATATACCGAAGACCTCGACGAGGAGGGACAAGATCTTTTAACGCGTTTGCTGGCGGCGGCCGATCGCATGACTCAGATGCTACGTGGGCTCTTGGACTATGCCCGAGTCGGGATGCAGCATAAACAGTTGAGCCGCGTGGACTGCAATCAACTTGTGGGGCTGGTCATGGAGAATCTTCAGGAGGCGATCGCCCATACCCAGGCCCAGATTAAGATTGAGCCCTTGCCCACGCTCATTGCCAATGAAACCCAACTGCTGCAACTCTTTCAGAATCTGCTCAGTAATGCCCTCAAATTCAGTCAGGTTCAGGACGTGCCGAGCATCCACGTACAAGCCGAGCAGCACCTTGAGCAATGGCGGTTTCGGGTGCAAGACAATGGCCCCGGCATTCCCGAAGCAGAGCGCCAGTACATCTTTGAGCTGTTTAAGCGTCGTCAAGCGACAGCGGCACAACCGGGCAGCGGTGTGGGTCTAGCCACTTGCAAAAAGATTGTTGAAACCTATGCGGGCAAGATTTGGGTGGAGTCGGCACCAGCGGGTGATTCAGGTGCAGTGTTTTGCTTTACGCTGCCGAGCTGTCCGCCGGGAGTTGAGGCGGAACAGTTTGATTGAATCCACGTTCCTAAGTCCACGATACAATGCAGCCCTATGGCCCTGTGCAACGTTCTCATCGGGAATACCAACGCGAATGCAGTTGATAACTTTATGGATTAAGAGTACTTCTTGAAAATAATTATCCCCAGGCAGGCGGGACGCCTGCGCTACGGATAATCCTCAAAAATCCCGTAGCGCGGGCATCTTGCCCGCCACTGACGAAGATCATTCTGCCGCTATGCCCATTGCTATTGACTTTGGTACCAGTAACACTGCGATCGCCGAGCTGAACCCTAAAACGCAGCAAGCCCAATTGCTGGACTTGCCCGGGCTGAGTCAGCAGCTTGTGGGCAATCCGCCGCTGATCCCCAGTTTGCTCTACGTGGAAAATGCGCCCCAGGGCCAGGTGTTGCTGGGCCAACAGGTGCGCGATCGCGGCCTTGATCTGTCCCAAGACCCCCGCTGCTTCGGTGGCTTTAAGCGGGGCATTGGCTCGGACGTGCAGGGTTTTTTGCCTCAACTGGATGACCAAGCCGTAAGTTTTGAGCAGATTGGCAGTTGGTTTCTCGGCGGGATTTTCCAGCGGCTCCCGGAAACTGCCCTGGACTCGGTGGTACTCACGGTTCCCGTGGACAGCTTTGAAGCCTATCGCGCTTGGCTGACCCAGACCTGCGGGGCCTTTCCGGTGCAGCAACTCCAACTGCTGGATGAACCTACCGCTGCGGCCCTGGGCTATGGCAATGCCGATGCCGATGTGCTGCTGGTGATTGATTTTGGCGGCGGCACGGTGGACTTTTCCCTGGTGCAGCTCAATGCCCAGGCCAAGGCCAGCAAGCCGCTGGGCTTTATCGTCAAATGGGGCGAGCAGGTGCTCGGCGATCGCCCCAACCAAAAAGCCCGCACCGCCCAGGTGCTGGCCAAAGCGGCGCAAGCGCTGGGTGGCGCGGATATCGATGCCTGGCTCGTGGACTATTTTGCCCAGACCCAAAACCTGCCCCAAACCGCCCTCACCCGTCGATTGGCGGAGCGCCTGAAAATCAAGCTCTCCCAAAAAAAACAGGCCAGCGAAGTCTACTTCAACGATGAAACCCTGGAGAGCTATAGCCTCAAGCTCGATCAGGCTGAGTTTGAGCAGATTTTGACCGAGGCGGGCTTTTTTGCGCAGCTGGATGAGCTAATGAGTCAGGTGCTCCAGCGGGGTCGACTCCAGGGCATTGAAAAGCGCAACATTGACGCGGTGCTGCTGGTGGGTGGCACGACCCAACTGCCCGCCGTGCGCACCTGGGTGGAGCAATATTTTGCCCCCGAAAAAATCCGCGCCGATCAGCCCTTTAGCGCGATCGCCACCGGGGCGCTGCAACTGGCCCAGGGCTACGAAGTCAAGGACTTTCTCTACCATAGCTACGGCATTCGCTATTGGCATCGGCGTGACAAGTGCCACCGCTGGCAGCCGATCATTCAAGCGGGGCAGGCCTACCCCATGCCCGAGCCCTACGAAATTCTGCTGGGCGCATCGGTGGACAACCAGCCGAGCATTGAACTGATCATTGGCGAACTCGGCAATACGACCAGCCGCACCGAGGTCTTTTTTGAGGGCGATCGCCTGGTTACGCGCACGGTTGAGCAGGGCCAGGATGCGGTCAAACCCCTCAACGACCGCGAAGGTGCGCGCACGATCGCCCAGCTCTCACCCCTCGGCTCACCGGGGAGCGATCGCCTCCGCCTCCAATTTTGGGTAGATGAGCAACGTTATCTACGCCTGACGGTGGAGGACTTGCTCACCCAGGAGATGTTGCAGCAGGGGATCGCGGTGGTGGAGTTGAAGTGAGCCCTGCCGAACCATCAGCGATCGCCCAAACTACGCTACGCTCTGATACGAGACCCTTGCTTTTTGCTTGTCATGCTGCTGGCCTTGCATATCGAAAATTTTGCCCTCGTGGATGCCCTGACTCTCTCGTTTGGCCAGGGCTTGAATGTCTTAACGGGTGAGACGGGGGCGGGGAAGTCGATTATTTTGGATGCGATCGATACGGCCCTCGGCGGCAAGGTCAGCGGGCGGCTGCTGCGCACGGGGGCCGAGCGCGGCAAGGTGGAAGCGACCTTTGCCCTGACGCCCCCGATCGCTCAATGGCTCCAAGAGCAAGAAATCGAACCGCTCGATGATGATGAAATCATTTGTAGTCGTGACCTGACGGCGTCGGGGGAAACGGTGCGATCGCGGGCTCGGATCAATGGCGTATTGGTAAACCGTCAAGTGATCCAAGACCTGCGCGACCTGCTCTTGGAAGTGACGGCTCAGGGTCAAACGGTGCAGCTTTTGCTGCCCCAGCGCCAACGAGACTTGCTTGATACCTACGGCGGCAAAGCCCTGCTCAAGGCGAGGCAAGCCGTGGCGACCGCCTACAGCGACTACCGCGCGGCAGTGCAAGCCCTAGAAGCCCGACAAAAGTCGCAACAGGAGCGTCTGCAACGCCTCGACTGGCTGGAGCTGCAACTCAAGGAACTGGATGAGGCCGAGCTGGATGATCCAGAAGAACTGACGGAACTGGAGCAGGCACAGGAGCGCCTGGCCCATGTGGTGGAGTTGCAGCACCTGAGTTACCAAAGCTACCAACTGCTCTATCAAAATGATCAAGCGGGGGGCGGGGCGATCGCGGATTACCTCGGCGAAGTCGAAGGTTGGGTCAAAGAAATGCTCACCTACGACTCCGAACTCACCTCGGTGCTGGAGATGGTACAGAGTGCCCTTAACCAGGTGGTGGAAGCGGGGCAGCAGCTCAACCATTACGGCGATGCCCTTGAAGCCGACCCGCAACGTCTCGAAGAGGTTGAGAATCGCCTGGGGACGCTCAAGCAAATCTGTCGTAAATATGGCCCCGACCTCAAAGATGCGATCGCCCAGCGCGATCAACTTCGTGTTGAACTCGACGATTTAACCGGGGCGGGTCAATCCCTCGATGCACTGGCCGCCGAGCGCGATCGCTGCCAACAGCACCTCGATCGCCAATGCAAAATCCTCACTACCCAACGCCAAACCGCCGCCCAGAAGCTCCAGAAGCACCTGATCCGAGAACTCAAGCCCCTGGCCATGGACAAGGTGCAGTTTGAATGCCGCTTGCGCCCCATTGCCCCCACCAGCGCCGGGGCCGAGCAAGTGGCATTTTACTTTAGTCCCAACCCTGGCGAACCGCTTCAGCCATTGGCCGAGACCGCCTCGGGCGGGGAGATGAGCCGCTTCTTGCTAGCCCTCAAGAGTTGCCTGACCCAAGGCGCAACAGCGGAACATCAGAAAACCTTGATATTTGACGAGATTGATGCGGGGGTTTCAGGCAAAGTCGCCCAGGCGATTGCTAAAAAGCTCAACCATCTCAGCCAGCCCCATCAAATTCTCTGTGTCACTCACCAGCCCTTAATTGCGGCTCTGGCTCATCGGCATTTCCGGGTGGATAAACAGGCGGTTAAACCCAAGGGACAAGACCCCCGGACGATCGTCAAGGTGACGCCCCTAGACAGCCAGGACAGCCGGGCAACGGAACTTGCACAGCTAGCGGGCGGCCACGCTGCCACCGATGCGATCGCCTTTGCCCAATCCCTCTTGAGTCAGGCCCAGATGCAGCGCGAACCGTTACGGAAAGAACAGTTGCCACGCCAAAAATAGCTTAATTTGAGCCTGTTAAAGAATCATTAATGTATAAACTCAGTTCCTATGGGTAAACTGGGGTGTAATTAACTGTAGACCTACAGTTTTATTTTGTACCCAGAGTTTAATCGCTAAAATACATCCAGCGCGTTCATCATCTTTAAACCCCCACAGCGTTATGACTGCTGCATCTCAGCCACCGACAAAACTGGAATATACCGGCCAAACCATTGACATTGATGTTTCGGCTGACGGTGTTTCGGCAAATGGTCAGCAGCACAATGGGGGTCAGCAGCCCAACCCAGAACCCGCGACCAGTTCCAGCTCTCTGGTGACGGCCAAAGGCACGTTCTCAAACTTCCTCGCGCCGCTCAATAAAGAGACCTTCCAAAAGGTGGTCACCGATGTTGAAGACAAGCTCAAGGTGGTCAACCAAACCCTGGGCCTGCTCGATAGCATCATTGACAGCGAAGGGTTTGATTCGATTCTGGACGAGATGCTGCGCTCGATTACCCTCAAAACGGGGGAACTCTTGGCGGCCGATCGCACCACCATTTATCTGTTGGATGAAGATCAAGATGAACTCTGGTCGATCGTGGCCAAGGGCAGCGATGGCAAGCCGATCGAAATTCGCATTCCCGTTGGTCGAGGCATTGCGGGGGAAGTGGCCCAATTCAAGCAGGTGATCAATATTCCCTTTGACTTCTACGACGATCCCCGCTCTGAAGCCGCCAAGGTCTTTGACAAGCGCAACAACTATCGCACCTATTCCATGCTGGCCCTGCCTCTGCTCAAGGAAGGGGAAGAAGGGGATGAGTTGGTGGCGGTGGTGCAGCTCATCAACAAGTTAGAGCCCGGTGCCAACCCGGATGGTGCGCTCGATCAGCGTATTTCCCACACGGGATTTACGGATAATGACCTCGAAGTTTTCGAGAACTTTGCCCCCTCGATCCGCTTAATTCTGGAGTCCTCTCGCTCCTTCTACAAGGCGACCCAGCGGCAACGAGCCGCCAATGCCCTGATCGAAGCGACCAACTCCCTGAGTCGCGGCAACCTCGACCTTGATGCGACCCTGAAGACCGTGATGGATGCGGCGAAGAAGCTCATGAACGCCGATCGCTCCACCCTCTGGCTGATTGACCATGACAAGAACGACCTCTGGACGAAGATCCCCCTGCCGGGTGGAGAGGTCAAAGAGTTTCGGGTTCCTGTGGGCGTCGGCTTTGCCGGTCGCGTCGCGGAGACGGGCGAAATCTTGAACATTGGCTTTGACCTCTACGAACACCCCGACGCGGGTACGGCACGGGGGACGGACGAAAAAACCAAATATCGCACCTGTAGCTTGCTCTGTATGCCCGTCTTTAACTCCGATAAGGAACTAATCGGTGTCACGCAGCTGATCAACAAGACCAAGCAGGGCGATCATCCCCCCTACAACCCAGAAGATTGGCCCGCTGCGCCGGAATGCTGGAAGGCCAGCTTCAATCGCAGTGACCAGGAATTCATGGTGGCGTTTAATATCCAGGCGGGTGTCGCCCTCCAGAACGCCAAGCTCTTCGCCAAGGTGCGTCAGCAAGAACAGATGCAGCGGGATATTTTGCGCAGTCTGACCAATGGCGTGATTTCCACCGATAAGAATGGGCATATTCTGGCGGCGAATGAAAAGGCTAAAGGTCTCCTCGGCTTTGACGATGAAAAACCCATTGAAGGGCTGGCCATGAGTGAGCTGATGGAGATCAAGAAGGGGGATGTCACCGATAAGGAAGACGCCGCCAAGAAAGGGGACTTCTCGGAATGGTTTGAGAAGTCGTTGCATCCCCAAGATGGGAAGGAGCGGGAGCAATATTACCCTGATCAGACGATTATCTCAGCGGCGGGGGAGGAACACAGTATTAATCTCTCGATCAACTCGATTACCGATGCACGAGACATCACCAATGTCTATGGTTCGCTGGTGGTCATGGACGACATCAGCGATGAAAAGCGCCTCAAGAGCACGATGTATCGCTACATGAACCAGGAACTAGCGGAGCAGTTGCTCGATGGCGGCGGCAATATTGGCCTCGGGGGCGATCGTAAGGAAGTTTCCGTGCTCTTCTCCGATATCCGCAGTTACACCAGCCTGACCGAAAAACTCCAGGCGGAAGAGGTGGTCGATATGCTCAACACCTACTTTGAGAGTATGGTGGAGTCGATTTTTGACCATAAGGGCCTGCTCGACAAATACATCGGCGATGCGATCATGGCGGTGTTTGGCACGCCCTTCCCTTTGCCAGATCATGCCATGAAAGCCTGCCAGAGTGCGCTGGATATGCGCCGTCGTTTGGCAATTTATAATCAGGAGCGCCAAGAGAAAGCGGTGAAAGAAGGACGAAGCAAACCGGATACGATTCGCATCGGCATTGGCATCAACTCCGACTTTGTGATCAGTGGCAACATCGGCTCCAGTAAGCGGATGGAGTTTACGGCGATCGGCGATGGCGTGAACCTCAGCTCCCGTTTGGAGGGGGCGAGTAAGCAATATGGTTGCGATATTGTTATTAGCGAGAACACCTATCATCAATGCGAAGGGCATCTATTGGTGCGCGAACTCGACTGCATTCGGGTGAAGGGGAAAACCCAACCGGTGGGGGTCTATGAGCTGATTGAAGATGTGGAAAATGGCTACCCGGAAGGCAAGGAGCAGGTGATTGAGCTGTATGACAAGGCGCGATCGCTCTATGCCAAGCAAGACTTTGCTCGGGCGGTTTCGATGTTTGGCACGGTGCTGGAACTTGACCCCCATGACAAGGCGTCGCTACTACACATCGATCGCTGTCAGCAACTCATCAAGAAGCCGATGTCTAAGAATTGGGATGGGGTTTGGACGATGACGAGTAAGTAGGGGATCGCCCCGTCGGCAATTTCGATGCCGGTTTAAATTGAGCAGACTCTGTAGGGGAGGGTTTGAAACCACTGGCGTGAACTTAAGCTCAAAACCCAATCAATGACTGCATTTCAGCCACAACCGCCAAGAACTCAAGTTCTTGGCTCATAGCTCAAACCCGCTCAAGCGGGTTCTGGAGGAGTGGGCTTTAGCCTACTTCCGCTATGAGCCTGGGGTTTATGGAACTTAAGAAAATAAATCGGGAAATCCCGTAGCGCAGGCGTCCCGCCTGCCAAGGGCTTAGAGCATTCTGCAATTACCGGATTAAATTCTTAACCCTCATGAACCCCAGGCGAGGTGGGCATCACAGCGTTAAGTTTACACGGATGGTTTGAAACTCTCCCAGCTCCAGGTTTCAAAATAGATGGGGTTCAAAGTCATGACACGACAGGAAGTTCAGCAGGCCATTGAGCAGTTTTCGCCCGAAGAGTTTGCGATGTTTCGAGTTTGGCTAGAGGCTTTAGCGATTGAGCGTGAAGCGCAGCAATACCTTCCCATCGAATTGTTGGCAGGGATTTGTGCGGATGATCCGATCTTGCTTGATGATGCGGGGATTATCGATGCCGGGAGTTGAGAGATTGGTGAGCGATCGAACCAGCACGACACCTCAGCCTTAACGGGCTAAACTGGGGGCGACAGATTGTATGTATCGTTTTTCAGGTCTATGGCAAAGCTCAAGTTTTCTGTTTTAGAACGTCTGTTAGTCCGCTGGACGCCCGTTACGGGTGCATCAGCCTTCATGTTCCATGCAGCGAGTAATGCGGATCAGACGCAAGCCCTAATTTCTGCTGTGGGCACAGTGCTTGCTGCATTGTGGGCAGCCTACAGCGAGGGCATCATGACTGACGCCGAAAAAAGACTCAACCAATTGGGACAGGAGCATAGCCAAAAGTTTTTTGCTTTAGTTGAAGTGTTGGTTCTCAAAGTTCAGGAGCCTTTGATCCGGCTGAAGTGGTGGCTCATGGATGATTTTCAAGGGCAATATTACAACCGTCAGGATGTAACCTGTCACTTCCTCCAAACTGGAGGCATTCCGTTGGACAGGAAGCTGCGCTTGCAAAAGATGTTTGTCCCGGTGCGTCTTTCAATCGAGGATGCATCACAATTTTGCACCAATCGGCTGTTAGAGCCAGAATCGCTCGAATCATCAGCAAGGGAGCAGCGGTTAGAGCAAGAATTACGCACCCCCAAGGAGTTTGGGCATTATCTCAAACTGATGTGCGAAAACACTCGCTTTAATCGTTTGGTAATTTTGGGTGCGCCCGGTTCCGGTAAAACGACGCTGATGCGTCATGTGACCTTGATGTATGCGTTGCGTCAGCCCCATGAACTGCACCACAACGCACCGCGACTGTTGCCTGTGTTGCTGCCGCTGCGAAATATCTATGAAGAAATTCTGACCAAGCCAAAGATCACGCTACCGGAGTTGATCACCCAACACATTAATAACCTAGATCTCAAAAAGCCTCTCACTGTCCCTCAAGGTTGGTTTGCCGAGCAACTACGGCGCAACCGCTGTCTCATTTTGCTCGATGGGTTTGATGAGGTTGCCGAGGCGAGTCAGCGTCAAGAGGTCAGTCGTTGGGTAGACCAACAAATGGCTACCTGGTCTAAGATGCCCTTTATCCTCACCTCACGACCCAAGGGCTACCAAGAGGCCAGACCCAACAACGGAGATGCTACCACTCAAGGTACAACCCTTCGATCCAGAACAAATCCAGCAATTTGTCCGTAACTGGTATCAGGAAGTCGAAGCCTTGTATTATCCGTATCGAGAAGATGTTGCTGCGCAAGCCGCCCATGAGCAGACCACCAACCTATTAAACGCAATTAATAACGACAAAAATCTTAAAAAGCTAGCGGAAAATCCTCTGCTCCTGACGCTCATCACCAAAGTTCACCAGCAAAAACAAAGTTTGCCACAAAAGCGCGTGGAGCTTTATCACCTAATCTGTGATGTGTTGCTCGGTGAACGACCCAAAGCGAAAGCGATGCAGGGCCAGTTTTCAATTGCTGAGAAGCGTTCAATTCTGGAGCCGTTGGCGTTGGAGTTGATGCAGCGCAACGCACCAACATTTCGTTTTGAGGCAGTGACGGCGTTTTTGCAGCAGCAGTTAGATAAATTCCCTAATCCGCCCACTCCCCAAGCCTTTCTCAAGCAGTTGGAGGATGTGGATGCATTAATCGCCAAGGAACGAGAGGGCGATTATGAATTTGCCCACAAGAGCTTTCAGGAATATTTGGCGGCGGCACGGGTGAAGGAGACCAAGGATGATGCCGTATTTTTGCAAGTGCTCCAAGACCCCAAGAATTTGTCATGGTGGGAGGAAACAATGCGGCTTTATGCGGCTCAGACGGATGCAAGTCGGTTGGTGGATGCGATAGTGCAAAAGCCAGCCCTGGAGAAGATGTTGCTAGCTTGGGATTTTTGCCAGGAAGGGCGAGTGGGTGCAACTCAAAGGAATGCATTACTTGATTTGAGTAATGAACCGCTGAAGGTTTTGGAGCCAGAGGATTACCAAGCTGCTGTAGAGTTACAACCGCGTTATTTCCCTCTCGCTCATTATTTGCAAACGGGAGACTTGAGAGCCGCAGATCGAGAAACGTATCGAGTGATGGATCGCGTCATGGGCGGCTGGTCATTACAAGGCATTAAAGATTTCCCTTGCCAGGATCTGCGCGTGATCGATCAGCTTTGGCTCAAATACAGCCAAGGCAAATTTGGCTTCTCGGTGCAGAAGCAAATTTGGGTGGAGGTTGGCGGTAAACTGGATTATGCCGAAGACTTAGATTCCGCCGAAACAGCTTGGAGTGAGCTATACGAACTCGTGAACTGGCGTACGGTACGCTATGGCTTAACCGCCCCGAGGGGACACCTACCCGTTACTGCGTTTGTGACGTTGGTTGGTGGAAGCTCTTCTCTCGCATCCAGGTCTGTAGATTGTAATCTCTGAGGGTTACAGCGATCTTTTAAGTTTCATAAACCCCTTGGTTTCCACGAACCCATGCAGGGTCTGGCGTTTCGTTACCTGGCACTGCGATTCCCAGCTCATTAGCTACTACTTCAACAAATTCCGTACTACATTCCCGCCGCAACATCCCTCCCGCCGCTTTGGGGTTGTAAGCATTCGCCAACACAAACTTCTCCGCCACCGCCACAACCTCTGGGTTCACCACCTCCCGCTCATCCCACGGCAACGTCATCTGTCCCGGTGAGGTTTTCCGCTTCTTACCCCGTCCCTTCTTTTGCAACCCCTTGAGCACCTTCACTTGCACCGATTAGCATAGCTAGCGAGCTCCCCCCTTCCCCCCTTGGAAAGGGCTGTCCGTTACGCAAAAGTCCGTGAAAGGGAGACGAGGACTAGGATAACGAAACCAATTGCGACCCCTCAAGAAGGTGAGCAAAAACCTTCAAGCCCCGCCAGAGAACCTTAACCCCCGGCTCACCATCCCCCTTGCGAGCCAGAAAGCCCCCCAAGCGAGCAATCCAAAGCAGCATATGACTCAGAGAAGGCGGCTTCTTAGAGCGACTCATGGGAGAAAAACGCCGTCAGAGCAAACGCCACGCGCGGGGGAGAAAAAAGACCTCACAAGAAGCATCAGGCGTAAGGCGAGCCAGATAGGTGAGATGAAGCAAATGCCAAGCCACGATACTGTAGGTCGCCAAAGCCTTGATTAAGCGCCGAGCCGTCTGTAGCTGCAACTGCTCAACGCCACAACCACTCTTGAGGGTGTAATGAAACCGTACCCTTCGGGAAGGCTTCGCCTACAATGAGCCAACGTAAGCTATACCAGTAGACACATTGCCAAACCTGCTCAAAGGTTTCAATGGGCAGGGTGGTTGCCAAAAGCCAACGAATCGGCTCACCACCATCTTCCGGCGGTATCGTCTCTTCGACCAGCAGGACATTGAGCGTGACGGGCTTGAGGGCTGTGTTGAGGTGATTTTGAGGCACTTCTAGGGTGACTTCCTTTGAAGCATTCGGTGTTGACCTCTTAGTCCATCCAATCTCTCATTTCTATTTTCCTTACTCTATACTTGAAATTATCCCCTCTTCCCCCCTCTCTGTCTACCTTTGAACGACTTTTGCGTAATGCATAGCTTAGTAAGGGGGGGGGGCTGTTCTCCTAGTTTCGCAACTAGCTATAGTTCCCCCAGCTACTGCTGTCGCAGATTGATGTCGGAAATGTCCACCGCATTTGAGAGCGATAAGAGCCATGCAACAGTTGAAATGACATCTGGCAGAGGAATAGGAACTTGAGGTGTGAAGCGATTCTCGGCAATATCTGCGATCACTTCTGGAGTGGCAATATTGCCGGGATTAATTACGGTAATTCCGATCCTATACTTGTGCAACGCCAGCCGGAGGGCCTGGGCTGCGCCCCGCAAGCCAAACTTAGCGGCGGTATTCGCCACTTCGATTGTGGCTGCGTTGTCGAGTCCGGAGAGGGAGCCGATAAAGATTGCTCTCGGGCTTTTGGCCTGGGCGAGATTCGGTGTTAGTTGCTTGGTGATTTCAATCGGGGCGATCGTATTCACCGCAATCACAAAGCGCGTTTCGGCATCGGGGCTTTTGAAAAAGTCATAGTCGTCGGTAAACGCCCCCTGCTCCCAAACACCACCCATAAACAAGAGGGCATCAAGGTAGGCTTCACCCAGCCGACGGGCAATAGCTTGAATGCCTGCTGGGGTCGAGATATCCGCCTGAATCCATTCACCGACCTGGGGCCGGCTCCGCGAAACGGAGAGAACGGTGTCACCTTGGTGGACAAAATGTTGAGCCACAGCCGCCCCAATCCCGCGACTTGCACCCACCACAAGCAGTCTTCTTTTCCCTGATGTCATCTCTGTCCTTGTCGTGATCCGTCTTAATGACGTAAATTCCGATATTTGCTAAAACTCTGATTCGGTGGTCAAAATTTACCACTTGTATATTCTCAAAATGTTAATGGGTTTAAGTCAGGAATGTTCAGGAGCTTACGATCGCCTGTAACCAGAGCCGCTTGAACATGAATGGCAGTACTGACGATGATCGCATCTGGAAGTTTAAGGCTGTATTCTTGACGAAGCCTCAGAATCTGATCGAGCAAAATACGATCGCTCTTTCGTAAATCAATGATATCAACATGGACAATCCGCCGGACACGTCTTCACCGCAGCCGCAAAGCACGTTTTGGCATCCGGGCTCTGGAAAAAGTCATATTCTGCCTTTGAGTTGGGTGTCATCACCACCCAATCAACCCTCATCAAGTCCACTCAGCGTTGACAGGTCAAGGCAAACTGGAGGGCATTGTCAGGGTCAGCATCCAAGCCCATGGCCAGGAGGTAGGTCTGGCCGGGTTCCCAGTCCGCAAACTGCACCCGCAACTCTCCCCGCCCATCGCAGGGATATTGCCAGGTCTGGCTCGGTGTCACCAGCGTGAGTTGGCCGGCTTCAGGCAATGTGGCCGAGATCATCAGCGGCGATTGACCCCAAGGGCGTTGGGCATCGGTCGCCACGTGCAGCTGCATCTCCCCTGCGGTGGACTGCCAAACCGAGGTTTGGCTGGGGCGGCGGGGGGTGAGCTGCACCGTCAGGCGATCGAGGATGCCCTTGGCCAGCAACACGGCGATCGCCATCTGTTGCTCCAGCGAAGCCGCCTGGTAGCTGGCGGGCAAGACCCGCGCTAGCCTCGCTCGGGCCTGCTCCGAATGCGCCGTCGAATCTCGGGCGCTCTCCAGGGCCAAGGTGGGCGAGAGGCGAATGCGGTTGAGCACATCGTTGAGTTTGGTACCGTAGCCCGGAAACAGCACCTTCGTGGCATCGGCGAGTTTCATGCCCTGGGGCTGCACCGAACCCACAACCTGATTGCAGGCGCCCAGCAAGGTTAGCAGCGTCTGCTCCGGAATTTGCAGGGGTAGCAGGTTCTGGAGCTGCGGCAACCAAGCCGGGTTCAGGAGCGGGTTGAAGTCATCCACGTAGTGGAGGTCTTCGATCGCCATACCCTGCTCCCAGGGAAAGCGGGGTGGGTTGGTTTGGACTTCGTCGCGGATGCGATCGCGGATTAGTTGTTCAAAGCGTTTGTACACAGTGGATAGGTCTCCCTTAGCGAACGGTTGAGGGGTTTGTGCAGATTCACCACCAATCATCGGAGCGGCTTCTCCCCTAGCGTCGTCCTGCTCTCCATGAAGTTCCCACGCCATGGCATCCCAGTCGATCGCCTCATCACTGAAGATTTCAGGCAGCGGCTGAGAGTCGGGGGGTGGGGTACTCGCGGTCGGCTGCATGAGGGATTGGAGTAATTCCTGGTACAGCCAGGCCAGAGGGTCGTTCATGTTATTCATGTCAAAATGCACCAGATCAGGATACTGAGCGGTTTCGGATCTCCCAGGCAGTTTCCAAGAGGCGGAACCATTGTTTTTGGGTTTTCGTCTCGGTCCAACCCAGGGTCTGGGCCAGGGCTGGCCAGGCGAGTCCCTGCTGCTTGAGGGTAAGGAGTTCCTGTTGGGCGGGGCTGAGGCGTTGATAAAACCGTTGCCATTCCTGGGCGGTCAACCCTAGGTTATGCTCCAGATCCGCCTCAAGCCACTCATGTACCAGTTCCCACTGGTGGGAGAGGGCAAACCGGATCAAATGGTATTTAAAGCGTTGCTGGAGATAGTCGCGCTGCCGGGGAGTCAACCTCAAAATAGCCTCAATTTCAGCCGTGGGCAAATCCTGGAGGCGCAGGATCAAGTAGTCCACGCAGTCCTGATGGCCCTGCTGGATCAGGTAGTCGATCAGTTCTTTGATGATCATCTCCCGTAGCCCCTGATCGGCGTTGGGGGTTTGGCTCTGGCGCAGGGCCAGGCGAATTTGATGGACGAGCGGGTCGGGTGTATCGGTAGGGCTCTCACCCGGTTCGGCCGCCGCTTCGAGGTCAGCGTTCCATTCGGGTGGTGTTTTGCGGGCAAAGGCCTGGGCCCGCAGAATGATGATCTGTTGCGATCGCGCCCCCGGCAGACGAATCCGCCGCTTGGCATAGCGTTCGCAAAAGGCCATATATTCCGCCAGTTCCAGGCGCGATCGCGGCTGATACTCCTCACCCAGTTCGGTTTCGCGGCGAAAGGCCCGCAGAGCTTCGAGGTAAAAGCCCTGCAAAAAGTCTTCAATGAGCAGCACCCGGCGCTGATAGCTACTCTGGCGCTGGGGCGGCTTGAGGTAGCGATAGACGATCGAACTCAGCAGGCTCTGGAGTTCCCTCCGCCCCTGACTAGAGCCAAGCTGGTAATAGCGCAGACATTGTTTGCGGCGGTGCTCCATTAAGGTTCGTGCCCAGGTCTCGACTTCCCCCGAGGCTTGAATATGCGGACTTTCCTGGCAAATCCGCTCCACCTCCGACATTAAACGGGTGGCCACCTGCGTACAGGTGAGGGGATTGGTTTGGCTTGCTTGCTGGAGATGCTCGGAGAGTTCCGCGATGAGGCGATCCACCGTGATGATACCCTGACGTTAAAGTCTTCCCATTCTACCGAGAAGGTCAAAGAAGTCACTGCGAAAAACTGAGGGGGGCAAGGGCGCGATCGCAAACTGATAGCCCATAAAAACGCGCTCACTGCTTAATGCCTCAGCTTGAACCTATTTCAGACGCTGAATTTGCTCAGGCGTTAAGCCTGTGACTGCTTGGATTAGATCATCGCTCAAACCTTGCTTGAGCAGGGCGATCGCAACCTGTTGAATCCCTTCCTCTCGACCCTCTTCCCGGCCTTCCTCTCGACCCTCTTCCCGGCCTTCCTCTCGACCCTCTTCCCGTGCCGTATCGATCGAGTTTTGCAGATCCCGGTAATATTTCAAGCTGTCTTCGTAGGAGCGGACTTGCTCAGGGGTGAATTGGGCGATTTCGGCAATGTTAAAGAGCTTCTCGAAAACGGCTTCTTGCAGCAATGGGGGAATTTCTTGAATTCGGGGCAGATTTCTTAAAACATAGAGCCATTTTTCAAAGCGGGTTTCGAGTTCATCCAAGGTTTTGGTAAACTTGGGCATTTCCAGATAAATGAAGGTGAGTTTGTCATAAAACACCTTGCAGGTATCAGTATCGGTGAGTTGGACATCGTAGCGATATTTCTCTGGATCGTCTTTGTCTGCCTCAAACACAAAGTCCAGGAGGGCGATCGCGTAAACGGCTTTGAGCTGGTAGTTCCATGTCCCTTTTTGGGCTTGTTCCTGAATCGGGAAGGTGGCGTAGTAAACGGTGCGGTCTTTAAAGAAGTTTTGCTTTGACTTTTGCAGCTCGACAATGAACTTCTCGCCCCGCTCGTTTTCGCAATAGAGGTCAAAGATGGCTTTGCGATCGATGCCTGTGCTGCCCAGTTGCTCGTTTTTGATGTAGGTGATCG
>JBMYQW010000032.1:0-19948 GCA_049601735.1 Spirulinaceae cyanobacterium
AACCCACTCGAACTCCCACCAGGGGCTGAATCCAGCGTTAAGTTTACGCTGATGGTTTCAAACCTGCCCCTACAGAGGTTCTTGGGGTTTACAAGACGGTCTTGGCCTAAGTCCGGCTGGCTGGAGGGCGTCCGGCCCCAGCGATCGCCCTTGTCTTCCGGCGGGCAACTCTCCTAGGATGGAGGTTCGGATTTTTTTAGTTTATGACGGGGTTAGAGAGGCAGCCGTGAGTGACGTTCTGGTAATTGATGACAGCCGATTTGAGCAAGAGGTGTCGGCAGCGGCTGGGCCGGTGCTGGCGTATTTTTGGGCCCCCTGGTGTGGGCCTTGCCGTTTGGTGTCGCCCTCGGTGGAGGCGATCGCTAGTGATTATGGCGATCGTCTCAAGGTGGTCAAGCTAGAAGTTGACCCCAACCCCAATGCGGTCAAGCAATGCAAGGTGGAGGGTGTTCCGGCTCTGCGAATCTTTAAGAACAAAGAAATGGTGGCTGATTTTGAAGGGGCCATCACCAAGGATAAGCTCCGCACTTTCGTAGCAGAAAATCTCTAGGGCAAAGCTAACGTGACGATGCGCTCGCGCTGCTCTAGGGTCGCCATGCCGGAACGGCTATACAAACCCATCGCGCCTCCCATTCGCCATAATTCAAGACAGAGTGACCGGGAGTACGATTATGTCAACGCCAAGCACAACGCCAATGGGCAAAAGCATCACCACCCTAACCATTACCAACCGCATCGACCAAGCCAAAGCCAAGGAAGGACTAATTTCTTCAGAGGACGTGCGATCGCTCACCCTCGAAAACGTTCTGGTTGATACAGGAGCAACAACTTTGTGTTTGCCAAGCGATGCGATCGCCCAACTCGGTCTAGAACTGCTCAAAGAAGTCGATGTGTCCACAGCAGTCGGGTTCAGTAAAGCCAAGATATTTCAAGATGCCCGAATTTCCTTACTGGGGCGCGAAGGCACCTTTGAATGCTTAGAACTACCGGGTGGACGCGACCCTTTACTCGGTGTTATTCCCCTTGAAGCCTTGGGCGTTGAACTCGACTTAAAAAATCAGCAATTACGCGTCTTACCCGAAACATCAATGGATACCTATTTGACCATTTTGTGATTCTCTATACGTTGCCGAGGCGATCGCCCTCCAAACCTCATACTTCCCAACGCACCATTGCTCCCTCCTGGCAATGGTGCGTTTTACATTAGGCAGAAAGAACTCATGTAGACAAAATCGGAGCCTCTCAAACCCAAAATTTCCCAAAATCTTGAATGCCGGGCCGAAGAAAGGAAAGACCCCCCAGATCGTCTTAGATCGTCCACCAAGGTCTTGCCCCCAATGACGACCCCATCATGATCAAGAAAACTCTGCCCCCGGCTCAACCCCCCTCCGCAGCACCAGCGCCTCCTACTGCGCAAAATGCTCCGCCCCCCCGCCTCAATCCCAAATACACCCATGCCGTCAGGCGGCTGCTCAACATCGGCAGCTACGGTATCTTCTGGCTCTGGAATCTTTGCTTCTTGCTGCTGCTCTACGGCTTTGTGCTGCCCACCACCGGCCGTCAGTTAGTTCGCGCGGTGGTCAATGGCGAAATCGCCGCCGAGATGCTACTGACCTTGGTGGGCTTGATGCTCGTTCCCACGGTCTGTGCGATCGCAGGCGTCTGGAAACTGCGACGCTCCCCCGGACGGCTAGTGCAACTCTTCTTTGGTGTGGAAGCACCCCTGATGATGCTGCTGGGTCTACGGGTTGGGCTGCTCCGAGAGCTGACCGATGCCAGCTATTTCTTGATCGGCACTTTTATCTTGAGTATTTTCGCTTGTGCCCTGGGCCTCTGGCGCTCGGAATGGAGCCCCACACGGCGCTGGCTGGGCTGGCTCCAGGGAGCAGTGCAAAGCCTGATGATCATCGTCGGTCTCTACGTGGCGGTGCTGATGGCGCTCTACACCGTTCCTACTGTGCCGGGTCTGCTCTGGGAAATCGGCGACTACATCATTTCTGGGGATTGGATTTGGAGTTGGCATGAAACCCTCTGGTGGACGGTGTACGAATCGGCGATCGCGCTCTTGGGCAGTCTGTTCG
The DNA here is from genome assembly GCA_049601735.1 of Spirulinaceae cyanobacterium. Classification (GTDB taxonomy): domain Bacteria; phylum Cyanobacteriota; class Cyanobacteriia; order Cyanobacteriales; family Spirulinaceae; genus SIO3F2. The sequence continues at coordinate 2,082 of JBMYQW010000032.1, forward strand.
CCTTTGTCACCCTCGCCTTCGGTTTTGTCCTGCCGGTAATCTTCGGCTGGCTCTATATCCGGGTGGGCTTGCAAGGCTACCAGCATCTGGTACGGCGGCAGGGTCGGGGTATGGCCCTGATCGTGGTTTTGAGCACGCTGATGGCTTGGTTTGTGATTTTTGGTGGCGTGAATCGTCAGCCCCAACTTGCGGCCTTTGCGCAGGTCGAAGCGGCGGATACAGCCGAAGGTCGGGCGGCGTTACTTCAGAACGAGCCAGCCGTGCGTCAGGGTTTGCTCAATGCCTATCTCCATCCCTATCGTTATTTGGGCACCGACGGGCAGAAGGTGAATCTCAAGCGGCTCTACAGTCGCAACTGGGGTATTGAGGGCGATCGCGTCCTCCCCTTGCAATACCTCCATGATTGGCTGCTCTCGCCCTTCCTCTATCAGGGGGGGGCTGGGGATGCCGATCGCGCTGCCACCCTTTACGCCGAAATCTTTGATGAGCCGATCCAAAAGGCCGAGCAGGATGCCATCCTCAAGGCGATGAAGTCCACGGTCATGCTCGATGCCGCCAACGCCGGGGTGTTGGACATCGGCCGTCGTAAGGTTTGGGTCGCTCGGCAGGAACTCAATGTCGAGCCCCACGGGGACTATGTGGACGTGGAACTCTACGAGGTTTACCAGAACCAAACCCACGAAGTCGAAGAAATTTTCTACAGCTTTGCCCTGCCGCCCAACGCGGTGCTGACGGGCATTTGGCTGGGTGAAACGGCTGACTTGAGCGATCGCTTCCCCTTCCAAGTCGCGCCCCGAGGTGCAGCCCAGCGGGTCTACAACAGCCAAGTCCAGCGCGAGCGGCCGATTGACCCCGCCTTGCTCGAAGAAGTGGGGCCCAATCAATATCGCCTGCGGGCGTTCCCAATTCCGGAAAAGCTCGAAAGCTGGGAACACCGCGAGGGCGTTGATCGCCCGACCGAGCTACATCTCTGGCTCACCTATCGCGCCCTGCCCCAGGACGGTGAATGGCTGCTACCGAGCCTAACCGAGGCCCGCAATGTCTATTGGAGCGAGCAAACCCAGCGGCTGCGGAATGGGGCAGCCGTACCGGGCTTTGAGAATTGGTTTGAAGACACGATGCAAGCGATTCCCGAGGTTGAAGATCTGCCGCCGATCGCCGTGGCGGGCTACGACTTCACTGCGCAGGCGATCGAGCTCGATCCGCAACCCGACCTCAGTGACCAGGAAATCGCCCTAATTCTCGACACTTCCTACAGCATGGGGCAGCATCGCGCGGCACTGCAAACCCAACTGGATGCGCTCCAGGAACAGGGTTTGTTGGATGGCGATCGCGGCAACGGAGAAGCGACGCTCTACACGTTAGCGGCGGGCGAGACGCAACCCCAAAAAGTCCAGCAACCGAGCCAGTTCACCGCGCAAGAGCCGCTTTTCTACGGTGTGGTTCATCTCCAAGACCTGGTGCGCAGTTGGCAAGATCTCGAACAAACCAACTACGACGCCTTGATTCTGCTCTCGGATGAAGGCAGCTATGAACTGATTCCCGATGAGGAGATTGCCCTAGCGGAGCCTGAGGGTGGCGATCGCACCGATCCAGCCCCCACCGATCCAGCTCCAACCCCTGAGCCCGCAACGCCAACGGTCGAGCCAGCTCCTTTGCCCACGTCATCCCTGCCGATCTGGACGGTGCATCTGGGCTTCTTCCCCGCTGCCTACGAGGACGACACGCTCAAGGCGATCCAAGATAGCCAAGGGAGAGTGACGCGCTCTGTGGCTGAAGCATTGCAACAATGGCGGCAGCAGACGCAACTGGCTGAGAATGAGGTCATGGCCGGAGCCTGGCGCTGGAAGATCACACCCAATCCAGACGCCGCGCCCACCGCAACCGGACTCGAACCGATCGCCGCCCGTGTTTTGATTGACCACCTGGCCAAAGAACTCGATGCCAACGATGCCGCGGCCCTCGATGCCCTCCATGCCATCGCCACTGAGCAGGCGATCGTCACGCCCTATTCTTCCATGCTGGTGCTGGTCAATGACGAACAGCGGGAGTTGCTCAAGCAAGCGGAGGCCTCGGGCGATCGCTTTAACCGCACCGTGGAGGCTGGCGATGAGGAAATCCAGCAGCCTACTCCCGCGATGGGCGCAGTTCCGGAGCCCAGTGTTTGGGTAGGTACGCTCGTGGCGACGGGCTTCTTCTGGCTCCAGCGGCGGCGGCGGGTAAGGCGTTGAGGGTTTGGTAAGACGCCTAAGCCAGATAGGATCGCTGCCCCTTAAACCGCTGCAACGACTGTTGGATCAACTGCTGCAAATCGGCCCGTTTAATCTCTTGGATCTGTGGCGTGGGCAACGGCTCTTCATGGATCACGAAACTCTCGATCGGTTTGAGCGCCAGCAATTGAAACAACAACTCCACCACAGGCACACGCTGGGCGATCAACGGCTCCCCGGTTTGGTTGGGGAAGGCGAGGGCACTGGCCTCATCCGCAAAGAGATAGATCACCGTCTTGGTGGGGAACTGGCGCTCTTTGGGCACGAGCGTATTACTCACCCATTGCTGATTCGGCCCCTGGAGCAGGTAATATTCGGCGTGGGCCAGCGATCGCGCCAACTCCAGCAGTACCGGTGCGATCGCCTGCTCCATGACTAGAGCATTCACGCCATAGTCCGGCGCTTGCTGAATCAGGGGAATAACTTGTTGCTCTAGGCTCATGGCAGGGATGGCGTGGGTGGGCAATATCCACTCATCGGAGGGCTCTGTTTCATCCCAACATTACAGCGTTAAGTTGCGCATTGGCTCATCCAGATCAGGAGAAGGGTATCCAAAGGGAAAAACGGGGAGCTGTCATTATGTTCTGCTCTCCTGCTAGCCTGAGTGAGTCGAATTCGTCATCGCGAGTAAACGGCGGAGCGCCGTATTCACTGCGGCAGAATTGGGGAAAGCTATTGCCAGATCTGGGTCAAGGATGATGACATTATTCGAGCTTTGATAGGCCGGGTAATACTTCCCTCTCACCCCCTGAGAGAAGTCATATTCTGGCTGCATCTCGTCATCTTCAGGTTGAAATTGATCATCCGGATTCATATTGTCTCTTCTCCTGACGGGTAGCGAGTCTGGCACTGATTAAGATGAGGCGCAACTCACCCACAGAATGGGCCGAATCATCAATGGTTGATGCTAAGGGATCACCGAAAACTGTGACTGCTTCTTCAAACGATACACCATGTTTTTGACGGTTGGAGAGGGCTTTGTTGACGTCAAACTCAAACTGCATCGCTCGGAAGATATGGAGCTTTGTGATTATACTGTTGGAAACTTTATCGTCGCTTACCTTACGCTATGGTCTTGCTTCGGTATAGCTCATTTACCATCCTAAAGCCTGTTCTGCCTGTTGGATTAGTGCCTTCATGCTAATCGGCAGTCCGTGGTAGATGAGCGGTTTGTCTGAGTCTGGCAAGAAGAGGCGATCGCTAGAATAGAAACCCAGCCCGCTCCCCCCACCACCAACCGATGTACACCTTCACTGAAAAATACATCAACCCCTTCACCGACTACGGCTTCAAGAAGCTCTTTGGTGAAGAACCCAACAAAGACCTACTGCTCGACTTCCTCAACGAACTGCTCAAGGAAGAGCAGGGGGAGATTAAATCCATTACCTACATCAAGAATGAGCAGTTGGGTTCAAGTGAACTCGATCGCAAAGCCATCTTTGACCTCTACTGCGAAAATGAGCGGGGTGAGAAGTTCATTGTGGAGCTACAAAAAGTCAAGCAAAACTTCTTTAAAGATCGCACCCTCTTCTATTCCACCTTCCCGATTCGAGACCAAGCCGAGCAAGGCAACTGGAACTTCAAGCTCAAGTCGGTCTATACCGTGGCGATTCTAGATTTTGTCTTTGAGGAAGACAAGGACGACCCGGAAAAGTATCGCTACGACGTTCAGCTCACCGACATTGACACCTGCAAGGTGTTCTACGACAAGCTGACGTTTATCTATCTGGAGATGCCCAAGTTCAACAAAACCGTTGACCAGCTCACGACCCGGTTTGATAAGTGGCTCTACATTTTACGCAACCTCACCCGGATTCAAGAGATTCCCAAACCGCTCCAGGAAGAAGTTTTTGAGAAGCTCTTTGAGGTGGCAGAAATCGCCAAGTTCAATCCGGCGCAGGTGCGATCCTATGAAGATAGCCTCAAGTATTATCGGGATTTGCAAAATTCGATCGATACGGCTCGGGGTGAGGGCATAGATGCAGGCGTTGAGATGGGCATTGAGATGGGCATTGAGATGGGTAAGCAGCAGGTGGCACTGAATTTGCTTCAGATGGGAATGAGCGATGAGCAAGTGATGGCTGCGGTGGAGTTGAGACCGAAGCAGTTGGAGCAGCTTAAGGAGGGGTGATGAGTGAGGGTTTGCGGGTTTGCGACAAATTCCGTAGGGGCGCAACGCTTGCGCCCCTACGGAATTTGTTTGTGTCTACGGTTGCCCGTTAATCAACGCCGCCGAGATCCAGCGATTGGTTCCGGCAAGGCGATACCATTGGTCGCTGGCTGTTCCCAATTCATTGATGTAGTTGATGAATTGTCCCGTTGTCCATTTATCAAAGGTGAGGTTTTGACCGGGACTAACTTGGCCAACAACAGGATAGTCTGCGGCACTTGGGCCAGCCCGGAGGTTGGAGTTAATCGTTGAGATCACCCGCCCGGTGAAGTTCACGGGCTCCCAAGAGAGGTCAAAGTAGGCATCGCCGCGCTCTTCGTAGAACTGGGCTTCAATGTCGTATTGACCATCGCTGGGGACAGAGAACTCGACCACTTGATGAGCGCCGTAGGCTTGCTGCCATTGGTTCTCGGGCGTAATGAAGACTTCTTGACCATTGGCTCGGTTACGGGCCAGAAGTTGGAAGCCATCATCCCCCCGGACGCGGAGTTGATAGTTGCGTCCGGCTTCAAGCGTGGCTTGGGTCGTGGCGAGGATCGCGTAGTTATTATCCGGCAGGCGCACATCGTTCTGAATGGCCGCATCGCTCCAGTCGAAAGTCAAGCCGGCCTTGCCATCCGAGCGAATGTTGTTGCCGAGGTCGATCGTGCCAATCTGGTTACTGGCCTCGCCGCCATTGGCGAACAGATTTGCCGGGGGTTGGTTGCCCAGCTTGCGATCCCACCAGTAGACCTCAGATTGCCATTGGGTTTGGGGGTTCACAAAGTCTTGGAAGACCTCGGCTTCTTCCACGGTGAAGTCAACGATCGAACCGCTGAAGTCATCGTAATAATCAACGTAGAAGTCGTATTCACCCGTGGCGGGAACCTTGAAGAAGATCGTGCGAGGGGCATCATAGATGCTGCGATTCTGCCAATCTGCCCCATCACCCCCTTCGACGATGCTCTCATCGAGCCATTGACCCGTGGCAGGATCACGCAGCCGGAACCAGACGCCATCATCAGATTGGGTCGTGACTTTATAGAGTTGTCCCGCCTCGAAGCTGGTGCGTGTCCAGGCCTGCATGGCGTAGTCATCGGGCTGGATGTTGTAGTCCAGGCCATTCATCTCCGTTTGGTAGAGGGAGAGTTTGCCGTTGGTGGCTTGTGCGCCGAGGTCTGCGGTGGCGACGGGGTTAGAGAAGTCATAGGAGGCGCGATCGCTCACGTTGGCAGTGGTGCGATTAATAAAACTCGCGTTCCAATGGTCGGTGGGAATTTGAATTGCGGATGCAGCAATCTCAATCGCCCCCGAAAACTCCGAGGTATTCCCCCCATCATCCGTCGCCGTCGCCGTGACGAACTGTCCCACCGCCGTTCCGGGTAAATTCGCGGTGAAGTTCGCATTCCCAGCCGCATCGGTTGTCACCTGCTGGCTACCGATGAATTGTTGCCCTTCACCATCATTATTGGGGTTGCTGAAGAACTCCAGGGTGTAGGTGGTGTTGGGCGTTTCGCTGATTGTGCCCGTGACGGTGGTGGCGCTGCCGCTGGTTTGGGCGGAACTGAGGGTGGGGGCCACTTGGGACTCGTTGCCATCTGCGATCAAGTTGATGCCGAGCCCCGCATTATCGTGGATCACATTTGCCGAGACTGTGTTGTGATCACCGAATGCGATCGCAATTCCTGAGCCTTGGTTATCGGCGATCGCATTGCCTGTCACCTTATTGTTGTCGCCATAAATCAGCATCCCATCTGCTGCATTCCCGGCGATCAGGTTTCCGGCTCCTGGTGTCGTGCTGCCAATCACGTTATCGCTAGTGCGGTAAACACGAATACCCTGTGAACCGTTGCCCAGGGTTGGCGTTCCGGTGATGTCAGTGCCGATGTAGTTGCCCAAGATTTCGGTTCCCGTGCCTCCATCCAGGTCGATGCCAAAGCCACCATTCCCGGAAATGAGGTTGCGATCTGCGGGATTGACGCCACCGATAATGGTTTCGCTGAGGTTGCCCCTTAGCACAATGCCATCGCGGTCATTGGCAAGCACTTGGGTTCCGGTAATATCCGTGCCGACCTTATTGCCCACAACTTTATTGCCTGTTAAGACGCCGTTGCTATCGAGCCACAAACCATCGTAATCATTACCGGAAACGAGGTTGTTTTGAATCAGTCCATTTTCCACGTTATGGAAACGGAGCCCGAAACCATTGCCGAGGTCTTCATTGCCATCAATATCGGTGCCGATGTAGTTGCCCAAGACCTGCTGATTATTGCCGTGGAGATAAACCCCAAGACCGTCATTCCCTGAGATCAGGTTGCGATCTTGAGCAGTCGTGCCGCCGATGATGTTGCCTGTTCCCCAGCCGAGAATCCCGTTGCCAGTGTTGCCAAAGTCGAGTTCGCCCGTTACGTCGGTGCCGATGTAGTTGCCAACAATCGTGTTGTTGTCGCCGGCAAAGCGGATCGCGGCTTTATCAACAGTAGCGAGATGATCGATCGCGTTAAAGCGGTTAATCACAAAGCCCCGAATCGTGCTGTCGCTGGCGCTCAGATTCAAGCCATAGCTATCATTCCCGGCCAAGCTGCCATCGAGTTCAATGATGGGCTTGTCGGTAAATCCGGGCTGACTGGTGGCATCGAGACTTACCGTGTCGGAAATTTCCGGCAACTCCGAGAGCGGCTGAATCATGAAGGTTCCGGTGCTGGCGTTGTAACCCGGGTCGCTGGTGGGGATGTTGAAGGTGATCGGGTCTGCGCCGGGGTTGGCGTTGGCGGCTTCGATCGCGTAGCGCAGGCTACCGATGCCGCTGTCGCTGGTGTTGATGACGATGAGGGGATCTGGTGTGATGGTAGAGAATTGGAAGCGTCGGGCATAGATGCCATTACGGTCAGAATCTTGACCGTAGGATTCCCAAGCAATCACGACATCTCCATTGGTCAGAGTATCTATAGCAGCCGTTCGCTGACTACCAGATGAAGATACATTTACCTGGAACTCTTCCCCAACCTTAACTCCCTGGCTATCATACCGTTGAGCAAAAACCGAGTCACTGCTGCCATCTTGTAGCCAAGACTCCCATGTAATTAAGAATCCTCCGTCATCTAATGCAGAAATAGCGGGTTTCTCTTGATGTCGATAAGAATAATTATTGACTTGGAATTCATTGCTTACTGCATTGCCTTCTGCATCATAGATTCGTCCATAGACACCATCTTGACTGCCATCTTGAGGCGATTCCCATGTCACAACAAAATTTCCATTATTTAAGCCAGTTACAGATGGATTATGCTGTCGATCGCTGGTATAGCTATTGATGGCAATCTCGCTACTTACAGAGATACCTTGAGAAGAAAAGATCTTTCCATAAATACCCTCCTCGCTACCATCTTGGTTTTCCGATTCCCAAGTTGCTACAAATCCACCGGACTCCAGAGCAGAGATCGAGACATCTTCCTGATTATCACTGGTAAATGAGTTGATTTTGAACTCTGTACTTAAAGCATTACCCTGAGCATCAAATATCCGTCCATAGACACCAGAGTTATCACCATCTTGAGGGGATTCCCAAGCAACGACAAAATTACCATTGGCAAGAGTTGTCACAGAGGGACGATCTTGATTGCTGTAGGTGAAGGTGTTGACTTGGAACTCTTGATCAATCTTGTTGCCCTGAGCATCAAAGATTTGGGCATAGACTGCGTTCCTGTCCCCATCTTGTCCATCTGATTGCCAAGTAACGACAAACTTTCCGTCACTTAGTGCTGAAATAGATGGATTACCTTGATATCCACTGGTAAAGGCATTCACATCAATTTCACCACCAATCGAATTTGATTGGCTATCGTAAACCCGAGCATATACACCGGAACTACTACCATCCTGGTCTAGTGATTCCCAGGTAATGACAAAGCCACCATTATCTAGTGCAGTGATCGCGGGGTTTTGTTGATCGTTATCGGTATGAGTATTTACTTGAAACTCCTCACTAATATCAGGTACAACTTCAGGCGCAACATCAAACGTGATCTCTACCGCATCACTCACCGCATCCCCATCCGTCGCCTGCACCACAAAGCCCACCTGGTCATCACCCGGCGTCTCCGGCGTCCAAACCAACTCATCCCCCGGAACCATTACCGTTCCAGGCACAACAGGCTCACCATTGAGCGTCAACGTGCCATTACTCACCGAGGGAATTTCAAACTGAATCTCATCCCCCTCAGCATCCGTCGCCCCCGTCGCCGCGACCAGTTGCTCATAGGTGATCGGGTAGGGCTGACCTTGAACCGCATCCGGGAACGGAGTAGCGGTGGGGTTGAGCGTCGGCGCGGTGTTGAGGGCAGGATCCGGATCATTGTCAGCGATTGTGACCGTGTGAGCGAGGGAATTGCCCAGCTCATAAGCCGCATCCGCCACCACCGTGATCGTCGCCGTCTCCACGCCTTCATAAAGATCATCATCCAACGGCGTAATCGAAATTACCGCTGACGCTTCACCTGCCGGAATCGTGAGCACCGCAGGCAAAGTGAAGTCTTGGCCATTTGCCGCCTCGCCCGAGAGCATATATTGCACCGTTAACGGCTCCGAGAGATCCGCCCCCGATCGCGCCACCACAAACGAACCCGCCACGCCATCCTCAGAGGCATTAGACGAAACTGGCAAAATGCTCACTTGGGGCAACTCAACGGGTGCCGGATTCACCGTCGCCGAAACCAACACCGGATCAGCCGCCGCTGTGCCATCGGAGGCAATCACCTCAAACGCGGGCACATTCGTCCCTGCCGTGTCCGGCGTCCAGTCAATGGTGTCGCCCGGTTGCAGCGTAATCGCTCCTGTCACAGGTACACCATTCTGGCTCAGGCTCCCCGAGGCGGGTGCATTGATCGTGAGCGCGATCGTTTCGCCCTCCACTTCCGTCGCTCCTGTCGCCGCGATCAACTCCTCGTAGGTCAAGGTCAACGGTTCATCAACCACCGCCGGGGTCACTAGCTGACCCGCCTCCAACCGAGGCGCATCATTTACAGGCGTTCCGGTGAGGTCAATGAGCCCCGTCAGGGGCGTGGCGATCTTGCCATCGCTCACTTCGGTGGTGATGGCAAGATCGCCATTGAAGTCAGCCGCCGGGATAAATTGCAGATTGGCTAAAGCAGTCGTCACCTCTGCCGCCGTGCCGCTAAACTCCCAAATTCCGGCTGCGTTAGAGCTGACGCCGCCGCCTGTGAGCGTTCCGGCTGCTGCATCCGAGAGGCTCAAGACGACCGAGAGATTATCTCCATCGGCATCGGCCACGGCAATGGGAGTAAGTGTTAGGGGCTGATCTTCGGTGTAGGTATGGGTTTGGTCGAGGGGGGTGGCGGTGGGCTCGGTGTTGTTGGGATCAGTACCATAAACATTCAGTTTCCAGCGAGTCCAGAAGCCTTGTTCGTTCTGCCAATCGTCGTATTTATCGACCACCTTGAGGGTCCAGTCTCCCTGGGCAGATTCACCAAAATGTCGCAGCGAGGTGAACGTCCATTTGTGGGTGGGATCACCATAAAACGGGTTCACCTCGGGAATCCGGCCATTCTGAACCGAGAGCACTGATTCCTCGCCACTGGGTGAGGTGAGAATCATTTCGAGATCACCGCGATACCAATGCTCACCCTCAAAGATGACCTCCACTGACTCAATGGTGAGATCTTGGTCAATTTTGATCGTTGATTCTAGCGGACGCTCAATATTGTCGTCGTAGTCTTCAATAACCCGAGCAACAGCCTTTTGCTTTTTAATCGGCTGCTCTTGGGGCAGGGGTTGCCAGGTCTTGGCGAGTTGCACAGCGGCAAGTGGATTAATCAAACCGAAACCATAGCGATAACTATGCTGAATGCCGTTGCCTAGATCGGGAGTCCAATCGGTTGCGTTGAGACCTGTGCGATCGGCTGATTGGATCAGAATATGTTGTACATCTCGCCAAGTTAATGAGGGATTGGCTTCGAGCATGAGGGCAACTACCCCAGAAACAAAGGGTGCAGCGGCCGATGTTCCTCCAAAGGCGTCGGTGTATTGGTTGTCTGAGTCCGTAGTGGTAATGTCATTGCTCCCATCCGCTGGGACTTGATCACTAGAGTAAGCTGAAATCAGCAGGGCTGAACCCGAGGCGCTGTAATCTGCTGCTTGGCCATCCCGCGCAAGAGCACCCACGGCGATCGTATGACGAGCATTCGCAAAACCGTTGTAGTCTACCCGGCCACCCAATGCTCGGTTGTTTCCTGCTGAGAAGACATAGATGCTGTCATGTGTTTGGGCATTGGTTTCAATGGCAAATTCAGCATCGGCAAATGTGCTGTAAAAGGCACTCAGACCCCAACTGTTTTGATAGATGTCAATATCTTCAGGAGTATCGGCACGGTGTGAGAGGGCATCAGCCGCCTTATCTGGGTCAATACCACTCGCACCAACGCGCAATGCTGCCCATTGCGCACCGGGCGCAACCCCTGAGCCACCCTGGTCATTGCTACCACTAGCAGCAACCACCCCAGCGACGTTCGTACCGTGGTTGTTTTGCGTGGTAATTTCCAACGTGAGGTTCTGGAGCAGACCCGCTAAATATTCTGAATCTTCGTTGGTTTCTAAGATGTCTAATGACCAGTCACCGTGGGCAGGCCAACCGTTAAAATAATCCGGTTCGGAGCTATAGGGGCCTGAACCAATGCCCGAGAAGATCTGGTGACGGCGTTCAGACAGGGGCTGACCAGAATACTGTTTGGGACCAACAAGATATACCGTCAGATCATCCGCTGGATAATCCGTAATCTCAAAATTCACTTTGAGTTGTTCGACCTTACCGTGAATGAAGCTTTCGGGGAGTGTAAAGCGGTTGTGTTCAGTCCAGTCGTCAATTTCATGAGTATCAAAGATCGGGTGGGAACCGTCAGGAAAGGCTAAGGTATGGGTGACAAATCGGGAACCATAGTCATCGTTTTCATCAAAGTCACGGCTGAGATCAGCACGATAGTTATCCGCTAAATCAGTATGAGTGGTGAGGTTTCGAGTCGGGTCAGTGACATCAAAACCAACATCAACTACACCAACTTGCACCCCAGACCCATCTAGCTGTTCCTCTTCCCAGACCGTTTTTACCCCGCCTTGTAAGAGATGCCATTGCGCACCGTTCTGCACCAGGGGTTCTTGCCAAGGATTGTGGAGTTCAATCTTTTGAGTTGCGAGGAGATAGGCAAATTCAATTGGGGCAATAGTATCGAAAGCAGCCAACAATGCCTCTAAATCCTGTCCATCGAATCCAGACCAATGGTAGGTATTAGGCAGATGTCCGCTCGGCCCAAGGTTTTGTAGACCCAGGCTTTCGGCGATCGCTCCCGCATCTTCTCCCGCCTTAACGCTTACCAGCCACTCAGTGGTCTGGGCCAGTTGCTCCGGGGTGTAGCTACCGAGTTGAGTCGCGCGATCGAGGGCCACTTTGATGCGATCGCTTAACTCCACCCCATCCCCAAGGGAGAGAACCGTCATCTCTTGGGTGTCGCTGGTCGCCGTGAGCCCGGAAGCATAGTTGGCGATCGTCTTGTATTCGTAATGACCTGGCTCTAGGGGGGGCTGATGCTCAAAACTGAAGCTGCCGTCAGGGTCAAATTCATCAACAACGCCGATAGTTCGCCAGTCGTCTGCAAAGGGATCGCGCACCCAGATCTCTAGGTTGGCGATCTCCGTCCCCTCATTTACCCGACCGATTAGCTCAAAGTTCTCATTGGGGTTCAAGAAGCGATCGCTCACTGTCACGATCGGCTCATTCCCCTCCGGCAAATAATCCGTCACATAATCAATAATGTCCCCGCCAATCTCACCCTCGCGCCAGTCCCATTCCTCCTCCGGCAGCAGCGCATCGAGCCCCGGCAGCTCGTTTTCTGGCTCCGCCCCGCGCAGGCTAAAGATCATATCGTTGTAGTCCCGGTCAGAGTGTCCACTCAGGTGCAGATCTTCAAAGACGTAGGTACTCGCTGCGCCCGACGCCCCGTGCAACTGCCCAAACTGCTGCTGCTGCTCCGGATTTGCCTCTGCCATCGAGAACATCACATTCCAGGTCTTGCCCCCCTGAACTTCCTCCATGGTGTGGTTGGGCGCAAAGATAATGCCGATGCGATCGCCCTCGCGCATTTCCACCGTGCGCAGCCCCTGATATTCCCCGGCATTAAAGTCGCCTTCGCGCAGTGAACCGCTAAACTTGGCGGCATCGGTGGGGTCAGAGATAATCACATGACCCAGCTCGGAATTCGAGAGCGCCCGACTGGCCGCTAGATGAATAAATTCATCGCTACCGGGCTCGGCATCAATACCCTCTAGGCTAAAGAGCCCGATTTCGCCGCCGCTGTAGAAGCCGCCATCGAAGAGAAAGTTCACTTCAATTTCGCCCGATGCGCCCACCACAAAAGTGCCGGTCTCAAAGTTGGGTTCACTGACAAAAGCATAGTCCGCAATCTCAGGGGTCGGGTCGCCCGGATCAAACAGATCCTCCGCATCCATATCAATAATGCCCGCAGCGGGCGTGAGGATCGGTTCGAGAATGAAGGTCTGACGGGAACGACGACGGGCAGCAGCAGCGGACTGGGATTTTCCGAACATGATAGATTCCAGAGTGACAGGATGAGTAAGCTAAGAAAAACGCAAGCTAAGGCTCACAATGTCTATCTAGGAAACCCGGTGATTTTTATGCAGGGGCAAAAAATTTCCTCACCCCATGGTGAATTCAATACTCGGATCACAGTAGAACAGGTGTATTTTTTGCCGCTCCTCATGCCGATGTACTACTTTGCCGAAACATACATCAACCCGTTCACGGACTTCGGCTTTAATACCAAAACACAAAAGTTCGACTACACATGAACGTTCGATCGTAACTGCCGGACTGCGACTCCGCCCAGCCCTCAGTTTTTGATCTGTAGCCCCAATTTACGGATTCGGTATAAAAAGCTCTTTGGTGAGGAACCCAACAAGGATCTGCTGTTGGATTTTCTTAATGAACTCCTTAAAGATAAAGAGGGGGAGAGCAAGTCCATAAACGTAACCGTCCCTGCAATCAGAGGAGGAAACACGGAGAAGAAGCATCAGGGACAGGAGCACAAGGAAGTAGAGATGGTTACTCCTGTCCTGCGGGGTCTTTGTTTTTAGTGCAGACAAAGCAGCTCTGGCATCAATTGAAATGACCGACCATCGCCTGTGCCCCTGCAATTTCATCGTTGTTCCAGCCCTCTTGACGCAAACGGTTTTGGATTTGGCTCTCGCTAAAGCCCTTCGCTTGGGCCTTGCGGATATAGTTCGCCAAGCTCTGCTGTTGAATCAAGGCTCGGTTGGCGATCGCTGGTTGCAACACTTGTTTTTCGACCGGGCGTTGCGCTGTCATGCCAATTAACTTAAATGTGCCCGCAAAAATCCCCAGTACGAGCACCCCCACGAGCCAGCAGAGGGGAATCCAAATGAAGAGCGAAATCCCTAAGGTACAGACAATAGAGACCACAATCACGGTTCCCGCTTGGGCCATATCTCCTGTGGCAATAGACATTCCCAAGAAGATCACGATCGCACCAACGGGAGTGGCGATAATGCTGGCACCAAACAGATTTCTCAATCGGTTGTTTTCTTTAGTCATCTTTATTCTTTTAGAGCGGTTGAGGATGGCATAGATCATGATTTGGTGAGCATTGTCAACCCTACGTTAGAGACAAAGCTAGAGGCGATTATCTAAAACCGTCTCCCAATAGCGAATGAAGGCAATCACGAGTGCCATGTAACAGGGAATGGCAAAGGCGATTTCGATCGGTGTGCCGAGGAGCGGGGTAGTAAAGCCCGTGAAATTATGGGTCGCGCTCTCGCCATAGATGCGGTAGTCATGGGCGATCAACCAGGCTTCGGTGGGCCAAGCGATCGCACCCGCCAAGCCCATTGCTAACACAAAGCGATAGACCACCGGAAAATGCAAAAAGAGGCGATCGATGACTACCGCCGTAATGCCAATCATCAACACCCAGGCGGCTAGCAGAATAATGCTGATATCAAAGAAAACATAAGACCATTGGGGAAAGCCCTGATTTTCGACCATGGGTTGAATCATTACCTCAAAGAGAAAAACCGCCAAGAAGGCAATGAAAATACTGCGCAGCCATTTGCGATTCTTGCTGGGCACGAGGGGCTCATCTTCGACGATAAACATCCAATATTTATAGAAGCTAATCACTAGACCCATAAACACCGGGGTGTAGTAAAACACATCTAAAATCGGCACACCCAAGAGATTAAACGGCGTCATGCTAGCCAAGACTTCCGGTGCATAGCTGCGAATACCCAGATTCACAACCAGTATTTCTAGCAGCGTGACGGCGATCGTCAAAATGCCTAAATAAACCGGAAATCTCTGCCATTCTTTCCATTGCGTCAGGAGGCGATCGCACACCGCCACCACTGTCAAAATTAGGCTCGTCCAGCCGATGGTGAGTACCCAGCTCACATCCTGATACAGATAGGCCCAAACACCCAGTTTTTCGTTCCGCCACATGGGTGCGGTAAACAGCTCAAAGAGCAGCACCGCACCCGCTAGGATTAAAAATCGCGGCCCGGTTTTGGTTTGGATTTTGTTAGAGAGCCAGAGGGCGATCGCTGTGCCGAACACGATGAAAATTTCAAACGCGATCGTGGCGGTGGTGGGGGTTTTATCAAAGGTGCAATGGGCGAGGAAGAGGGTGCTTGGCATGGTGATTTGGTGGACAGTAATTACGAATCAATAATTGCTAATCAATACATCGCTTGCATCGGTGTACACAACCTCGAACCCACCCCGATCGGCGCTGCGCTTGATCGCCCCTCCCGAGAGGGGATTTTTTACGAACAATAACGGCAATCCTACTGTAGGGTGGGCATTGCCCACCACAAGCTGAACTTTTAATCTAAACAACGGTATCAAATGGGTCTTGATTCACCTCATTCCTCCACTTGAAACCAACGGGTGCGATCGCAGTTCCGGGTCTTTGATCTTGCAGCCGCCCCATTTCGCTTGGCAGAATTCCGGGGTGGTTGTGAGCCGTTCCCAAATGCGCCAGAGGGGTTCTTTCAAGACATTGCCAAAACCATGATGGTTGAAGTCGCAAGACATGATTTCGCCGTAGGGTGACACATAAAAATAACTCGTGCCGCAGGCACAGCCGACGCTGCGGTGGCTGGTGAAATAGCTATAAAACACCACACCGGGATCACGGGGGTTTTGATTGTAGCGTCGGGCGGATTGAATCATGTTTTCGACCCAGTTTTCTGAGTCAACCAGCTTTGTATCAGCGCGATCTGTATTCACTAGATTTTGATCAACCAAATCCGTGCGATCGCGGTAGCGGCCCGTGGGTAGGGCGTCAAAGACGAGCACTTCATGTACACCCAATTTTCGCGCGAGTCGCACCAGGCGATCGAGTTCCCCGTCTGCATAGGTTTCCGGGGTCAAGGTGGCGGAAATGCCCAGCGAAAAGCCTAGTTTTTTCGCCACTTTAATGCCTTGCAGGGCACGGCCAAACAAGCCCGGTGTTTGGCGAAACGCATCATGGGCTTGGGGATTGGCGCGATCGATGCTGACGTAAATGCTGTCGAGTCCGGCTTTTTTCAGGTCACGGGCGCGATCGCCGAGCAGCCAGCCATTGGTAAATAGCACCGTGGTGGCGAGCTGTTTATCCACCGCCCGAATCAGGTCGGGCAAATCCGGGCGTTGCAATGGTTCGCCGCCAACAAAATTAATCACCGAAACCCCCAATTCCTGGGCGTCTTGAATCACCTGTTGCGCTTGGCCCAGGCTTAAAACAGGCTGGCCCGGCTGCTCGACCCCTTCAAAAAAACTGCAATGCTCACAGGCCGCATTACAGTCATCATTCACCGCAAAACTCATCAGGTTGGGGAGGTTTTTATTCTGGATCGTGCGATAGAGGGCGCGAGCAATGAAGTGAGCCGCAGGCGGGCTAAAGACCGCAGGTGTGGAGAGAGAATAGACCGGATAGCCGTTGCGAAAATGGATAATCTTGCTGTGGTTGAGATAGATGCGATAGAGCACCTGCACAAAGTCGCAGCTCGAATCAAGGGCGCGGGTGAGCAGAAACCAACGCAGTCGCAGGGCATTCAACCAGCTTGCTTGCATGACCCTTCCGGGGGGAGTTATCTCCTCCGGTTTAGCATCTGCGATCGCCTTTGGCGAAAGTGTTAAGCCTGTCTTAAGGTCTGGCCCCGTGAACGTCTTGGGAATTTTGTCAGACCCCTCCGGCCCCTACTGATACAGTCCCGGTGTCCAGACGGGCATAATGCGCGTATGCACCCCATTGGGGCGCAGCGGGCGGGCAGAGTTTGTCGGGGCTTGGTTCTGCGGGTTCGGGTTGCCCGGTTCCGTTAAAGATTCAGGGAGGGAAAATTGGCGAGTTGTCACTGTGGGGGGCGTGGGCTGCTGTGGGCTGTTGGTCGCAGGAGAACTCGTCGGAGTCGTGAAGGCGGTTTGCTCAAAGGAAAACTGCCCTGGGCTCAGATCAATCCCAGTTTGAATTGAGAGATTATGCATGATGCTCTGGCCCGGTGTATGCATGGTGCGGGCGCGGGGCACTGCGTGATCGGTGTATGCGCCATTGATCATGCCGCCGCGGATGTCTCGTCGGGCGCCACCGCTGATGGGGAGGTAGGCATGGCCGCCGATCGTCTCCACAGCAAAGGGCAGGTTGGAAAAAACCACCGGGCCGGAGGGGGAGAAGCCCACACCACTCAGATGACCCACAATGGAACAGCAAGGGTTGAGCCAGCCATTGGTGCTGACAATCGTGGCGGTATTGCTGGAGACCGTGCCTTGGGGCGTGATGAAGGTTGCGGTGGTTTGGGTGGCATCATTGAGTCCCCGCACCTCAATGCTCCCGCCGGTAATTGGGATGGAGTTTTGCGCCTGGGCTAGTTGGGGAACGGCGGCGATCGCTACCCCGGAAATGAATCCCGCCAACATGATGGATAATCGCATAATGAACCTCTATGGCAAGGGAAGAGATAGTTAGGACAATTGTCTAAAGGCTTCCTTGATTGCATCAGATAGCTTTTCAATGTGCCGCCTGAGCTTCCTTATTTCATTCTTTAAGCGTGCCCAAAACTTCTCAATCTTGTTTAAGTCAGGTGAATACTTTGGCAAGAATATTACTTCACATCTCGCTTGACTCACTAGCTCTCTGATTCTCCCTTTGGGGTGAAAACTCGCATTATCCATCAGCACAATTTGACCTGGAATTAGTTCTGGCACTAAACATTCTTCTACCCATTGACAGAATAGTTCGCTGTTACAGTACCCTTCAAACGTCAGTGGGGCAATTGTCTCACCTTCCCACCATCCACTGACAAAGCTAATTCTCTGGGTTTTGTGCCCCAGTTTCTCGGACTGATATCTTTTCGATTTATGCGCATATCCG
>JBMYQW010000033.1:0-11403 GCA_049601735.1 Spirulinaceae cyanobacterium
GAAATCCAGCAGTTACCCGCAACCCTCGCCCAAATTCCGGAGTTGCAGCAGGCAGCGGAACTGGCTCGTGAAGATCGCCTGAATCGAGAAGAGTTCGATATTTTGCAACAGCAGCTCTTTTTTATCGCCGATCAACGCCAGTCCCTCTCCTTCGGTCGGGAAGAAGGAATGCAACAGGGCATCCAGACAGGCAAACAGCAGGGGATTCAAGAAGGGCTCCAGCAAGGCCGCGAAGTGGGCATTCAGGAAGGCATTGAGCAAGGCCGGAATGAAGGGTTTCAGGAAGGCGTCAAGCAGGGTCAGCAGAAGGGCCTCCAGCAGGGGCGGAACGAAGGGGTTTATTTGGGACAACAGGGCATTGTCTTGCGCTTGCTAACCCGCCGTTTTGGGAAACTTGAACCCGCCGTACAGACCAAAATCCAAGAATTGCCCAGCGATCGCCTCGAAGCCCTGGCCGAAGCCGCTTGGGACTTTATCACCGATATTGAATTGAGTGATTGGCTGGATGAACAATTCTGAACCGTCCAGTCCTCAGCCGGAGCCGCTAGAGGAAACGACGAAGTCTCCTCTGCCGAGTTTGCTGGCCGTTGTGGTCAAGACGCTGGTGGAACACCAACGCGCAACGCTGCCGAGTCCCCCCCCTCCCAGCCGCCCTCTTGAGTGATTCCTGCTTGAGCGATTCGTGACGACCGAAGTGGCCCGCTATGCCGACTTTTCACAGTTGCGCTATGCCCAATGTTGGGAGGATGCGGATGTCTTGCTCCAGGCGCTGGAGATTGCCCCGCATCATCGCTGTTTGGCGATCGCCTCGGCGGGAGACAATACCCTGGCGATGTTGGCCCAAGGCCCCGAGCAAGTGGTCGCGGTTGACCTCAACTCCGCCCAGATTGCC
This sequence comes from Spirulinaceae cyanobacterium, assembly GCA_049601735.1. Classification (GTDB taxonomy): domain Bacteria; phylum Cyanobacteriota; class Cyanobacteriia; order Cyanobacteriales; family Spirulinaceae; genus SIO3F2. Next base: position 893 of record JBMYQW010000033.1, read on the forward strand.
TGCCTCGAATTACGGGTCGCCGCTTATCGTGTGCTAAATCACCCGCAACTCCTGCAACTCCTGGGCTCTCAACCGGCATCCCCCGAACTCCGGCAACAGCTCTACACCGCCTGTCGCCCTTTACTCACCCCTGCTGCCGAGCGGTTCTGGGCAAGCCAACCCGCCGCGATCGCCCTAGGCTTCGGGGCCGTGGGGCGGTTTGAGCAATATTTGCGGCGCTTCCGACGGTGGGTGCTGCCGCTGATCCATACCCAACCAGTGGTTGAGCAGCTCTTTCGGCCGCGATCGCGCCCCGAGCGCCACCAGTTTTATGCTCAGGTTTGGGACAACTGGCGCTGGCGGCTGCTGTTGCGGTGCTTTTTTTCAGCGGTGATGCAGGGTCGTCTCGGCCGTGACCCGAGCTTTTTGCGCTATGCCCAGACGGATCTGGGCGCGATCCTCTTAGCCCGCACCCGTGCCGCTCTGACCGAGCTAGCTCCCGCAGAAAATCCTTACCTGCAATGGATCGCGGCGGGCCATCATCTTCAGACCCAACCCTATGCCTTGCGGGCCGAACACTTTAACGCCATCCGCACTAATCTCGATCGCCTCACCTGGCATTGTTGCAGCCTGGAAGATTTTTTGCGCCAACATCCTGAGCAACGCTTCGATCGCTATAACCTGAGCAACATTTTTGAATATATGTCGCTGGCGGTGTATCAGCAGCTTCTGGCGCAATTATGCGATCGCAGCAACCCTAGGGCCCGCCTGGTCTATTGGAACCTGTTTGCGCCGCGCCAGCGTCCGGCGGCGTTGGCCCCAAAGTTGCGATCGCTCACCGCACTTCAAGCCCATTTAAATGCCCAAGATCGCGCCTTTTTCTACGAGACGATCGTGGTGGAGGAGGTTGTTTGAAGGCAGAAGGATGAAGGCAAGCAGTTTTATCTCAACTCGTTATGACAAGACGCCATCCCCTTTGAAGGCTCATACGTCTTGGTTTTGCTGAGTCTCAGCCAAAACCCTAGCCTAAAAACAACCGATAGGCCGGATTCTCGTTTTCATCCCAATAGCGATAGCCCAAGGTATCTAAAAACGCCTGCCACGCATCCAGCTCACCCGGCGGTACTTGCATCCCCACCACAATGCGGCCGTAATCTGCGCCATGGTTGCGATAGTGAAAGAGGCTGATATTCCAATTCGGACTGAGGGCTGCCACAAACTTCATTAAGGCGCCCGGTCGCTCGGGAAACTCAAAGCGGTAGAGCAGTTCATGCTCGGCTAGGGGTGAATGACCGCCGACCATGTGGCGCAGGTGCATTTTGGTCAGCTCATCATCGCTGAGGTCGAAGGTTTTAAGACCGTTGGCTTCAAACGTCGCGGCGATCTCGGTTGCTTCCGCCCGGTTTTGGATCTGGACACCGACAAAGATCTGGGCTTCGCTGGCGTTGGCAATCCGATAATTGAACTCGGTGATGTTATGGTTGCCCAGACAGTCACAGAAGCGTTTGAGGCTGCCCGGTTGCTCCGGAATCGTCACCGCAAAAATCGCTTCCCGGTTCTCGCCCACTTCCGCCCGCTCCGAGACAAAGCGCAGGCGATCGAAGTTCATATTCGCCCCGCAGGCCACCGCCACCAGCGTCTCTCCGGAAAGTCCCTCCCGCTCCACGTAGGCTTTGGCTCCGGCGATCGCCAGCGCCCCCGCCGGCTCCAAAATCGATCGCGTATCCTCAAAAACATCTTTAATTGCCGCACAGGTGTCATCGGTGCTCACCAAGATCACCTCATCTACATAGTCCTGACAGAGTCGGAACGTCTCTGCCCCCACCTGGCGCACGGCGACGCCATCGGCAAAGAGCCCCACCTGATCGAGCCGGAGCCGTTGACCCGCTTGCAAAGAGCGATGCATCGCATCGGCATCCACGGGCTCCACACCAATGATTTTGATCTCGGGGCGCAGTTCCTTGACGTAGGCGGCAATCCCGGAGATTAAACCGCCGCCGCCGATCGCCACAAAAATCGCATGGATCGGCCCCGCGTGTTGGCGCAGGATTTCCATGCCGATCGTGCCTTGACCCGCGATCACATCCGGGTCATCGAAGGGATGCACAAAGGTCAGCCCTTTTTCCGCTTCGAGCTGACGGGCATGGGCGTAGGCATCGTCGTAGGTTTCGCCGTGCAAGATCACTTGTCCACCTCGGGCTTTGACGGCGGCAACTTTGACATCGGGTGTGGTAACGGGCATGACGATGATCGCGGGTGCACCGAGCTGCCGCGCGCCGAGGGCCACCCCTTGGGCATGGTTGCCCGCCGAGGCCGCAATCACACCCTGACGCAGGCGATCGCGCTCCAGATGCGCCATCTTGTTATATGTACCGCGCAGCTTAAAGGAAAACACCGACTGCAAGTCTTCGCGCTTGAGCAGCAGCCGATTGTCTAGACGGGCGGAGAGATTGGCGGCGATCTCCAACGGACTCTCGCGGGCCACATCGTAGACCCGAGCGGTGAGAATGCGTTTGAGATAGTCGATTGTCATGCGCCCGAGAGAATATAGAAACGCTCATTCTATCGAGGAATGGGGGTGAGCGGGAAGGCGTAGTTGCTGACTGATCGGGCGATCGCTCGTATGCAGTCGTCGCTCAATGCGCAAAAACCTCAATCTGTTTTCCGATATTGCTGTTTCGGGCTGCGGGGCTTGTTGGGATATTTCATCTCGATAAGTCCGGCGGCGAGGGCAGGCAGCAGGTAGTTTTTGCGGAAGGTGGGGCGATGGGAGAGCCCGAGGCGTTCCATGAGGGTTTGGGTGGTGAAGTAGTCGTTATCCATGACGGCGAGGAGCTTTTGAACTGGATCGGCAACTTGGTCGCCAGCTTGGTCGCCAGCTTGGCCGGTAGCTTGATCGGTAACTTGGTCGCTCTCTGGGTCGGTTTGCGGTGTGGCTTGGGTGAGGGCTTGGGCGATGATGTCGAGCATGAACTCGATAAAGACAGTGCTGTCGGCGGCTTGGTCGGCCTGTTCTAAGGCTTGGTAGTAGCGGTCTTGTTCGTCTTTGATCAGGCTCTCGATCGGTAGCAGGAAAAAGAGGGGGTTCCAGCGGCCCAGAATCAGGGTTTGCCAGAGCCGTCCCATGCGACCGTTGCCATCCATGAAGGGGTGGATGAATTCGAGTGCGTAGTGAAAGACGCTGCTTTTGATCAGGGCGTGAGCTTCGGTTTGGTCGAGCCAATGGAGCAAATCTGACATCAGCAGGGGCACGCGGTTGGCGGGGGGCGCGACATGGACGACTTTATCGGCTTTATGGATGCCGACTTGGGTGCGGCGAAATTTACCTGCGTTGGTGAGGATGTTGCCCATGAGGTAGCGGTGGGCGGTGAGCAGGTCTGTTTCTGAGCTGGGCTGCCAGGTGGGGAGGGCTTCGTAGGCGCGGATTGCCCCTTGGACTTCGCTAATTTCTCGGGGCGGGCCAAGGATGCGTTTGCCTTCGAGGATGGCGGTGATTTGTGCTTGGGAGAGGGTGTTGCCTTCGATGGCGAGGGTGGCTTGGATGGTGTGGATCCGGTTTTGTTTGCGGAGTTGGGGGGAGGGGTTAAGTTCTTTGAGGCGGCTGAGTTGGTGGGCGATGGCGGCGATCGGGTTGATGATTTGGGGGGTGATGGTGAAGGGGGGTTGGTAGGGCATTGCATCAGAATAGACCTGTTGGGTTGGGGTTGGAGAGAATTCATGATAAACGCACTAAACTGTACATGAGCGATCCCTAAGTTGAGGTGGGCAGTGAGTCTTGATTGGTCTGGGTTGGTGCTGTTGGCTGAGTCGGCAGCGAGTGGTGTGAGTCAGTCGCCGACGGAACAATTACTTGAGTTGGTAAATAATCATCCGATCTTGAGCTGGATGGTTACGATTTTCACTATAATTACACCTGTAATTTTTTTTATTGATAGACTACTGGATTTGAAGAAGAAATACTTCAGTAAGTCAAAAGAAGTAACAGAAGATCAACTTCAAGAATGGCGACAGTCTGTCATCAGCAAGGTTGGTGGGCAAACGTTTGAGCGACAGCAGAAATCACTCCATCAACTAAAACCGTTGGGCTTGCGGCGAACGCAGGAAGTCGAACGCGGCGGTCAGAACAAAGGTTACTCTGCCCACAAGAACACACAGCGTTCGTCTTGGATAGATTCGAATATTTTAGAGCCAGCCCGTAAGCTCATAACAAAAGATTCACAATCTCCAAGAGTCATCAATCCAGACCAGTCAACGCTAGAGATTTTTGAGAATGTCGGTGGTCGCTTACTAATCTTGGGTGATGCGGGCTCTGGCAAAACCAATGAGCTACTAACGCTTACGCAGAGTCTCTTGAATGTGGCGGACTCATCTTCTCATGCACCCATCCCAGTCATTTTTGAGTTGTCTGAATGGACAGAAAATCTGAAGTTTGAGGAATGGCTGAGTCAGAAACTCAAAGAGAATTACAATGTGCCCTTGATAATCTCAGAGCGTTGGATAAGAGATAACCAAATCCTGCCGCTATTGGATGGGCTGGATGAACTGAGGCGTTTAGAGGAGCACGAAAAGACAACACCCGAGAGAATCGACGCGCTTCGCAAAGAAAGGCAGATAAGATGTATTGAAGAAATCGATCGTTTTCTGTCAAGGCATCAAGGTATGAAGCTGGTTGTTTGCTGTCGCAAGAATGAATACGCTAATTTAGCGTCTGAGCGCAAAGATTTCAGGAACCTTAAGGATAAGATTTTTCTTGAGCCATTAAGCGATGAACAAATCAAAGACTATCTTTCACAAGAACAGCCTTGGTTGTGGGATGAGTTACAGTCTCAACCTCAACTCTTAGAACAAATCCGTACACCCCTATTTCTGATGATGTTAGTTGTTGCCTATCCACAGCAGGAACAGAAATCCATCAGGAGTAAGGAAGAGATAGTCAAGGCTTACATCACCGCACAGCTAAATAAATCAAGAATCTCAAAGCATTACTCGGCGAAGAAAACTTTTCAATATCTGGGCTGGCTGGCTACAAGATTAGAAGCTGTTGGTCAAACTGAGTTTTTGATCGAACGCTTGCAACCGTTTTGGATCAATTTCAATCGTCCGGGCAGGAAATATAGTTTTATTGTCGGGCTACTTACTAGCTTGTATTTTGGATTGTCAATCTTTTGGATTTCAACCTTAATGAATGGTGCATTGGCCGGGATATTTCTTGGCTTGCTCATTGGACTAATGACTACTTTTTGGTATACAAAATATAGTCTTGCCAGCGAGGAAATAGTTCCGAGAGAATCATTGAGAATAGACTGGAAATTCATCAAAAGAAAAGTCAATATCATTAATCCAAAAATCTTATTTATATTATGGCTATTTTTGACATTTGCAGCATCATATTTTTACTTCTTGGACAAAATATGTTCTATACAAAGAAGAGTCTGTCGAGATCAAATAACAGACTCTTGGGCATATATTTCTGATGTTTTTGGTTTAGATAATCTAATAGAGACAACAAATTATGTTCGGGCCAATCAAGTTGAATTTGTGTGGGTTAGCTTCTGTGCTTCTATTCTAGTCGCAACTATTTTCATTGTTGAGGGTATCCTCCTTTTAGGATTAAGAGTAGATGAGACTCCTGATCTCAAAAAGCTCAAACCAAATCAAGGGATAAACGAGTCTTTGAAGATGGGTCTTCTTTCTCTTGCTTCCTTAACATCAATGTTTGTGATCTTGGGAGCCATCGTTATAATCCTTGAGGGTCAACCAGAGAGTCAAGAAAATACATTTCCTTCTAGTATCTCAGGAGACGTATTTCCTGCTCTAATATTATCAAGTTTGACAATGGGTTTGATCTTGAGCCTATTCTTTGGGATGAATGCAGTCTTAAATCACTTAGCTCTCCGAATTGTTTTGTGGAAATCTAGCTTTGCTCCTCGGAACTATAAGCATTTTTTGGCTTATGTAGAAGACAACTATCGCTTTGTTCAGCGTGTTGGTGGCCGCTACCGCTTTGCCCATGGCTTGATCCGTAAACAGTTTGCTGAAACTTATCGAGAAACTTCAGGTTGATGTCCTACACCATCCAAATCACAGAAGATGCTAAGCAAGACCTCTCCTACTTCAAAGCCAACGAAAAGAAGCAAATTATTTCAGCAATCAAAAGTCAGCTCATATATGAACCATTGATCGAAACGAGAAATCGCAAACGTTTGAGAGAGAATCCGATCGCCACCTGGGAGCTAAGAAGTGGCAAATTCAGGATTTTCTATGAGGTTATTGAAGAAATTATTACCGTAACCGTGATCTCCATCGGCATCAAACAGCACAACACACTTTACATTCGAGGCAACGAGGTTAAACTATGAAAGCGATTCATCTCAATCCAGAAAACACCAACTTTTCTGAACTCTTTCAACTGGCCCAACAAGAGCCGCTCTTATTGGTTGCCGATGATGGCAAAGAATTCATCCTCAGTGAAGCTGATGACTTTGAAACCGAGGTGGAAACTCTGCGCAACAGTCAGCGGTTTCAAGAATTCCTCGATCGCCGCAGTCAAAACCCCATCACCTTCTCCCTTGATGAAATTGAACAAGAAATCGATGCCGAACTGAATAATGGTTGAGCCGTTCAAGGTGACTAAGACCTATAGAATTTGCGAAGGAGGGATGCTTCTGTTTGAGACAAATGTAAAGGTGCGATCGCGCCCCACGAGGCTTATTAAGAAGCTCATCTCTACTCCAACAAATACGGCTCAATTAACGACCACCAAGCATTAGACTTCTGTTCATATTCATCCGGGCAAAGCTCCGCACGATCGCCCGGTAAATAGTCCTCCTCCACCAAGAAATCATAGCCCTCCGGATCGCTGCCATAGATCAGACAAGCCGTGTTGTAAAATCGTTGTGAACTGAGCGAATGCTCCCCCCAATAGGGCAAATCATCCAGGTAATCTTCCTCTGCGATCGCCTCCATTTCAAACTGCCAAAGCCCACTCAAAACCCCCGCCTCATCTTCGTAGGCATCAATGAGCATGATGGTAGCAAAGTCATCGACCGCATCTTCCTCTCGCCCCGTGATCGGCAACTCATATTGATGCACCAGCGCATGACCCAACTCATGGAAAAAGGTAAACAATGCCGCATCAATCACCTCATTATCAAAGTCTTCCTCCGTGACAATATCATCGGCAAAGATGGTCATATATTCGTCAATCAGTTCGTAGCAGATTGTGATTTCCACCGTGTCGAGGTCGTAGTAGGCATTCGCCTCATCGCATTCGGCAAAAAACACCTCAATGTCTTCCGGCAAAGCAAAAATTGTATTGAGATCCGTGACCAGATCTTCAAAAAATTGCGTCTCCTCCAGTGAGTCCTGAATGTCTTGGTAGGTTTCAATATCAGCGGGGATATAGTTGATGCTGAGATCGCCGCGATCGTCGATCGCCTGGGCCGCCGAGAGGAAGTCTACCTCGCCACAACCCCAGCAGGCCAGCGTCACACCAAGGCCCCCCAAGAGCTGGATGGGCCGACGAAACAGCCGAGAACGAATGGGGGAAGGAGCCATGGCGTGTTACCAACGTTTTTCTCAAGTTTATCCCCTTTACAAATCCTGATCCGTCACTGCGCCCTGATGGCTTGACGAAACCAGCTTGGCGTATTTCGCCAAAATCCCCTTGGTATAGCGTGGCGTTGGCGGTTGCCATTGGGCACGACGGGCGGCCAGTTCTTCGTCGGTAATGTTGAGCTGCAACAGACGGTTCGGGGCATCGATCGTAATCGAGTCGCCCTCTTGCACGAGGGCGATCGCACCACCCACCGCTGCCTCCGGCGCGACATGACCCACGACCATGCCATAGGTTCCACCCGAGAAGCGCCCATCGGTAATTAAACCCACCGAGTCCCCGAGGCCCGCGCCAATGATCGCCGAAGTGGGTGCCAGCATCTCGCGCATCCCAGGGCCGCCCTTGGGGCCTTCGTAGCGCACGATGATCACATCCCCTGCTTTGATCTTGCCCGCGAGAATTGCATCGAGGCAGTCTTCTTCCGAGTTGAACACTCGCGCTGGGCCGGTGATTTGTGGGTTCTTGACGCCGCTGATTTTGGCCACCGCACCATCAGCGGCCAGGTTGCCCTTGAGAATCGCCAAGTGACCACTGGTGTACATGGGTTGATCCCATGGCCGGATCACGTCTTGATCGGTGGGCGGATTTTCGGGAATGTCCGCCAGCAGTTCCGCCACGGTTTGACCCGAAACCGTCAGGGCATCACCATGGAGCAGACCGTGAACCAGAAGCATCTTCATCACCTGGGGGATGCCACCCGCGTTGTGGAGGTTGGTGGTGACGTAGCGACCGCTGGGCTTGAGGTCGCAGAGCACGGGGACTTTGGCGCGGATCGTTTCAAAATCATCCAGGGTTAGCTCAACGCCGATCGAATGGGCGATCGCCAGCAGGTGCAGCACCGCATTGGTCGAACCGCCGATCGCCATGATCACGGCGATCGCATTCTCAAAGGCCTGCCGAGTCAAGATCTGGCTGGGCAGGATCTGCTGCCGGATCGCTTCGACCAGAACTTTCGCTGACTGGGCGGTACTCTCCGCCTTCTCCTCATCTTCTGCGGCCATCGTGGAGGAATAGGGCAGGCTCAAACCCATCGCTTCGATCGCCGAAGACATGGTATTGGCCGTGAACATTCCGCCGCAGGAGCCCGCACCGGGGCAGGCGTTTTTCTCGATATTGGTAAGGGTGGCGTCGTCAATCTTGCCCGCGCTGTATTGCCCCACCGCTTCAAAGGCGCTAACCACGGTGAGGTCTTCGCCGTTGTAGTGACCGGGCTTGATCGTGCCGCCGTAAACGAAAATGGCGGGAATGTTGAGGCGGGCGATCGCAATCATGGCACCGGGCATATTCTTGTCACAGCCGCCGATCGCCAACACCCCATCCATGCTCTGGCCGTTACAGGCGGTTTCGATCGAGTCGGCGATCACCTCCCGCGAAACCAGGGAATATTTCATCCCTTCCGTTCCCATGGAAATGCCATCGGAAATCGTGATTGTGCCGAACATTTGCGGCATTGCCCCGGCATCTTTGAGGGCCGCTTCCCCGCGTAGGGCTAGGCTGTTAATCCCCATGTTGCAGGGCGTGATTGTGCTATAGCCGTTGGCGAGGCCGACAATGGGCTTGGTGAAGTCATTGTCGCCAAAGCCCACAGCGCGGAGCATGGCACGGTTGGGGGAGCGTTGGACGCCTTGGGTGACGACTTGACTGCGGCGATTTTCGGACATAGAGCGTTTGAAGGAAGAGAATTTCAGTAGAGGGGATGGGACTGACGCTGCTGGCATGATTTAACGGGCATCCGTAGCACAGGCGTCCCGCCTGCAAAGAGCAAAATGTCCCATTGCATCAGTCCCAAACCGATAAGATCTATTGTCTGCTTTAAGGGACGCCTTAGGGCAGAGCGGTTGACATAGTGCAACGATTTAAACCCCGTCCAGTTTGAAACCGGTCGTTTATTTTGTAGGGGTAGTGCCCCCGTGCCTACCCCGGCAGGGTCTGGGACAACCACGGGGGGATTGCCCCTACAGCATCCCGAAAACTACAGATCTCAATTTGGTCTTGGTTTATCTTGCATTATTCACGATTGGGTTGGGGCTTTAGCGTTTACACCTAGCCAATTTCCCTCCATCCTGGGCTCAAGTTAGACTAGACCTATCTAACCCAGCCAAAATCATGACCCCCCGCGAGCAGCTCATTCATGAAATTGAAGCAGCACCCGAACCGCTGATTGGCGAACTGCTCGATTTTCTGCGCCTGATGAAGATCAGAAATCAAAGCCAATCCGAGCAGCCGTTATGGACATTTGTTGAAGAATTGGTTGCCGATATTCCCCCCTCTGTCTTAAACACATTGCCCACTGATGGTGCAGTGGAGCATGATCACTACCTTTACGGCACACCCAAACGAGGAACCCCCGCAGTTTAAGCGATTCAATTGCCATTTTTGATACCGATGCTGCTCTTTTCCCAAAACCGCGCAGAATGGCCGATAGACTCCTGCAACAACATTTGAGCTTAAACTCGGCAGCGCAATATGACTAGCAGCAACACGCTTGGCGGCGTCCTCAGCCGCATTGTTAACTCCCAATTTACCCGGATTTTAATCGTCACGTTCTTGATCTTGATTCTGCAAATCCCGATCGTCTTTTTGCAGGGCTTGGTGGATGAGCGGCAAAACACCTCTCAGGAGGCCGCCAGCAGCATCACCAGTAATTGGGGCGATCCCCAGACCTTTGTCGGGCCGCAACTCAATATTCCCTACATCGTCCGTACGGGCTCCGGCGAAGATCTTCAGACGATTCGCAAACAAGCCACCTTCTTAGCCGACAACCTGACGATCGCTGGCGATCTGAGTACCGAAGTCCGCTATCGGGGCCTGTTTGAAGTGCCCGTCTACCAAGCGGATCTCACGCTTACCGGGGAATTTCAGCGGCCGCAGTTTAGTGGCTTTGGTGTCTCTCGGCCGGAGGATGTGCTCTGGGATG
>JBMYQW010000033.1:11413-18686 GCA_049601735.1 Spirulinaceae cyanobacterium
AAGCCCAGTTGAGCCTCCAGATCGCCGATACCCGCGCGATCGAAAACCAAGGCACGGTGCAATGGAATGGGACAGAGATCCCCTTGGAACCGGGCATGGGCACGATGGCCAGCAACGCGCCAACGGTTCAGTCACCCACGCCTAAGGCATCGAGCCGCTACCCGATCTACGAAGATCCGGCGCAAACGGAGGGCGATCGCCCCGGCATCCATATTCCCCTCAATGACCAAATGGAGGGCGAAACCTTCACCTTTGCGCTGCCATTGCAAATCAAGGGGAGTCAGAGCATCTATTTTGCGCCCTTTGGCCGCGTGACGCAGGTGGAGCTGGCCTCAGACTGGGCCGACCCTAGTTTTCAAGGCCCCTGGCTGCCGAGCGATCGCACCGTAGACGAAAACGGCTTCACCGCCACCTGGGAAATCCCCTCCCTCGGGCGCAGCTATGCCCAGCAATGGAGCAGCGATGCCCAGATTGCCTCGGGCCTGGTGCAGGAGTCGCTCTTTGGTGTGGATCTGATCGCCCCGGTGGACAACTACCGCATGGTGGAGCGCAGCATCAAATACAACTTCATCTTTTTGGTGCTCACGTTTGCGGTCTTCTGGCTCTTTGAGGTGATGGCCCCCCTGCGGGTTCACCCGCTGCAATATCTACTGGTGGGCACAGCGATGAGCCTGTTTTATCTATTGCAACTGGCGCTCTCGGAGCATATTGGCTTCCAGTCGGCCTATCTGACGGCCAGTGCGGCGGTGGTGGTGATGATCACGACCTATTCGATCGCAGTTTTGAAGGCCAACCGACGCGGCGGCGTGATCGGCATTACCCAGGTGGTGCTCTATGGCTACCTCTATGTGGTGCTGGCCCACCAGGACTTTGCCCTGTTGATTGGCTCGCTGGGGCTGTTTATCTTCCTGGGCATCGTCATGTTCTTAACCCGCAATGTGGATTGGTCAAATCCGCAGCAATTGTAGGGGCCAAGCATCGGGTTCATCAGCCAAATGTGCCGCGTCCCCTGCTTTTGGGTTGGGTTTACTCCGTCGGGGAATGGGCGATCGTTGTCAGCGTTGAAGAATTTACACTACGCTAAATTCTGTAGACTACTTCAGCAATCTGTGTCATGGATTTAAGTCAAGCGATCGCCCACTTCCTCAACCCAGAAAGTCGCCAATCTGCGGAGTCGCCTCAACTCTCAGAATTGATCAGCAAAATTGTTGACCTCTTCTCAACAACACCGGATGAGTCGAATGCAGAAGCAACGGATGTTTTTGCCCAGTTGGCCGCAGCAGCGCGATCGGGCCAGCAAGAGATTTTCCAAGCTCTCGTTGCTGCCGAACAGCAGCAAGCCAATTCAGAAGCGCCAACCCTGCTGATGGCAGCAGTGATGGAAGATCAATTAGAGGTCGTTCAAGCTCTGATTGCAGCAGGGATAGATGTCAATGCTAAATACGAGCAATTTTTCGAATTTAATGCACTTTATTTTGCACTCAAACGGGAAAATCCGGCTATGGTGCGTACGTTACTCGCAGCAGGGGCTAATCCCGGCAATGAGCAGCAAGCACCAATGTCGTCCCCAATTTTCAAAGCGATTGAGCAAAGCAATACCCAACTGGTTAGTCTACTGCTGGAATATGGCGCAAGCGTTACCTTTGAAAGAAAATTCAGCCTCCTGGTTAAAGCCGCAGAGCAAAATAATCCCGAAATCATCAAGTTACTTCTCAATGCAGGGTGTGACATTAACGAAACCGATTACAACGACCACTCTGCCCTACGTCAAGCGTGTGCCTCTTGCAATGTTGAAGTGATCAAGATACTGATCAATGCAGGAGCAACATTGAGCGCATCTGGTGAAGAAATAACTGTGCCCTTTTATGCACCTTTTATTAATTGGCAAATCTCGCGGTTAATCGAAGAACGCCCTGATCCAACTGCCCAAATTCTGCCAACCCTTCAAGCGTTAATTGAAGCCGATGCTAATTTAGATGCTCAGGCTCATGGAGTAACGGCTCTGACTTTGGCGATCACAACTGGATATGTCGATGTTGTCAAGCTACTTTTGTCGGCGGGAGCCAGCCCAGATTTACGAGCGAAAGGTGGGGGTCTTATGACAGTCGAGAATGATGAACAGTTGTCCCGCCTCAGTACTTATCCCCAACCCACCACACCGCTGCATCTGGCCGCAATTTGTGGCGCAACGGAGATGGCGCAGTTATTGATTGAGGCAGGGGCAGACATTCACGCTCAAGATGAGCAGGGCAACCGAGCGGTGGATATTGCCATCAAGGAAGGGCATCAAGACTTGGTAGAACTGCTCAACCAGGCCGGTGCAAATGCCTCGACGGAACAAATGCAACAGTCAGGCGATGCCCTGCTGGGTGCGGCTAAACAAGGAAATCTCCAGATGCTCCAATCTGCCTTGGCCGCAGGCGTTGACCCGAATACCAGTGAACCGCCCACTCGCCGCAAGCGTCGCAAAACCGCGCTGATGTTTGCCGCAGGGGGTGGGCATTTAGGGGTGGTAAAGGCTTTACTGGCAGGCGGTGCGGACGTGAACCTGAGCGATCGCCCCGGCAAGAAACTCGGTAAAACTCCCCTGATGTGCGCTGCTGAAAATGACCATGCGGAAGTGATTCAGACATTGGTGGCAGCGGGGGCGATCGTGGATGCCCAAGACAAACGGGGTCAAACGGCACTCCTTTACGCAGTGATGGAAGAGTCAGCACAAGCAGTGGAAGTTTTACTGGAATTGGGCGCTGATCCTCACAAACCAAGTTGGGATGATACACCGTTTGAAAATTCGACTTACATGGGCAAAAATATTGCCCAGCTTTTCGTTCGTGCTGAGAAAGGTAAAACCAATGCAATTAGTCAGGCAGCACAGGAGGAAATGCTGCGATCGGCAGCTTTTGATGGCAATGTCGAATTAGTTCAAGAATTGATTGATCAAGGTATTGATGTAAATGCACCTGAACCAGATGGCGGCTCAACAGCATTAATGTATGCCACAGGAGATGATCATATTGCTATTGTCCACCTATTACTCACAGCAGGTGCAGATGTGAATATTGTCAATACTTCTGGTGAGACAGCCCTGTCTAAAGCTGTCTATTGGAGCAACGAAGATATGGTTAAACTACTCATCGCAGCAGGCGCAGATTTGGAGGCAGTGGAGTATAAAACAGGATGGACACCTATTTTCCAATCAATGGCAATGGGAGGTGGAAATCCTGAGATATTACAGCTTTTGTTAGATGCAGGTGCTGATGCAACAGTACAAGATAACCGAGGACTCACATTACTCTCCTATGCTCTAGAAGGTGAAAACACTGAATTCATTAAACTCCTACACAAGGCAGGCATTCTTGAATAGAGGACAATATCTGTATCCATCGGTCTAGGCTCGCTCAATCAGATCCACACGTTTGAGCCAAGGATCAGAAATAGAAATATCTAGAAACGGAACGTAAATTCCTTCCTGAGCAAAAATGGCATCAACAAATCTGCTCGTGACACTAAATTCAGACTCCCTAAAGTCATCATCACTGAATTCAGGTTCTTCACGAATTTCTGAATCAAAATAGAATTCGTCGCCATATCCCCCACTTTCAATGATCTTACCGTTATTATACAGGCAGTATCCTAAAGCACCTGAAGTATCTTCTTCGCCGAGAGACATAACACGAGTTTGTAGAATTGAAGATAGTTTTTCGCAAACACCATCTACACTCTCCCAATTACCAACAATCCAGTAAACAACCGTCCATGATTTTTCTTTAGGTTGGAGCATCGGTATCCAGTAACCTGATTGAGCAGCAACACATTCAAAAACACTCTGATTATTCACTTGAACCTGTTTTTGCCAGCCTGTAATTTGAGAGTTTCTTTGTAAGGTTTTACCTACCTGATCGATGGGGGCTTTAACCGCAAATATTTCATATTCAGGATGCCCTTGATATATTCCCTTCTGAAAATCTCGCATTCCAAGAGGGGATTCTGAAATTTTCAACATAGACAGATACTCAATGCTAGAATCTGCACAATGTAGATCTAGGCTGGGGATATTAAGCTCGATCGCTTTCAGTAGCTCATCTAATGATTTATCAAGTGCTGGACGAATTTCGTTGGGCTTCAAATCGTCAAAATCAGCTTGAGGGCGAAGGGAAGACTCAAAGTAAACCTCATCATGGCATTCTTCCGAGAATTCCAAGTCATTACCGGATTGATAGAGGAACCATTCACTCCATTGGGCTGTATCTCGTTCTGCAATATGAATCACCCGTGTATTAAGCATTTTAGAAAACGTCTGGCAATCGTCTTGGAGTAACGGCGATCGCCCCACCGACCAATAGACCACCACCCAGGGGCTATCTTTGAACTTCACCACAGGCACACCCGGCAACTCCGCCAACGTCCCCACCCGTGGCACATCGACTTGATGACGCTCAATGCGAAACCGCTTTTGCAACTGCGCCACCAGCTCATCCACAGACGCTTCTGCCGCCACAATGCTGTAGGGCGAACCCTGCTGACGTATCCAATCTCGAAAGGCAAACGGTTGACAATTCATAAATATTTCCTGTGACTTGGCAGTCTCCAGCCCAAAAAACTGAAGAATCGTTGCATTATGGTGGATGAAAGCCAATGCAAATCAACAAAAATCTTAGCTGTCTAAACACATCCTAAACCTACCACTAATCAAGTGCATCCGGGTCAATGCCCTGCTCCCTTAACAGTGCGGCAAACCGCTCCGCCCGTGCCTGGGCCGCCGCCGCTTGCTCATCCCCATTCGGCAACACTGTTCCTGCCTGATCACACCAGCGCAACCATTGGCCGTATGATGACCCTTCAAACTCCCCCGCCCAAAGTGTCAGTCCCAAATCCACTTGCGCAAGCCATGCATCCGGCTGCTTTTGATAGGTCAAACCGACCAACTGATAGACCTGCAAAACTTCATCACTTAAGCAATGTAAGGGGTCAAATACCACATAGTACGCCACACCCACTTGGGCATATTTAGTTAATTTTTCGCCCAACTCATTGCCAATTTTGTTTGAGACAATCTCGATCGCCACTTCCGGCGCTTTGCCAAACTCCCAAACAAAATAAGAGCGATTTTTCTTCTCTTGCCAATTTTCAGGTGTTCTAACGCCCAAACTCAACAGCACATCTGGCACGATCGGCGGCAAATGCAGCCCATAAAATAGCCCAATATTCGCCATCACCACAAATGGCTCCTCTCGCCTCAAGGAGCTATATAGACAACTGGTCAGCAGACGTTGTTGTTTCTCAGACAGAAGATTATCCACAGGCGTATCGTCCTCTGTGAGAATATTGCTCAGATCTGGCTCTGGGAGCAGTGTTGGTTGAGGTGTTGCGGGAGGTGTAAGCTGACCAACCATAGTTAGGAATGAATCCCTTGACATTGTTCCGTTCATTATAAAAGTTGCAGTAGGATGTGGGCCGCTGTGCGTGTCGAACCTGCTCATTCAAACAAGGCGTGACCTTGAATGGTGCAACGTATTCCTTCGCTTTCGATGCTTGCGATCCCCATGATTTAGAATTGGAGAAAATTGCTCAATCCCGCAACATTTCCGGAGCGTTGCAATGCCTACTGTCCCCACCCAGTCTCGCCTTACCCTGCCTGACCATACCCAACTTCCCGAAACCGATGGTACATTCGTGAAAAACTTTCAGGAGCATCCCCAGAGCGTGTTACTCACCGATGCCATCCGACCCATTCTGGATGCGCTCCACCTGGAAGGTGACTATGCGATCGGGCAAGACTGCGGCATTTACTGGCGACTCACCCACCCCCCAGAACGAGGTGCCGAAGCGCCGGACTGGTTCTATGTCCCTAACGTGCCGCCCCTTCTGGAGGGGAAGCGACGACGCTCTTATGTCTTGTGGCAAGAGATCATTGCGCCCTTGATCGTGATTGAGTTTGTCTCAGGAAACGGGGATGAAGAGCGAGATGCGACCCCACCCTCCCGAGGCGATGGCCTAAAAACCGGCAAGTTCTGGGTCTACGAGCAGGCGATCCGCGTCCCCTTCTATGCCATTTACGAAGTAGACAAAGCCTCGGTTGAAGTCTACGAGTTGGTAGCCAACCAATACCAGCGTTGTCACCCCAATACGCGGGGGCACTTCGCGATTCCGCCCTTGGGCGTGGAACTCGGTATCTGGCAGGGCAAGTATCTCAATCAGACCTTACCCTGGCTCCGCTGGTGGGACAGTAACGGCCATCTATTGCCCCATGGCGATGAACGCGTCGAGCAGGAAAAACAACGCGCCGAACAGGAAAAACAGCGCGCCGATCGCCTCGCCGCAAAATTAAGGCAGGTGGGTATTGATCCGGATACGCTATAACGTTGCGATCGCTCCCTACGCAAGATAGCGCGCATCAGGGGGCTGCTACTGCGACAGCAGATCCAGCAACTCCACCTCAAAAATCAGGGTCGAATTCGCAGGAATCGGGCCGAGTTCCGCCTCGCCGTAGGCTAAATCCGGGGGAATAATCAACTTGCGTTTACCCCCCACCTGCATCGAGCCCACACCCTCATCCCAACCGGGAATCACCGCACCCACCCCAATCGGGAACTGAAACGGTTCACCCCGCTCTACCGAGCTATCAAACACCGTGCCATCTTCGAGTGTGCCGTGGTAATGCACCTCCACAATGTCGCCAGGTTCTGGCGATTCGCCCTCCCCAGCCTCAAGCACAACATATTGCAATCCGGAGTCGGTGGTCACAACATCCCCATCAGCCACGTCCGGTTCAGGCTCTTCTGCTGCGGTGTCCTGAGCATCGGGGGCGTCGGGAACGGCCTCACTGGTGGGCTCCGTCTTAGCTTCGTCCGTTGAACCGACCTCCGAGTCCGAATCCGCTGCACAAGCCCCGAGAACCAACCCGGCCATGACCAATACCATCCAAATGACTCGCATTCTGCTTTGCCTCAATTAATTTCTGCTGTCCAGTCAATCTTACCGATAAGCCGCCCTGAGAGCCGATCGCTGTTCTGGGCTGATCCTTGGAATCCATACCGCATGATGGCTAATAGAGTAATGTTAGATGCGAGGTGTATGCATCAAAGCCACAGACCCCGTCGGGCAGGGAAACCCACTTGTGTGAACTTAACGCTGTATTCAGCTCCTGGTGGGAGTTCCAGTGGGCTGACCCACCTCCCCCTCTGGGGACTCCTCCCAAGGGTCGACTTAAAATCCCCTCTTGGGAGGGGCGGTCTCGCGTAGCGATGACCGGGGTGGGTCGGGTGTGGGCCGC
>JBMYQW010000033.1:18696-19898 GCA_049601735.1 Spirulinaceae cyanobacterium
CCCCTCTTGGGAGGGGCGGTCTCGCGTAGCGATGACCGGGGTGGGTCGGGTGTGGTCCGCTATGGAAGCCTTGTGAATAAAGGGTTTCACGCTTAAGTTCACACGGATGAGGGAAACCCAGTCCCTACGGAGCGATTCAGACTGTTCTCGGGAAACGGACGATCTCAGTCCAGCGGGACAATCTGCACCCAATCCGCATAGTTCGGGTCTTGGTTAGCGGTGATGGCGGTGAGTTTGTCTCGCAGTTTATTCGTTAAGGGTTTCTCCTGAGGCAGGGCGTAATTTTCAATCTGCTTAACCGGCGTAATTTTCGCCGCTGTGCCGCTCAGGAAAACTTCATCGGCGATCAGTAACTCGGTTTTATCGACCGGGCGCTCGATCACCGGAATGCCCAGGTCACGAGCCAGCGTGAGAATGCTGGCGCGGGTAATGCCTTCTAAAATATCTTGGTCATAGCCGGGGGTAATCAGTTGACCCTCGCGCACCAGAAAAATATTCATCCCCGAGGCTTCGCAGACTTTGCCCTGGGCGTTGAGCAAGATCGCCTCATCAAACCCCGCCGAGACAGCTTCGGTTTTGGCGAGGGAAGAGGTAATGTAAGCACCGCTGATTTTGCCGCGCAGGGGCAGACTGCGATCCTCTTGGCGATGCCAGGAGCTGATGCGGCAGCTCACGCCTTCGGGAGAGAGGTAGTCACCCAGTTCGAGACCATAGACAAAAAAGTCTTTTTCGATTTTGTGGAGGCGGGGGGCGATGCCGAGGTCGGAGGTGTAGACGAAGGGGCGGATATAGAACGAGGTAGTGGGTTGATTCTGCTTAATGAAATCAACGATCACGTGCTCGATCTTGTCGGCGGGCAGGTCGTATTGCAAAAAGCGGGCGCTGTTGCTGAGGCGCTGGCAATGGCGATCGAGGCGGAAGAGTAAAATTTGCCGTGGATTGCTCGGATCAGGAATGCCACGCAAGCCCCCAAACGCGCCCGTTCCGTAGTGCAATGCATGGGTGGCGATCGAGACATTCGCTTCGGCAAAGGGCACAAACTGGTTCCGGAAGTAGGCAGTGGGGAGAAAGTTATGCATTGATGAGGGGAGGGGCGCTAGAGAAGGGAGTAAAACTAGGGGCTGTCACCATTTAGATTGCAAACTCTGACGGGGACTGGCTTACAGCCCCTTTGCTTGTTGCTTGGGTCGGGCGTTCAATCC
>JBMYQW010000034.1:0-19532 GCA_049601735.1 Spirulinaceae cyanobacterium
CTGCACCCCACCTCTGGTGGCGTCCTCGCAGCATTACCCCCTCTAGTAGTATCGATACTTGGGGCGAAGCAGGCATTCCCGAAATTTCCACCGAGACTGAACGGGGGGCAGACTCCCTCTCCATCTTTAAATTTGAGCAGGATGGCTCTAAACCTTATTACTTGCTTTTTCCCGAAATTGGCGAAGGCGAATTCGATAACCCCTTCCCAGTGTTAGAGGGCTTCCGCACTATTGCGAATGTAACCGAAAGCCCTACACCCGTTTTGGCACCATCGGCTTACAATGCTGTTTCTAATGCTGACTTTGAAATCACCTCATTTGAGCAGCAGCGTTATAAAATCCGGGAATTGGTCAATGAAACTGTGCTCTGTATCGAGCGGTGTGAAAAGAATGGCGATGTTGTCGATCCGCCCAAGGAAGTTCCCGAAAGCTCTACACTCCTTGGCATTGCTGCGATCGCACTGGTCTTGCTGCGAGGCTTAGTCCGTCGCGTCAAACAGCCCAGCTAGGGGCTCTCGTCCATTAAGCGCCAATGCTGTTTGGGGCAATTCACTTGGGGTTGCCCCACCTCGTTTTTTATGAAGAAATCATGCTGTTAGCCATTTTCGAAGAGGAGTTATGGCAGTTCGTTCGCAAGTCATTTTAATCAGCAGCATTGTCATTAATGGATTTTTGACTGCCTCTGTTCTGGCGCAAGACGTTCAAGGGGTTTTGGGAACAACTGTTGATACTACGGGTGGAGATTACCTGATTGAGGGGGGTCATCAACACGGCGTCAACCTTTTCCATAGCTTTGATCGCTTCTCACCAAGCATGATGCCTGTTGTCTTTGACAACCTATCAACCGTTCCCCTGACGGCGATCGAACGTATTTTTGTGCGAGTTCTCAACTCCGGCACAGGTTCTGTCATCAACAACACCATTAGCCTCAAGGACGACAGTCTGCCCGCCAATATCTTCATCATTGATCCCCAAGGCATCACCTTTGGCCAAAATGCTGGGTTGGGCAGCGGTGTTTCACTGGTGAGCAGCACCGCCGAAACCATTCGCTTTGCAGATGGCTCAGAATTTTCTGCGCTCGATTCGACAACGCCAAGTCCTTTAACCGTTAGCATTCCTACAGCCTTGAACTTTGTGAATACGGCCAACGGTATTACTATCCAGGGCGCGGGTCATAAAATTGCACCTGGTTTTTTCCCGAACTCTCTAGAAACAGGGACACCCACCACGAGTCTGACTGTTGATAACGGTCGCAGCATTACGTTGGTTGGTGGTGATGTCACTCTAGATGGTGGCAATCTACTCGCACCACAAGGACAAATTAATGTCGGCAGTGTGGGTATCAATAGCACTGTTGCTCTAAACGGCAGCACGTTTACTCCCAATTACGATGGGGTCAACAGCTTTGGCGATATTACGCTGACCAACTTGGCCTCGCTCGACGCCAGTGGTGACGGAGGGGGCGCAATCCAAGTTCAGGGTCGGCAAATTTCTCTAGATGACGGCTCACTATTTTTTTCTAATACCACAGGCATCGTTGACGGCCAAGATATTACGGTGACTGCTACAGAGAGTCTCACGATCAATGGCACGAATACAGATGGTGATGTACCCAGTGGTGTCATAGCCCAAGCCAATGCCTTTGGGTTAGGGGGCAGTGTAGGGGGAGCAGGGGGCAATGTGCAAGTTAATTCACCAAGCCTCGGGATGCATAATGGCGGTCAAATCGCGGCGACGACCTATGAAGAGGGTGGGGCAGGGGGAAATCTAACCGTCAATGTACCCATTATCAACATTCAAGGCATTAGCCCTGGCATCTCGGGTGCAACAGGTTTTTTCACCGATGCTGGAGGGGGAAGCAGCCCGAGTGGTGATATTGCCATTACCACCGATCAGCTTACGGTAAGCAATGGTGCTGCCATTTCTGCGGAAGCCAGCTTTGATGCGAGGGCGGGAAATATCCAAATTACTGAGGCTCAGAACATTACGATCGCTGGTATCGACAGCAAAATCTCTGCCTCGACGTTTGATTTGGGGGATGCTGGTTCAATTTTGCTTGAATCGGCGCAGATCACACTCAAGGGTAGCGGAAGACTGCTTGCAAGTACTGATGGTGATGGTAATGCGGGCAACATCAATATCAATAGTGAACAACTCACTGTTCTTAGCGGTAGCGAGATCGCTGCCAATACATTTGGTCCAGGCGCGGCGGGACACATTCAAGTTACGGTCGATAGCTTGCTAATTGATGGAGTGGGTGAGCAAGCGAGTCGTATTTCTTCTTCGGTGGGTTCTGAGATGGTTACAACAGCAACTGGAACGGGGGGAGAAGTTTCCATTAATGCCAACACAGTACGGCTCAGTAACGGTGGGCAAGTCTTAGCCAGTACCTTTGCCCCGGGTGATGGCGGACGCATTCAGTTAGATGTTGCTGAGTCACTTGAGATTGTTGGATTTGGCCATACAACTGCTGATCGTCAGGTTCCGAGTCTGATTGCCACACAAGTTGCATCTAGCGCAACAGGCAGCGCGGGTCAAATCGAAGTGAATACCCCTCGTCTACAGATTCGAGAAGGCGGAGCTGTAACTGCGGGCACGTCCGGTCAAGGTTCAGGCGGCAACCTAACGATTAACGCGGCGGAGTCGATCGAAATCACTGGTAGTAGCAACAGCCCTACTACTGGTATTGGTACACGAACGTTAACGGCAGCAAACGCAGGCAACCTCAACATCACCACCGGAACCCTGCAAATCAGTGACCAAGGCACCGTCACCGTCGCAGGCTTCAACGAAAACGGCCCGAGCGGCAACGCAGGCAACCTTGAGATTGACGCCCGCTACATCAAGCTCAAGAACAACGCCAGCATCACGGCAGAAACCACCTCCGGCCAAGGCGGCAACCTGGATCTCGACGCCATGCATATCATCATGCTCTTCGATAGCGAGATTTCCACCAGCGCCGGCACCGCTGGCCAACCCGGCGATGGCGGCAACATCACGATCGCCGCCGCCACCGTCACCGGGCTCTTCAACAGTGATATTGCCTCCAACTCCTTTCAAGGGCGGGGCGGTCGGATTGTGATTACGGCGCAGGGTATCTTTGGGCTAGAATTTCGCCTCGCCCGTACCAGCGAAAACGATATCACCGCCTTCTCGCAAGTTGACCCCCAGCTCAATGGTGAAGTAGTACTGAATACGCCAGATATTGACCCGACCCAAGCCCTGATCGAAGTGCCCGTGGTTGAGTCGCCGGAAGTCGTCCGGCGAGTTTGTGGGGTGGGGGTTGGCGATGGTACTCAGGGCGGCGCTGGGACGCTCAATGTTCAGGGTCGAGCTTTGCCTAGTCGTCCCACCGATGCACCGGGGGTGGGGCGCATTCTGCTGCGGGAGTTGGAGCTCTCCGGAAATCCCGCTTCTGCCCAGGCTGTCCCCCTGCCGATGCCTGAGCGCAGTGCCCGCGATCGCCTGATCGCCCAAGGCGTGGGTCGAAATGCCCAAGGTCAATTAGCCCTAACCGCACAACCGTCGGAAACGGAGCCGCGATCGACCTTGCCAGTGTTGATCAGTGCGGTGCAATGTTAGGGGGTGGGGTGTTGAGTTATATCAATGCTCGATTCAGTTGGTTGTAGGGGTGGGTTTCAAAACATCAGCGTGACCTTAAGCGTGAAATCCTTTATTCACAAAGCATCTGTGACGGCCAACACCCGACCCACCCCGGTCATCGCTACGCGAGACCGCCCCTCCCGAGAGGGGACTTTCTCGTCTCCTCTTGGGAGGAGTACCCGCAGGGGGAGGTGGGTCAACCCACTCAGATTCCGACCAGGAACTGAACACAGCATTAAGTTCACGACAGTGGCAAGGGTCATGCGCAGTTATTCAGATATTTATTGCGGTGCGCTGTTAGGTTGCTTGATCGTGGTGAGTAGTGCGATCGCGGCGATCGCCCGCGTCCCTGTTCATCCCCGCCCTGAGTTGCCTGCATTAACAATAAATCCCTCGCTGGGGCAGGGAAACCCAGCCCCTACACCCGGAGGATTTAGACGATCAACTCTAGCGCAGGCGGTCACTGAGCGGCGTCGAAGTGCGTCCCGCCTACCTGGGGAGAATAATGTTCAAGGGGGATTTTTACCCCTCACCCTGGCTCAACTGGAGCAACCCCAAACCCAAACCCCCTCACCCGCTGATCTGCCCCCGAACCCCTTTCCCGAATCTCCGCCGGATCTAGAAGCGCCGCAACCCGAGCCAGGATTTGAGTTGGGCGTCCCGACTTTGCCGATCACCGATGCTTGCGCGATCAATACCGCCACATCGCCGGAGCAGATTTTAGCGGCGATCGAGCGCACCACTGAACTGCCGTCTGGGCAAGCTGAACAGGATGATGATGATGTCATCAAAGGGATCCGCTTTGTCGGCAATCGCGCCTTTAGCGATCGGCGTCTAGAGGCAGCGATCGCCGACCAGATCGAGGGAAAAACAGCGTTTGACTTGTCAGATTTATTTGCGATCGCCCAAATCATTACCAGTTTCTACAACACAGCAGGCTACGCCAACACCTGGGCCACGGTTCCCGAGCAGGTGGTGGATGCTGATGGGCGGGTGGCGATCGCCATTATTGAAGGGGGCATCAGCGAAATTCACCTCAGTCGCCCGGAGGGTAAACATCGCCTCAAAAATGCCTATATCTGCGATCGCCTCGCCCGGGCCACCCGCCCCCTCCAACTCGACGAGCTCCTCGATGCCCTACGCCAGTTGCAGTTGAATCCTCTGATTGAGCATATCGACGCCCAGCTGCAACCGGGCATCTACGCCGAGAGCAGCCTGCTGGTCGTGAAAGTGATTGAAGCGCCAAGCCTCAGCGTCACCGCCGGACTGGATAATGGTCGTCCGCCCAGCGTGGGCACTCAGCGCCGCCTCGTGCAGCTCTCGGAGGGCAACGTGAGCGGGATTGGCGATCGCCTCGACCTCACCTTCAGCAACACCGGGGGCAGCAATAACCTCGAAGCCCGCTATACCTTGCCCGTCAACGCCCACGATGGCACGTTGAGTTTGGCAATCAGTAAGGGTACAAGCAAGGTGATCGAAGACCCCTTTGCCTACCTGGATTTACAGGGCGACTCGTTCGCTTGGGAACTGCTCTATCGCCAGCCCCTGGAAAAAAGTTCCCAACACGAAGTCGCCGTTAGTCTCGGGCTGGGGCATCGCTTCAGCCAAACCTCGATTCTGGGCTTTAACTTCCCGCTCTCTGAGGGCGCGGATGAGGAAGGCCGCCTGCGCGTCACCAGCCTGACCTTTAGCCAAGAATGGACGCGGCGCAGCGATCGGGATTTTCTAACCCTGCGATCGCGCTTTAGCCTCGGCATCGATGCCCTAGGTGCAACCGTGAACGAGACAGCCCCAGACGGGCGCTTCTTCCATTGGCAAGCCCAAGGAGTTTGGCTCCGTCGCTTCTCCAACCGGAGCCAGTTACTATTGCAGGGAGCCTTGCACCTCGGTGATCGCCCCCTATTAGCTCAGGAGCAGTTCGCCCTCGGCGGCCTCGGTACGGTGCGCGGCTACCGCCAGGATGTGGTCTCCCGCGACAATGGCGCGACCCTCTCTCTGGAATATCAGCGACCGTTGCTGGGGGATTTCGGCGATCGCTGGGGTCTGTTCTCCCTGGCGGCTTTTGCGGATTGGGGCGTAGGCTGGCAGTCGGTGCAACGGGAGGAAAAGGCTTATCAAACCCTGGCATCGCTAGGCTTGGGTCTTGTTTGGAGCACACCCGCCCACCTGACGGTGCGGGCCTATTGGGGCTTACCCCTGGTGGAGGTAGATAGCCGCGACAACACGCTCCAGGAGCAGGGCTGGCATTTTTTGGTGCAGTCCCGTTGGGAGTTTTGAAGGCGGTTTATTTTCTTGCCGTGAGAGATTATCTGGCTTAATGTAGGCATTAACACGTAATGATTAGGGCGCGTCATCAATTAAACGCATAAGCCTGATGGGATAAGGGATGAAGCGCCCGACCCAAAAACAGGGAAAGGGGCTGTCAGCCAGCTACCGTCAGAGCTTGAAGTCTAAATAGTGACAGCCCCTAGATTACACAGTTCCTGTTGTCAGGGATGTTCGGGTGCATCGCATTTTCTCGAAGGGTCAGAATAGTCTCGGGAGTTACCCAAAATGCGACGATTCAGGGTTTTACGCTGGCTGCTGCTCACAATGGTTGTAGCCCTATGTTTAGTGGGGGGTCGATCGCTCCCTGTTCAATCAATTACAACTTTTGGGGGAGAACCGCCGCGATCGGGTGAGGCGATCGCCCAAGTTCCGGCAGCGGCGGATTTTTCAGTCGCCCTCGGCCAGATCGAGGCGGCAGAGCAAGCCTATGCACAAGGGGATTTTGTGGCGGCGGGTATTCAGGTTGATGGGGCGATTAAGCAGCTCGAAGCATTGCCGATCAGCCAGCGGCAACAGCAAGCCTTGGCCCATAGCTTTGACCTGGCCGGGGCGATCGCCTTTAGTCGCAGCCAGTTTGCGGCAGCACTGGGGCATTGGCAAGGGGCAGCACGGATTTACCAAGGCACGTTAGCAGGATCGGTCTTTAGCGATCGCCTCCGGGACAATTTGGTTAATCAGGCCCAAGCCCAACAAAAGAATGGGCAATTTGAGCAGGCTTGTACAACCTTGCTACGCAATTTTGGTCTGGAAAATGCCAGTTGTTTAGCGGTGAATGAGGCGATCGTCAAACAAAATCCAGACGATATAAAACCTAGTGAAGCGTTGATTTTAGAGCGCATTTTTGATCATTCAGCCCGCGATCGTGTGGATGTTCACACCCGTCTACAGCTGGGCGACCTATTGCGTAAAGGCGGATATTTTGCGGCGGCAACGGCGGTTTTAGACCCCCTTACACGCACGTCAATTACACTGCCTCCAGCAGAAAAGCAGGAAATTGCCTTAGCCTTGGCCAATGTGGCGCGATCTGAAGGCGATTCCCGTCGGGCCCAGGCGGCGGCGGGTTTAGGCATTCAGTTCTCAATTAACCTATGTCCGAGCTTGACCAATGTCAAAATAACAGGGGCTTGGCCCGGGCTGTATCAAACGGCCATTGATGCCTACGACGCTATTGAGTCAACCGCCGGTACGGAAAGTGAAGCCGGTCTTAAGGCATGGATCGCTGCGGCCCATCTCAACCTTGCGCTCAACCCCGACATCAAAAAAATACCCTCTTCTATCCCCTCACCGACACCTGCTCAACTGAGCAATCCGCGTTTGCAAGAGAGCCTGTTGGGTTATGCGCAACTGTTGCGTTGTTATGCCCAAGCGGCCCGAGATGCGGGTAATCCACCCCAAAGTAGTCTTACAGCAACCCCGCTGGCATCGTGGCAAAACTTGTTCACTCAGTATTTACAGCAGGCGACAGATGTGGTGACGGCGATCGCTGCCACGCCTCAAGCCCAAGCCAATGCTCAGGTTCTGTCCTATAGCTATGGTTATTTGGGAGAATTCAAAGCGTTTGCATACGAGACAGTCCATTCAACTAATCCAGCCAAGCAAACCCAAAAAAGTGAGGCAACGCAACAAGATCCGTTGCTCATTGCGGCCCGAGACTTGACCCAGCAAGCCATAGGACGGGCTGGAGATTCGAGTCTGTTGCGCTATCAATGGCTCTGGCAGATGGGGCGAATTTTGCGCCAAGCTCCGGTTAAACAGCCAGCTTTAGACGCCTTAGACTATTATCAATCTGCCTACGTTGCCTTGCAGAGTTTGCGTAATAACCTGGTAGCGTTTAATCAGTCGATTCAATACGATTTCCGCGATCGTGTCGAACCGCTCTATCGGGAATATGTGGACTTGTTGTTAACACCGGAGAGTCCCGATGAGGCGATCGCCCAAACCCGTTTGCAGGATGCTCGCCATGTGATCGAGTCTTTGCAATTAGCCGAGCTTGATCAGTTTTTTCAGGATGACTGTACTCGCTTTGCCAATGTAGATGTTGGCACTGTGGATGAGACAGCGGCGTTCTTTTTTACGATTTTCTTGCGCGATCGTCTAGAAATCATTGTCGCCATTGAGGATCAAGATTTATTACACGAATCCATCTCAGAAGATGTTGAAAGGTTCGGCAATTTTGAATCAGTTATTGGTTCTATGCACACGATTTTATCGGGTGGGAATGCAACGCCAACGTTCAAAAAAAACAGTGCTCAAGTTTATGACTGGCTGATTCGTCCCTTCTTACCGACGTTACAAGCCAATGGTATCCAAACCCTGGTCTTTTCTCTTGATGATGTGCTCCAAGGCTTACCTGTTGCTGCGCTCCTCGATAACCAAAGCGATGAGCCTCAATACCTAGTCGATCAAGATTTTTTACTGGCAGTTGTACCCAGTTCTCGCATCTTTCCCCCGCGCCGGATTAAAAATGTTCAGCTTAAAGTTCTTGGTGCAGCCCTCTCGGACTTTAGCCAACACGGTGATGCTTGGCCCAATCTGCCCAACACGGAACCTGAAGTCTGTAATATTAAGCGTCATTTATGCCCCCACAAAGAGCAACTTAAACCTAATACTTGCCCAGATGATGCTGCCTGTCCGGCTGTGAAAACCTTGCTTGCTCAGGGGTTTAATCGGGACGCACTCCAGGCAGAGTTGCAAGAGGGGGACTTTTCGATCGTGCATATTGCTACCCACGGTCAGTTTAGTTCTGATCAAAACGAAACCTATCTGCTTGCCGCCGATCACAAACTCCGGCTCAACGAGTTGGCGGAAATCTTCGATCGCCTCCCTGAAGCAAAACGCCAAAAATTGGAGTTACTGGTTTTGAGTGCCTGTAAAACAGCGAAGGGGAATCGTCGTGCGGCCTTGGGCATGGCGGGGATGGCGCTGCGATCGGGGGCCCAGAGCACGATCGCCAGTCTGTGGCAAGTTGATGATTTCGCAACCATGGAGTTGATGGGCAAGTTCTATGCTGCGCTGCAAGCCTCACCGGAAAGGGGGAAAGCCCATGCCTTGCACGAAGCGCAACTACGCCTCAAGCAGCAGACACAATATAGCGATCCCTCCTATTGGGCTCCCTTTACGCTCATCGGTAATTGGTTGTAAAAATGATTACGATGGGTTTATCTTGGGCTCAAAAACTTCCCTGACAAGCAATTTCGCCCGTCGTCCATTCTGGAAGGCCACGCAAGTTTTGATTTAAACGAAACGCTGCGTATAGGGCATCAAGTTTGGCGGTGATTTGCTCATCAAAACCAAATTGCTGGCCATAGGTTTCAAGCAGTGCGATCGCATCGTCATTAAGTTGATAGTTTTCTTGGTTGAACAGGTTTGCGATCGCTAATATCCTCTCTCGCTCATCGACTGCCTCAATGGCTGCAACCTCGTTACAGAGTTGAGCCGCTTGGTCAGGCGACAAGACATTAAAGGTGATTTCGTCGGTTCCCTCTACATCTGTGTCTTCGGTTCTTAACGCGTCAGGGATATTGGCAGTGATTTCAACGGTGTAGGTCTGGTTCGGATTGAGTTCATTCTCCGGGCGGATAAGAATATCGAACATTGTGTCTGAAACCTTTTCGTTGAGACCAAGGTGTTCACTAAAGACGGTGTAGTCTGTCGCTCCTTCGACTGCACTCCAACGCAGGGTAAGGCGATCGCCTAGAATGTTGCCATTACGGGGCGTTAAAATGATTAGCCCTAAAGGAGTGCGTAATATATCACCACTGCTAGATGTATCATTCCGGCGATCATCTGGTGGTTCATCACTCTTCAGATGAACATTGGAAGTTATTATGTCACCACTGATAGAAGTATCATCTCGATTTCCTGGTTGTTTATCAATCTGCTGAGAATTATCAGAAACATCCTCATAACCAATCAATATTGGGTTTGGGGCTACAGGTTGAGATATTCCATTACCAGTGTTTCCAATTACGAGAGCATTGACACTGAAACAGATAAAAACAGCTTTTGTTCTAAGATCGATTTTCATTTGTTGTTATTTTTTTAGAGATCATCAAAAGAAATTGCGTTGTAGAAAAAGATTAATCGAGATTAGAGAGTCTTAGTTCAGCCTGCCTGAGCCATAATCTTTCTTCGGGATGCTGTTTTTTAATGCCTTTTCGACAGTATTCCAGACTCTCTAGAATTCCAGGATTATCAATATCTTCAAGTAAGGCTGAAAGACAGTGAGACTCAACCCCATAAGGCTGGTATTGAAGTGATTTTCGAACATGAAATTTAGCATCACTGAAACTCTCTTGTTCATACATGGCCCACGCAAGATTCTTGTTTATCTTGTAGTGCAGTAGATCAATATCATTGGGATTTGTGTCCTCCTCAGTTACCATGTCCTCACAGAGATATAGTGAGTTAATTGCTTGACTATAATCCCCATGCTCGATCAATAAGGTTGCATTGTTGTTGCATTCTATAGGATTTCTTGGTAAATCATCATTTGGTTTTATTCCGGAATAAAGATTTCTGTAGTAATCCAGATTGTTTTTCTTACTCGGATCTAGCATAGCTGCCAATTCGGCAAACTTCTGAGCACATAAATGACTTTCTTTGTCATAGCAGTTTCCACTCCACGCCACAAAGTAACTAGCGAGAATTGGTCGCACCACGAAAAACAGAAGCAAAAAGCTCAGACTGAATGTACCCAGAATTGGCCACTTGTATCTCTGAATTCTGTTAGGGAATCTGGACGAGATGGGTATTTTTGATGGTTGTGTGGAATTGTTAGCAGGAGGTGTTTCCCGAACCCGCAAATCCTGCCAGGTCAGATCCGCTGCTTCCGGCTGCTGGAACAGCACCGGCAACCAACTCACACAGGGAAATTTCTGCTCATAATGTTGTAAACGCTCCTGAGCCTCGCGCACCGCTTGGGTGAGGGGCTTAGGTGATGTTTCATTGGCAAAGGCAGCGAGGAAATATTCCAGGAACTTCTGCGCTGCCTCATCGGGGATGCGTTCGCGCATGACGATAATGGCCGGCAAATTGAGATCCGCGAGATCTTGCGCCAGTTTGAGCCCATCGCAGGAATTGAAGATGGCGAGTTTGAGGCCCTTGTCGATCGCCCTTTTCAACGCAAACTTGAGTTCATTGATCGTGACCGTTTCCTGCTCATTAATACAGAAAATACCCTGCTCACCCCGGCTCGAACTATGCCCCGCAAAGAAGAGAATATCCGGGCTCTGCTGCCAGAGCGCGTCGCCGATCGCCGCCAAAGAAGTGGCAATTTGGGCATCAAGAATTTCCGCACTGGCCGGTAACTGATCCCGCAAAACAATCAGATCCGCTTGAATATCAATATTGGTACTGTCACCCAGAATCGGTAAAACCCGCACCTTAGCCTTGAGGTTTTGGAAGTTGACCAGCGGCCCTTGGGACGGCCAGCTTAGGGTCACGCCACTGTGGGGATAGATCTGAAACAGATTGCACAGATGCCAGGGGAGCCATTGCAGAATCGGATCAAAGGTGCGAATCACAAACCGGATTGAATCACTAGAGTTAAGATGATAAAAAAGAGCTTCACGGAAGGGTTTAAAGGCCAGGGATTGCTCCAAGAGCAAATTGAACTGATCCATGAGTTCATCGGCAGAATCTCGAACAGAAATATGCGTTGTTTCTGTGGAAATTGCCTCTAGGACACGGAAGCCACGATAGTAGCCGTTATAGTTGCCAATAAATTGATCTTGGTAGCTGCGGAGGAGTTTTTGGTGGGCGCGGAGAATGTCTAAGTTTTCGGGCAAAAAACCATCGAGATCAACCAGGGTTTTTGCGGCTGTGGTGATGCGCAGATTAACATCAAAACCCTGTTCAAAGCTACCGTGACCAAACCGGAGAATGACCTGTTTTTTTGTGGCGTTCATGGGTCAACCTCCTAAACCGTAAAGAACTCAGTGAGACTCGCTTCGCCCAGCACAACTTTAATACCAAACCGATCGCCGCTGCTGGCTCGAAAGGAAATTTGCAAGGCTTGGTCATGAGTGCGCGATCGCTCTTCCCGAAAGACCGTCCCGGCATCGTCCATAATAATGAGCTGAATATTTTCCGGTAAAACGGCGCGATCGTTCACACCATTCAGGCGCACTTGGAGATTAGTCTTAGCGCCCTCCGGCAGCAGCGTCAACATCAAAATCAGGGGCGCTTGACCGACTCTGACGCCAAGATCCACGATCTTACCCCGGCGTACCCCCGCCGCCGGGTGGCTCGGGTCAATCTTGCCTAAACTCACTGCGGCCTGCCGTTGTAAGTCCGGATCGCTGGTGCTGTGCTGGAAACGGGCGAGGGCGGAGATGGCACCAGGGTTGCCGCGGCCAATTTGCCCGAGCAGATGCATAGCCGAGAGCTGGGTTTCTTTGTCGGTGGGGGAGGCAAGCAGCTCCACCACGCCAGACACAGCGGTGGGAAACGGGGTACTCACATCACGGCTGTAGCTGCCCTCAAAACGGTAAGCCAACACCGCTTCAGGGCTTTTAAACTCCTCTGCGATCGCCTCTAAGCTCTGCCAACCCTGACTCACCAGCCCCTCGACGCCAGCTTGAATCTCTGTCCCCAACTCAGCAAACCATTGGCGCAGGGTGGTCAGGGGCTGACCGTCAACCGTATCCGCTTCCGCCGCTCTGAGGGCGGCCATCTGCTGCTGATAGAGCTGCGATCGCCAATCCGGTTGGCTCCACAACGCCCCCCATTCGGCAAAGGGCAAACTCAGCCGGGAGGTTTCATGGGCGGCGGCGATCGCCAAACATTTCTGGGCTTGCTCCAGGGCGAGCGTAGGCAAGGGGGCAGGCTCCGGGTGACGCCGACCAAACAACCGCTGGGACAACAAAAGCCGATTGAGATCTGTCACCCAGGCTGCCCGCGACAACCGATAGAATCGCTCTGCCGGGTCGTAATGACCCTGTTCCCGGAGCATCTCCTGGGTGGCATAGCCAGTGACTGCCAGCCAACTTTCCTCGGGGTCGGCTTCGAGGTGCAACTCCACCGCCAGATAATAGTCCGCCGCCCAGTCCGGTAAATCCACCCATTCTTGGGGCACATCCAGGGTGGCCGAGCCGATGGTCTCGCTGGCAAAGAGGGCCAAGCGCACTTCACCCCAGCGCAGGGCCGCCCCGTCTAGCTGGGCCCAAACGGGCGATCGCTCCGGCTCCCGCAGCCAGGGGGCGACGGCATCCTGGGTCTGCTCACCCAGCCAACCCGTGAAAGTGTTCAGGGCAATGTGATGATAATAAGCCCGCCAGGCTGCCTCGGCATTTACTTGGCTTTCAATGAGGGTTTCGGCAGTGGCGATCGCTGCGGGGGGAATGGCCAAAATAAGCGGGTTCGTGGGCGTGGCCATGGCGGTTTGGAGTTGAAGCATGATTATTTCCTTGATATCACATGAACAATTGGACTAGCCTGCAAGACTCACGCTGTTTGGGCGTGGAGTTTTTCTTTCCAATCGGCTAGAACTTGCTGCATTTTCTTGTATGTTGCTGGTGGTAAATCGCCCAACTCAAACTGAAGTTTGAGTTGTTCTCTGAACCAAAGTTGCAGCAGTTCAATGAGCCAATGATGTAATTGGCTAGAGATTTGGGCAGAATGAGCAACTTGAACAACGTGATCAAATATCCAGTCCTGATAATAGTTTTTTAGGAGTGAATCAAGGGTTTTATGCTGTTTTTGAGCTAGCTCTTCAAAGAGTTCGCTTTCTTCGGGTTCAAGACATTGTTCATTGAGGATTTCTTTGAGTTCCTGAAGCTCTTGGGAAAAGGCATCGAGACAATGTAAAAATAGGCTCACCTTAAACGTCTTGAAATGACGAGAGAGTTTGGATTGATCGATCGCATATTGATTCGCCTGTAAAACTGCGGCAGTTCCCGATTGACCGATATTGATGCCATAGCCAATCCGCATCACCTCAGCCAAGGTTAAGGGCGTGGGCTTGAGATAAATCCCCCGCGATCGCTGCTCGTCAAGGGCGGCCAACTGCTGGGCAACTACCTGATAAATGCGTTCCTGCTGTTGCTTCTGTTGGGTGTGGTCTTGGCGGAGTTCCTGGTCAGCGATCGCTTGGCTTTCGGCTTGGGTTTGGTTGGCGCTATCCCAATCGCCATTGGCGTTGGCTGCGGTCTCCCAAGACTGAACAAAGGGCAGTTTACGCATAAAATCAGCTCCGAACTTTTTCTGGAGCCAATCTTTGCCGCGACGATAACAGAGGGTGTTGATATAACTTTTGGTGGCAATTTTGGGATCAAAATTCTTCAGGCAATCTTGCGCTTGATTAAGATCCACAAACGGCTCGGCGATCGCATCAAATAGGGCTTCCCAGCTGTAGAGCTGTTGGGGCGATCGGCAGTTATGCCACCATTTCCGAGCAACGAAATAAAACTCAAGCTGATAGAAACACCAGAGATGCCGCAGGGCAAAATGGCGATCGCTCGTCTCATAGGTATCCGCTGGATTGACCACCCGCTCAACAAAATAGACCAGCCAGTCTACCAGCTCAAAGTCAGGCTGGTCTTGGCTCAAGCGCAAAAAATAATGCTTGAGCTTGGGGTCAGAGCCCCAGCGACTCACTTTGCCCCGCCGCTCTTCCACAAAGAATAAACATTGTGAGAACTGGTTCACCAGTCCGGGGGCTCGCTTTCCGGGTGACCAGGGACATTCGCTTGCTCTACCCATTGGATTATCTAAACTCCTAGTCAACAGCAACAGCACAACTGTCACGAGGCCAGCAGGTACTGCGGAGCGATGCGCCCCACAGCACCGCCCTTTTACAGGGTATGCCGAACTCGAAACCAGACCAGACCGTCCTAGGGGTTCTCTAGGGCAGCCGTCAATTTTTATGCATTGTGTGCGCTAGGACGGGGCATCCAGGGGCGCACGCTGCCCCTGCACACATCGATGCCTCACCAAAAACTATGCCGCCAGCAGCTTCGCGGTTGCTAGTCGCTCCTGGGTTCCCGTCTCGGCGATCCAGGCCGCCAGGCTCTCTAGCGCCCCATTGAGCATCGTTGATTGCTCCGCAAAGGGGCGGCTTCATACCGAGTCGATCTGAATTGTTCAATGTATGGTGAAGGGCGGAGCGCCGCCGCCTCCCATTTGTGAATAATGCACTTTGATTCTAGGTCAAAGCTCCCAACAAAGCCGATCGCATCACCGCCACCGGTGCAGGCTGGCCGAGCCATTGGCTCAAAGCCGCTGCGCCCTGCTGCACTAACATTTCCGTGCCATCAATGATAGTTGCGCCTGCGGCTTGAGCTTGGGCTAGAAACTGGGTCGGGCGGGGGGTATAGATCAGGTCGTAGGCGATCGCTCCGTCCGGCAACTGGGTCAACTGAGCGGGTGTCACCGGGCTCTCGGCAATGTGAGGGGCCATCCCCAACGGCGTGGTGTTGACCAAGAGCTGGCTCTGGGGCAGCCAAGCGTCCAAGGTTTCCCAGGACTGTACCGTTAAGCATTGGCGAATAGCCGCATCGGTCCAACTCCGCGCAAACGCCGCCAACTTCTCGGGGTTGCGACCCATCACCACCACACGAGGACAGCCCAGTTCGACGCAGCCCGCCACCACGGCCCGCGCCGCACCGCCATTA
Organism: Spirulinaceae cyanobacterium; assembly: GCA_049601735.1. GTDB lineage: Bacteria > Cyanobacteriota > Cyanobacteriia > Cyanobacteriales > Spirulinaceae > SIO3F2. Next base: position 15,546 of record JBMYQW010000034.1, read on the forward strand.
CCCAGCACCAGCGGCGTGATGTTTCGCCAGTCCCGCGCCAACGGCTGCAAGGGGGCCATAAACCCGGCCACATCGGTATTCGTGCCCTGCCAGCCGCGCTCCGTGCGCCAGACCGTATTCACCGCGCCGATTTGCTGCGCTAGGGGTGTAACCGCATCGAGTAGAGGCAGAATGGCTTGCTTGTGGGGAATGGTGACGTTGAAGCCCTGGAGGGCGATCGCCGCCATGCCCGCCAAAGCCGCTTCGAGCTGGGGCGGTGCGACGGGCAAGGGAATATAGACCGTGTCTTGTCCCAACTGCATCAGGGCGGCGTTTTGCATCACCGGGGAGAGGGAATGCTCGACCGGGTAGCCGATGATGCCCAGCAGTTTCGTGGTGCCGTGAATGTCTGGCATGGGTTTAAAAGGGCAAGGGTTTAATGGGGGCAGGAGGTAAACGTTTTAGAAAACGTTGTAGAAAGGGAACGCTGACGCCCATATGTGATAATGCCTGCAACTTTAAGTATTGGTGCTCTTGGCTATGGCGGCAACCCACGATGCCCAACCCGATCGCCGCAGCCGTCGCTTGCTCGTGACGGGGGGAGCGGGTTTCATTGGCACAAATTTTGTCCAATATTGGGGTCGGCAATATCCGGGTGATCGGCTAGTGGTGCTCGATGCCTTGACCTATGCGGGCCAGCGGCACAATCTATCTGCCCTAGCGTCGCGGGGAGCAATGCGCTTTGTCCGGGGCAATATCTGCGATCGCCCCCTCGTGGCGGAGATTTTACAGGCCGAGCAGATCGACACTGTGGTTCATTTTGCTGCCGAGTCCCATGTAGATCGCTCGATCGCCGCGCCGGATGAGTTTATCCAGACCAATGTAGTGGGCACGTTCACGCTCCTCGAAGCCTGCCGAGCCTATTGGGACAACAGCACCGTGTCCAGCCAACCCGATCCCGCGCTGTTTTTACATATCTCCACCGATGAAGTGTTTGGCTCCCTCGCCCCCGAGGCGTCTCCTTGCCCGGAAACCCACCCCTACGCACCCAATAGCCCCTACGCAGCCACCAAGGCCGGGAGCGATCATCTGGTGCGGGCCTACCAACAAACCTACGGTCTGCCGACGATTATTAGCCGTTGTACCAACAACTATGGCCCCTACCAGTTTCCGGAAAAACTTGTTCCCCTCACCTGCATTCACATTTTGCAAGGCCAACCGATCCCGATTTATGGCGATGGGCAAAATAGCCGCGATTGGCTGCATGTGAGCGACCATTGCCGCGCCCTCGATCGCGTGATTCACCGGGGCCAGCGGGGGCAGACCTACAATATCAGTAGCAATCAGGAAACGAGCAATCTCGACTTGGTGCAGCAGCTCTGCGCCCTGAGTGAAAAGCAGATGCCGAACCGCCCGAGCCAACCCGCCCAACAGCTGCTCACGTTCGTGAGCGATCGCCCCGGCCATGATCGTCGCTATGCCCTTGATGCCAGCAAACTCAAGCAGCAGCTCAATTGGCAACCCCAGATCACGCTCAAAGCGGGCTTGCGACAGACGTTCGCTTGGTATCAGCAGCAGCGCGACTGGTGGGAGCCGTTACTCGAGACCCTGGCCGGGCCATCGGCTCCTCGGGAGCCCCGGAGTCCGCAATGAAATTGGTTTGGCTACTCCCCGATCAACCCTGCGATCGCCACCAATTTGGTGACACGGCGGCTGGGCTCTGGTCACTGCGCCACCAGGGCTATCCCGTGGCCCCGACCCTGCTCATTTCAGTGGATTGGTGGCAGCAATATGCGGCGGCCTTGGCGGCTCTGCCGATCGCCGAGTTAACCCCAGGCGACCCCACCACCCAAACCCAGTTGCAGCAGCTCTGCCAGCGCACCGTGATTCCCCAAGCCTGGCTCAATGCCCTGACCACGGCCGGTCGTAATCTGCCTGGGGCCGCCGTGGTGCTGCATCTGGGTCTGGTTACCCATGACAAGCTCCCCTTAGAGGTGCAAGATTTATGGCGATCGCAGACCAGCCTGAAAACAGCCGCTGCCTTGGTTGCCGCGCTCCTAAGGCTCTGGCAGCAGGTCAGCCATGTCCGGAGCCTCTACTATTACCAGCAGCACCAGCTTGCTTGGTCTGATCTCCAGATCGCCCTCCGGATTCAACCCTTGAGGGCAGCGATCGCCTCCGGACGCTGGACCCACCCCCCCCAAGCCGCCCAGCTTGAGGCGATTTGGGGGCTGGGCTATGGTTGGCTCACCGATGCGATTGCTCCAGACTATTACGCCAGCACGACGGCAGCTCCGTCCGGGTTGCGTCCCCAACGCCGGGGCTCGAAGCACCAGACCTGGCGGCTAACCCCCCAAAGCCAGCTCCAGCAGCTAACTACTGCCCCTGAGCGGCAAGGGGAATGGGTCTTCGCCACCCCAGATCTGCCCCGGGTCTTCGCCCCTTGGCAGACCGCTACGCCTGTCTCCGGTCAATTCCTCTGGCAGCAGACCGCCCGTGGGCAGGTCGAAGTGACCCATTGGCGGGCACTACCAACCCCATCCTCTACTACAGCAACCCCTGCAACTTCCGCCACTACATCCCTCTCCCTAGACTCGGATGACCTTCCTCGTCCTACTTTGACGGGTCAGGGCGTCGTGCCCGGTTCGGCTGTCGGGCCGCCGGTGATTCTCACGTCCCGAACCCAGACCGTGCCACCGGACGCAATCCTAGTTGCGCCAACCCTACCCCCCAGACACATTGGCTTGCTGGGGGAGGCAGCGGGTTTGATTTTGGAGCAGGGAACAGCCACCAGTCATGCGGTGATTGTGGCGCGGGAACTGGGTATTCCGACCCTGATCGGCGTGGCGGGGGCGATCGCTCAACTCCAGTCGGCCCAGACCGTTTGCTTAGAAGCGGAGCAAGGACGGGTTTATTGCCAGAGCCGCCCCACCTCGATCGCGACTCCAGTTGGGCCACCCCACTCCTTGCCAGAGCCCCCGTCAGAGCCCTTGCCAGCATCCCCGTCCTCCCGCCTGCCCGTGTGGGGAACCCTGAATCATCCCCAAGCCTTACGCTCGCTCCCGAGCCAACCGCTCGATGGCATTGGCTTGATCCGAGCGGAATTGCTCTTGATGAGCTTGCAACCCGGCTGGACTGTTCATTCTGTCCCAACACCGACGCAAATTCAGACTCAGCTTGAGCAGACCCTCGGCGATATCGCCGCGAGCATCATGCCTCGGCCGCTGTTCTATCGGTTTGCCGACTGGCGCACGGCTGAATTTCCGCCCTTACCCGGTTCAACGGTTGCCCCTGCGGATCGGCTTCTCGGGCAGCGGGGCCTTTCTGCGGCCCAAGCCAATCCTTGGCTCTTTGATCTCGAACTTTCAGCCCTCAAAACCGTGTTGCAACAATATCCAGATCTGGGCGTAATTTTTCCCTTTGTGCGACGCTTGAGTGAATGGGTCTGGGCGCGCGATCGCCTCCTGGCCCAAGGGGTTCAGCCGGGTCAGAGCTGGGTCATGGCCGAAACGCCCGCGATCGCCTTTGAGATTGAGGCCTACGCTGAGGCAGGGGCTCAGGGCGTGGCGATTGGCTTAAATGATCTCACCCAACTGACGCTGGGCATTGATCGGGAGGTGTCGGGGTTGGCGCAAGCCGAGGACTGGCGGCATCCCGCTGTCCAAGCCGCCATCGGTCAAATTATTCAACAGAGCCGTCAAGCCGGACTCCCCTGTAGTCTCTGTGCCAACCTGGACTGGCAACAGCCAGCGTTGCAAACGCTGCTTCAGCAATGGCTTGACGGGGGCTTAACCGCAGTGGTGACAGAGTTAGCCAGCCTCGCCGCCGCCCGACGGGCGATCGCCCAGGCTGAAAATAATCTCTAACCTGCCTGATTCATAAAGTTAGGTCTGGGCGGATGCAAGCACTGGTGTGAACTTAAGCGTAAAACGCTTCGTCCACAACGGATTCAGGGGCGGCCCACACCCGACCCACCCCGGTCATCGCTACGCGAGACCGCCCCTCCCA